>CASDRY010000014.1 GCA_949283235.1 uncultured Spirochaetales bacterium | reverse complement strand
GTAGGATTTATAAAATATCTTGTGTTCTCATCTAGAAGATTCCCTGGAAGGTTCGGCTTGATTATTTCCTCAAGAATCTCATGCCTCAGATCATCAAGCTTTATATCCTCATCATGCTGTGTTGATAGCACGACAGTATCTATTCTTTTTGCAGTCCTTCCATCGTACTCGACTGTAATCTGGCTCTTGCCATCTGGACGGAGGAACGGGAGCTTTCCACTCTCTCTTGCATCTCTCAGGGCCATTGTCAGATTTCTTGATAACGACAGCGCAAGAGGCATGCATTCTTCAGTTTCATCTGTCGCATAACCGAACATCATTCCCTGGTCACCAGCACCGAGTGTGGAGCTATCTTCATAGGCAGAATCAACACCCATTGCTATATCACTGGATTGCTGATGAATCGAGGAGGTTATAGAGGCGCTATCATCAAAGCCATATTCAGGTTTTGTGTAACCTATCTTTCTGATAACCTTCCTTGCAATTTCCTTGTAGTCAACATTCGCTTTTGTTGTGATTTCTCCCATTATGTGTACAGCACCAGGTTCTGCTGTCACTTCACATGCAGATCTTGAAAGCGGATCCTGTGAAAGAAGTGCATCAAGTATTCCATCGGCTATCTGATCGCATACTTTATCTGGATGGCCATTTGTAATTGATTCAGAGGTAAAAAGTCTTCTCATGATTCCGGATTATACAAACTCTTTTCAGTGTCTGCTATATCAGATTTCCAAAGTGGCACTGTTGGAGTAAGTGAAATAAGACAGCTCTCAGCAAGATAGATGGCTCGTTCCTTGAATTTCCTGAGGAAGTTATAAGGTGTTTCAGGGTTATCTGATTCTATCCATCTGAGAATTGCAGCTATGAAGGAGTCTGCAGCAAGCGTGCAGTAACTGTTTCTCTCCTTCGGAATCTGAAATATATTGCTGGTAGCTTCTATCAGTAGAGGAGAGATCAGAGCCTGTATTTTCCTTGTTGCTGGATTCATTATGTCTGAAGTTGTTATGGCTTTGTAGAAAACGCGATTTGCGTAAAAGGCTCTGCTGAATATGACCAGTGTATCCCATCCGATATCATAGTCATGAGCTTTCTCGACTTCTTTCTTGAAATCCGTCTCGAGTATGTAACTGACAAGTGCTTCCTTGCTTGAGAAATGATAATAGAAGTTGTTCCTGCTCATTCCAGATTCTTTCATAATCTGAGAGACACCTATCGAATTGTAATCCATTGTCTTTACAAGTCTTTTCAGAGTTGCAGAAAGCAGCTTCCTTGTCTCTTCGGAACGTTTGAAACGGCAATCTCCTATATTGATTGGTGTTTTCTTGCCCTTTTTACTCATAAATCCCCCTTTTTGTATTCATTTTACCATATAATCAATAATTTGCAGGAAATTATTTGCTTTACGTGACATGATGGGGGCGAAAAAGTATTATTGGTACATGCTGACGTTAGATACTGTGTACCAAGCTTCCTTTGCTCTGAAGGAGGTTGCAAGGGTTACGGATCTCATCCGTGCTCCCCGTATGTTCCCGTCTGATGAGGTCTATCTCAAGACGGAGAATCTTCAGACTACTGGTTCGTTCAAGGTCAGAGGTGCGTATTATAAGATTTCCCGTCTCACAGACGAGCAGAAGAAGAAAGGTGTAATTGCATGCTCTGCAGGTAACCACGCACAGGGGGTTGCCCTTGCTGCTTCAAGACAGGGTATAGATGCTGTAATCTGCATTCCTGAGGGTGCTCCGATTTCAAAGGTTGAGGCAACTCGCGCATATGGTGCAAGGGTAGAGCTCGTTAAGGGTGTTTATGATGATGCCTATAACCGTGCTCTGGAGATTATGGAAGAGACCGGGCGCACTATGATCCATCCTTTCAATGATCCTGATGTAATAGCGGGGCAGGGGACTATCGGACTTGAAATCCTTCAGCAGCTTGATGATGTTGACTCGATAATCGTTCCAGTAGGAGGCGGCGGCCTTATCGCAGGTGTAGCATTTACAGTGAAGATGCTTAAGCCTAGTGTGAAAGTCTATGGTGTGCAGTCTTCCGGAGCTCCTTCGATGGTGGATTCCCTTCATGACCATAAGGTGGAATCACTCGCATCGGTATCGACTATATCTGATGGTATCGCAGTAAAGTGTCCAGGAGATCTTACTTATTCGCTTTGCGAGAAATACGTTGATGATATCGTTACGGTTTCTGATGATGAGACAGCTGTTGCTATTCTGAATCTGATGGAGAATCAGAAGCTGGTTTCTGAAGGAGCTGGTGCTGTCTCCGTAGCTGCGGCTTTGTTCCATAGAGTGCCTCTTAAGGGAAAGACAGTATGTCTTGTTTCCGGAGGAAATATAGATGTGACGATTCTCTCCAGGGTTATAAATAGGGCTCTTATCAAAGAGGGAAGACTTGCGGATATCACAGTTGAACTTATGGATAAGCCAGGTCAGCTTGTGGAAGTTTCCTCGATAATAGCTGCATCGGGTGCGAACGTCGTTGGTGTTCATCATGATAAAACAGGAAATGAGAAATATCTCAATAACTGTACACTTCGTGTCTCGATGGAGACCAGGAATTTCGATCACATCAATGAAATCAAAGAAAAGCTTTCAGAGGCAGGATTCCAGTTCGTCGGTGAGGATAGATGAACTTCTTTTTCGATATAGATGGGACAATCCTCCCTTTCGGTCGTTCCGCGCCTGATAGTGCTGTGGCAGCTATAAGGAAGCTTCGAAGAGATGGGCACAGGGCTTTCCTGGCAACAGGAAGAAGCCCTGTTGAAGTTCTCGATTCAGTTTATGAGATAGGTTTTGACGGCGGAGTTTTCTCAGCTGGTGCTGATATCATCGTAAATGGCAAGCAGATTTATAGGGCTGTGATGACCTCCGCTGAGCGGGACTACATCCTTTCTTATTGCAGAAGCAAAGGTTTCAGGGTGCTTGTCCAGAGCGAGAAGGGAACTTATGTCTCCGAAGAAGCTCTTGAATTCTGGCGTAGTAAGATGAGGAAGTATGCAGGGCAGGAGGTTTCTCTTTCCTCTCTTATTGTCTCTGATGATATCCCTGAAGGGACTGAAGTCATAAAACTCCTTTATGTTACAGATAATTATGCCCTTGAAGATGTAAGGAAAGACCTTCAAGGACGTTTTTCCGTTGTTGATAACACTGTTGGCCTTCCTTCCCGCATGATGGGTGAAATTGTCATGAATGGGATTACCAAGGCAACAGGAATTGATCGTATTCTTGAATATCTTGGAGAGGATATTTCAGAAACTGCGGCATTCGGCGATGGCGCAAATGATATCGAAATGGTGGAACATGCAGCCTTCGGTATTGCTATGGGAAACGCTTCAGAGGACCTGAAAGAAGTTGCTTCATGGATAGCTCCTCCTGTTGATCAGGATGGGTTAGATATTGGTATAAAGCACGTTCTAAGTATAGTAAAAACTTGAATTCCGACATTTTTAAATAGTAATGAATGAACAATTTTCTTTCATTCTGTAACAATCCATACTAAACTAAAAGAAACATAGGGGAGGCAGAGAATGGAGGAAAAGAAACGAACGAAGGCTGAATACCGGAGCTCGCTTAGATCCAAGCGCCTCATTCGTGAAGCGCTTATCAGTATGATGCGGGAAAAGCCATTTGAGAAGATTACTATAACGGATATCGTTCGCACTGCTGATATCAACAGGGGAACGTTCTATGCGCATTTCCGTGATATAGGAGAGGTATTAGATTCCGTTAAGGAGCTTGCAATGTCAGAATTGCATGAAGCTTTCGGAGAACTGACTCCTGATTTGATAATCGCTAATCCTCATCCTCTTTTTGAAGCGCTTTCAGCACTCATTGCAAAAGATAAAGAGTATTACAGACTGATGCTTTCCGTTGAGGATTTTCGTAATTCGATGATTGAATCCAGATTCAGGATTATGAATTATCTTCTTGAGTCAACGGCAATGCAGCACTATGCATCTGATCCGAAGGTGAAAGCCCAGATAAAAGGGACTTTTGATTTTCTCATTTCGGGAGTGATGCATATCTACATTGATGTGCTCAACGAAACATTGCCGCTTACATTGGAAGATCTGCCAGATCTTCTTACAAGAATGATCGGTTCCGCCGTTCGGGATTTTGTGGAGCTTAGATAATGCAGCAGCAGGGGAAGAATGGGAAGCAGCAGGGGAAGAATCCTGTACTGAATCCTCCGAATGACCTTGAGTAGTCTTCATAGGCTGATCTTCTCCCTGTCAGCCTATCCCTGAATGCAAGATATGTCACATTACCCGGTTCTTTCTGAATAGCTACCTCTATATCTCTCATAGCGCCTACGCTGTCTCCAGTGTGGGCTTTTGCATATGCAGAGAGGTAGTACCATCTTCCAGAGCGTTTTTCCATCGGTACCATGCCAAGGGCATTGAGTGCCTCCACGAAACGTCTTGCATTTATATATGCAACAGCTGCTCTGAGCTCTATTGGTTCTTCTTGCTCGCTTGCTGCCCTATATCCTCCATATCCATAGCCATAAGAAGAGGATGATGAGGAAGAATAACTATCCTTATGGTTTATAATCTGATCATATGCCGCATTTATCTCCTGCATCTTTCTTGCAGCTTCTGGATTGTTTCCAGCTACATCTGGATGGTATTTCTTTGCAAGAGTCTTATAGGCCTTCTTTACTTCCTCGTCTGAGGCATTCGGGCTAAGGCCAAGAACTTTATATGGATCGCTCATTTCTTCTCTTCCTTGAATTTGGACCAGATTCCACTGTAAAGGATATTCCTAAGAATGAAAATATGCTGATCCAGAGGCAGTCTTTCAAAAGCTGCTGAAGCAGAGGCTGCTGCATCCAGGAGCATTTCTTTCATCCTGCTCTCTGTTATGTCATTGGAAAGGGGGTTATACGCACCTTCTTTCTCATCTTTTTTTCTATCGCACCATGCATCGAGAAGATAAATGAAACGACCAAGAGCACAGCCAAGGCTTCTCAGATCATCTCGGAAGAATGATGTATCATCATAAACGAATACTTCCCCAAGGATAGTTCCGAAAAGAAGAGACATAGTCTCTGCATCTTTTGAATTCTTCTCCTCGTTTTCTCCGATTCTATCCAGCCCTGTTTTTATCGCTACCGCAATTCTCGGATATTTCTTCTCGAGGTCAGGAAGAAGGGCTCTCATCTTCTTCTCTTCGCTCTTTCCCTTTCCCTCATCTTTTACTTTATCGAGAAGAGAGTAGTACCCAAGGAGCATCTGCATATCTGCCGCATACTCTGAATAAGCTGTGATTATATATTCGTGTTCTTTCACAGGATGGGGGATACATCTCTCTTTCCCCTTTGTCTCATCTGAGTCTGTTAGATCTGCAAGGACCATTTCCAGAAATACCATATCATAAGAGAGTGCCATTATAGCTTTCTGTCCATAATGTTCTCTCAGTACTTTACATAGTCCGCAGTAGTGGGCTTTGTATACTTCCTTCTCCTCTTTTGAAAGCGAGGAGGCATTCGCCATAACATAACCGAACATATCAGGTCTTCTTTATAAACTGATGTCCGCAGTGGGGACATGTGATTCTGATCTTTCCCTTGCCTCTGGGGACTCTGAGTTCCTTCTTGCATTCAGGACACTTGAAGTATGCATGTGTCTTCTTGTCTTCTTTTCTTCTTGCTTTTTCAGCCTTCTTCTGAGGATCTTTTTTGAATTTCCTGAAAAAAGCCAGAAATTTCTCATTTTCAGCTCTTCTTTTTGCAATGTTAGTGCTGAGCATTCTCACTGCTGCTATTACAACAAGAACAATTGCTATAGCTGATACAATATATCTTGCCACCTCTGTTGTTATTACAGAGGCAGCTACTGCAAGAACCAAGGCTGCTGCTGTTAGAAATACAGATAACGCATCGGAACCATTGCGTCCCGAGAAAAGTCCATTTCCCATAGAATGAATATCGCAATGAGAGAAGGAGTTGTCAAATGCGAAAGCTGTATTTCTTCACTTGCAATTCATTGATTGGAGGTTTATTCAGTAGATATGGAAATTATCGCGCATAGAGGATACAGCGCAGCGTATCCTGAGAATACGATGCTTAGCTTTAGAAAGGCTGTTGAGTATAAAGCTGATGCTATAGAGCTGGATGTCCATCTCTCAAAGGATGGAGAAGTTATGATTATCCATGATGAGGCACTTAAGCGTACAACCGGAAAAGATGGCCTTGTCTCAGATTATACACGTTCAGAACTGGAGCGAATCAATGCGGGGAAGACAAAAGATGATAGCTTCGGTTTCACTCCTATACCATCTCTTGAAGAGTATCTTTCCTTTATTAAGGATACAGGTTTGTATACAAACATAGAGCTTAAGACAGCTCCTGTTTATTATCCTGGAATAGAGGAAAAGACTGTTGCCCTGATAAGACAATTCGGATGTGAGAAGAAAATTCTCTTTTCTTCATTCAACTGGCTTTCAGTATTGAAGATAAGGAGGATAGCTCCTGAGTTTCCTATAGCTCTGCTTTTCGATGGTCTTAAATTATATAATATCGGGAATGAGATGAAGGATATGGGTGTTGAATGCTATCATCCATCTTTCAGAATTCTTGATGATAATGCTGTGAAAGAGCTCCATGCGAATGGTAGACGCATAAATGTCTGGACTGTGAATACAGAGGAAGATATAAAGAGATGCATTGAATGGGAAATTGATGGCCTTATAACCAATGAAGTTGAGAGAGCAAAAAGCCTTCTTGGGCGGTAATCATTCTCAATAATCAAAGCTTACTCTTTTGAATCCACTCAGAAGAGTAAGCCATGTGATAAAACCTTCTTTCTATATTGAATGTAGTTACCCTGGCTGATTCTGTTGATTTGTATCAAATACCTTGATTGAACATAATTATTCTGCTAAAGTCATAAAGCAACTTAATGTTTGGTGCGATACCCAAGTGGCCTAAGGGGACGGTCTGCAAAACCGTTTTTTCATCGGTTCGAATCCGATTCGCACCTTTTGAAATAACTCCTTATTTTGTAAGGAGTTATTTTTATCAAAATACAAAGTTCCATCTCCCGAAGGGACAATACGAGGGATTTTTGAGAAAAATTACCCCTTTGCTACAGTTATGAAATTAAGGTATTTGTTCCTGAAATAAATACAATGTGTGGATTGCTCTTAATGAATTATTATTCATTGTGTATGGTAGTGAGGTGGCGTGATTGCCCTCGATGGTGAGATTCTGGAAGGTAGTTTCCAATCGAATAAGCTTACGCTTGTAAAAGCCTGAATAATGATTCATCAGGAGGATTTGCAGTCTGGTTGGATCTGCTTTCAGCAGGAGATGGATGTTTCAGAATTGATCCTCTTAGATAAGGAAGGTTAAATATGCTCAGACCTACAGCTATCAGCGTAAGTGCTCTTGATGATTCTCGTATTCTTGTAGAATTCGATTCAGGAGAGTGCAAGATAATGGATGTCAAACCATATATCAAAGGAGAATGGTACGGAAAACTGGCAGAGCCATCATACTTCAAAACAGTGAGGACTAATGGCTATACTGTTGAATGGAAAGATGGACAGGACCTTTGCCCAGATGAGCTGTATTATTGCAGCACCCCAGTTCATTGATTGCAAATCCAGGATAATTTGTCATCGAAAGAATAGATAATAGATAGATTTCTGGTTTTAAGAATTCTATCCAACATGAGCGATGGTAAGTTTTAGCTATAAATCAAGCAAGAATAATATCCCTCCGCAAAAATGTGGAGGGATATGTATCTGATTTACTTGGATGCTTTCTCGTATATCTTCGCAATATCCTCTTTCTGCAGGACTTTGAAAGCTCCAAGTGTACGCTTGCCATGGAATACAGCATTATCTGCAAGCTCTTCTATTTCCTTGTTTGTGAGATTGATTCCAAGTTCCCTGATTGATACAGGCATATGGATTTCCCTGAAATAATCTTCAAATGCTTTGATTGCATTCTCTGCATCGCGCTCAACAGAGCCTGTTATCTTTATACCGAAGACTCCGGCTCCAAGCTTTGAAAATCTTTCCGGATTCTCCAGCATAACATAACGAGCCCAAGTTCCCCAGATAGCTGTGAGTCCAGCTCCATGCGCTACATCGAACATTCCTGAAAGCTCGTGTTCCATCTGATGGCAAGCCCAGTCTCCTCTCTGCTCATTACCTTCCTGCATTAAGCCGTTATGCGAAAGCGAAGAAGCCCACATTAGATTCTTTCTTGCTTCATAATCCATAGGATTCTGAAGAACCTTCACACCATTTTCAACAACAGTTTTCAGGAGAGCTATTGAGAGATTGTCTGTAAGCTCCAGGCTCTTACCTGCATGGAAGAATCTCTCGATTGTATGCATCATCATATCTGCAGTTCCGCATGATGTATGATAAGGCGGCACTGTATAAGTAAGCTCTGGATTAAGAAGAGCGAAACGAGGACGGCAATAGTCTGAGTTATAGCCTCTCTTCATCTTTCCATCTTCATTCGTGATAACAGAACTATCACTCATTTCAGAGCCGGTTGCGGATAGCGTGAGAACAACTCCTATTGGATAAGCTCCTTCAGGCTTTCGTGTGCCATCATAGAAGTCCCAGACATCGTCCTCCTGCTTGTCATACAGACCATAAGCAATAGCTTTCGCGCTGTCTATTACAGAGCCACCGCCTACTGCGATGATGTAATCGATGCCTTCTTTCCTTCCAAGCTCTATGCCTTCTCTTACGAGCGAAACTCTAGGATTTGGCTTTACTCCACCAAGCATGACATAGCCAATATCGCATTCATCAAGCTGGTCTGTTAGCCTTTTCATCAATCCATCTTTGACTATTCTCTCAGAGCCGTAGTGGATGAGAACTTTCTTAGCTCCATCTATTGTAAGTTCTTTTCCAAGTGAATTCTCTGCACCTTTTCCCAGAGTTACCCTTGTCGGTGTACATAATCTTGTAGACATTTCAGATGTCCTCCTTAATTACAGCCTCGCTGTCGAGTCCATTAGCCTTTATTATAAGAGGCTTCTCGGATCTGACGCATAGAAAATGCTCAGTTTCGAAAGTATGCGGAAGTTTTTCTATATCCTCATAGCGGAAGATTCCATCGTTATACATCGGATTTATAGTGAGATAGATACAACCAAGGGATGTCATATTCTGGAAAAAATGAGTTCCCTGGCTTGGCTCTACTTGCAGTTCCTTCAATCCGGTTTCGACTATTACATGTGCTTTTGATATCTGGGACCAAGTGCATGGAATGCCAAGCCATCTGTCAGAAGAACCCAAGCGTCCTGCTGCGATAAGTACATAGAAGCCTTCTGTCTGCTTGTTTATAATCTCAAGCTCCCTTGCCATCTCAACCATCTTGCTTCTGTCGAAAACTTCCGGTTTTATCGTGACAATCTCCCTTATATCCTCAACGATGCCATTTCCCATTACTTTCCTGGCATAGATCAGTGCGTTGTCTTTCTCCGCCTTGGTTATGGGGATATCTGTATAGCCGCTTGTTCCTGAAATCGGTCTTATCTGGAGAATTGAGAAATCTGGACGTTCCCCATGCTCGATATTCACAGCGAACTCAATCTCAACAGGTTCTGCCATCGCGCTTGTGCCAAGCTTCAGCATATCATCGATTATATGTGCAAGCGGAATGGTCTCATACTTCAATACTCCATTGAATGTAAGCATCTTCATGCCCTCTGCGCGTATAGACTCTGAGAGCATTCCTGTGTATGGATCAAGCGTAGAAGCGATTCCCCTGAAAGCCTTTGGGTATTTCTTTATCTCATCCTCAATAGGAAGCTGGACGAGATTGTCTGAATTGCTTTCAGGATCGAATCTATTCTTCAATGAGAGTGCGTAGAAAAGATCCTGGACGGAAGACTCTCCAGTAAGTGAATCCGATGGCATTCTTGGTTTTGCGGGGCAGAATCTTAGGGCGGTCCCCTCATCGACTATTGTCTTGCCAAGCCCGAATGAAAGCATCCCGACCCCATCCTCTGATTTCTGTCCAGGAATAGGGTAGTAGTTAAGAGATCTTGCTACTCCAGATATATTCGGATACCAGTAATCTCCATGCTCCGATCCTGTTACCTGCTGGATTATCACAGCCATCTTCTCTTCATCAGGATTATGAAGAGTGCTTTTGAGATACTCTCTCGCTGTGCTGAAATATGTTGATGCCCAGACAGTTTTTATCGATTTGACAAGCTCTTCAAGTCTCTCTTCATCATTTCCCCTGTTGGAGATCATTGTTGTCTGGTAGACACCTGCAAAGGGTTGGAAGTGCGAGTCCTCGAGAAGGGATGAGGAGCGTATAGAAAGCGGCTTTGTTATGATCTTCAGTACAGCTTTCAGATTCTGTATAAGACTTTCAGGCATCTTCCCGCTTAGAAAGACCTTGAGTATCTCACTGTCCTCCATGTCCTGAAAATCCTGGAAGCTGAGAGCGTTGAGTTCCATGAAAGTATCGAAGAGCTCCGTTGTTATTACTATCGTTCTTGGTATCGATAGATAAACGGAAGGGTAGCGTGAGCGTATGTCATTTGCTCTCATCTCCATTGCGATGAAGGCAAGTCCTCTTCCTTTTCCTCCCAGCGATCCGTTCCCGATTCTGGCAAAGAGCACAGTCTCATCATATGAATCCTCTGAGAATGCCGCTATTACACCTCTTGTGCGTTCGCTCCTGTATTCTTTTATTGTGGTATAGAGAAGATCCCTTACTTCCTGATCACTTAGGCCGGTATCGAGATTGATGTTCTTTATACGTTTGGCAAGCATGTATAAGGACTGGGCTCTGAGCCACCTTGAGAAATCATTTCTTTTTGAGTGGTAGCGGAACGATGCAAGCGGGAGATCCTTAAGCGTCTCCTGTACTTCCTTCATCGTATTTGCTCTTGCAATTTCCTTCCCTGTTTCAGGATCTATGAAGATAAAAGGTCCAAAGTTGTAGTATTTAAGGAAATGCTTCTCAAGTTCCTGCAAGAGTGTCGGAGAGAGCTTCCATAGAAAATCTGCGCCAAGCTTCTCAGCATCTTTTCTGTTCTCGATTTCAGTGCTCTGAATAAGAATCGGAACTTCAGGGTTGTCTTTTTTTATCGCTTCCGAGAGTCTTAATCCTGAGTCCTCAGTTCCCTCGTCAGATGGAAAGTTTATATCTGTTATAACTCCAAGGATGTTTGAACGATATTCCAGATAAAGCTCCAATGCCTCGTTATAGTCTGTGGCAAGGAGAATCTTAGGACGCCCCCTCATCCTGAGAGTTTTTCCCCAGTCATTGAGGGCTTCCAGAATAGACAGCCTGTTCTGTCTTATAAGGCACATATACATCTCTGGAAGGTATGCGGAGATGAATCTTACAGAATCCTCAACCAGTATTATTACCTGGACATCGGCTTCTGTTGTGTCATGTTTCACATTCATCCTGTCCTCAATGAGCTTGACCATTGCAAGGAAGAGGGCAGGGTTGCCTTGCCAGTAAAACAGATAATCTATATAAGGGCAGTTTTCTCCTCTGAGTTCTTTTGCCTTTCTGTGGTCGGGAGAAGGGGAGAGCGCTATAACCGGCATCTCAGGTTTCTTTTCTTTTATAGCCTTCGCAAGCCCCTCAACCCTGTCTGTTCCGAGATCAAGCATCGATATGACAAGATCGAATGGCTGTTTGTCTATCAGGCTTAAAGCCGCTTCCTCGTTGGAGACATGGGAAATCTTAGGAGGGCTTGAAAGACCTAGTGCTGTGTATTCCTTGTATAATTCTTCCTCAACCCTTCCATCTTCCTCTAGCATGAATCTGTCGTAATCAGAGCAGATGAGAAGCACGCTGTAAACATGGCGAAGCATCAGATTCGCGAATGGAAGCCATGTCTGGTCGAGGAGATACATCACTCACCCTTCCTTTTCCTGAAGAAGCTGAAAACTGCAATGCAGATTGTGATCAGTACAGCTATCCCCCACACCCTTAGGTACATATCCGAAAGAGGCGTTGAAAGTATTGAAACAAGCATAACTCCAAGCTCTGCAGCGAGGAGGAGCGAAGAAACTATGAAAATAATCCTGGCTATTCTGTCCATGTGATGAGTATAGCACAAAGGGGATTGGGTGTAATTCGCAGTGTGTATTCAGAAAACTGCAAAAAATCTGCATATTCATGCATTTGATTATTCACATAAATATCTCTTGCATGTATCATATGCCCAATAAGGCGATTTTGATTCGCTCATCATCACTGGGGGTAATGAATTACCCGAGGGAGGAGAAAATTGAAGAAGAAACTGCTCTTTGTTCTTGCACTGCTTTGCTGCACTGCTATGCTCTTTGCTGGCGGTTCGGGAGAAGATGACTCCACTGTCGTTAAGATCGGAGTTTTTGAACCAGCTTCAGGAGACAATGGTGCTGGTGGAAAGCAGGAGACCCTTGGTATCCAGTATGCCAACTATCTTACTCCTACCGTAATGATCGGGGACACTGAGTATTCTGTAGAGCTCGTTGTCGCAGATAATGAGAGCTCCAATGATAGAGCCGCTACAGCTGCAGCTACTCTTGTAAATGCTGATGTTTCCGTTGTCCTCGGTTCCTATGGTTCCGGAGTATCGATTGCGGGAAGCGATACATTCCGCATCGCAGGTGTTCCTGCAATTGGCATTACCTGTACAAACCCTCAGGTGACTGAAGGTAATACCCACTATTTCCGCATCTGCTATCTTGATCCTTTCCAGGGAACTGTTCTTGCAAATTATGCTTATGACACACTTGGAGCGAGAAAGGTATACTGCCTTGCAAAGCTTGGTGATGATTACTCTGGCGGTCTCGTGAATTACTTCATCGAGCGCTTCACATCACTTGGCGGAGAGGTTGTCTCAGAGACATTCCCTGATGGAAATAGCGACTTCACATCATATATTGCGAACGCTAAGAATAGTGGCTGCGAAGTATTCTTCTCTCCTGTTTCCACAGAAGCTGCTCAGCTTATCATCAACCAGGCTCAGAGCCAGGGCCTTGGAATGCCTATCCTTGCAGGCGACACCTGGGACTCGAACGTTATTCTTCAGGCTGCAAAGGGTACTGATGTTGATGTCACAGTAACTACATTCTACCCAGAAGGAGCTAATCCTGAGTTCGATGCTGGTTTCAAGGAATGGGTAAACGCGGATTCTACACGTCTTTCAAATAATGGCGGGGACGACACAGTTGCTGCTGTTACAGCTATGGGTTATGACGCATATTACTTCGCTCTTCAGGCTATTCAGAATGCGGGAAGCAAAGATCCTGCGGATGTCATGGAAGCTATCTGGTCAACTGAGATTGATGGTGTTACAGGACATATTGCGCTTGAGCAGGTAAACGGAGATGCAATCCGCAACACTGTATATGTAAAGCATGCGAATACCGAGACAGGTGGATGGGATGCCCTTCCTGCTGTAGTCGTCGAGTAATGATAGCTTGATTCAATCCTGCGGCAGGGCTTTCCTGCCGCATATTCTCTTTCAGGAGTAGTTAATGGCTGAATTCTTTCACCAGAATCTATCTTATTTCCTTTCCGGAATATCAGTTGGAGGCCAGTATGCGCTTATAGCTATCGGTTACACGATGGTATATGGCATTCTGAGACTGATAAATTTCGCTCATGGAGATGTTTTCATGTGCGCCGGACTTATCATGGTATATCTATCCGCCTCCCTGCCTTTCGTGATATCTGTTCCGCTTGTGCTCATCCTTACAGTGGCACTTGGATTTATAATAGAAAGAGTTGCTTATCGTCCACTCAGAAGTGCTCCGAGAATGTCGGTAATGATCAGCGCTATAGGTGTGTCATATCTTCTGCAGAACGCGGCTCTGTATTTCACTGGAGGTCTTGCAAAGGTTTATCCTGCGCTTTCTGTCCTTTCCGATTCAGTTGTCATATGGGGAGCATCCACAAGAGTCGTCACGATAGTCACACCTGTGCTGACAGTTATCCTTGTTGTTCTTCTTACGCTTCTTATCAAACACACAAAGATAGGAATGGCTATGAGAGCTGTCTCGAGGGATTTCGAGACCAGCCAGCTCATGGGTATAAGGATCAACCGCGTTATCTCGATAACCTTCATGATTGGTTCTCTTCTTGCAGCAGTTGCTTCCCTCCTGTACTTCACGAACTATGCATCTGTAACCCCCACAAGCGGATCTATGCCTGGTCTGAAAGCATTTGTTGCGGCAGTATTCGGTGGTATCGGGTCAATTCCGGGAGCGGTCATTGGAGCCTTCATAATCGGAATATGCGAAAATATCATCAAGGGTGGAGCTTCTATATTCGGAATTCCAGGTTCGGGGTGGACGACATTCTCCGATGCTTTCACGTTCGCATTCCTTATCGTGATACTCATCGTTAAGCCAACTGGCCTTTTCGGTGAGAAAGCTGTTGATAAAGTCTGAGGAGGCGGTATGGATAGAGCAAAAAGAAATCATCTTATAAGAATCTTCGTAGCAATTGCCGTTGTCTATCTCGTGATACTCATCCTTGAATTCACACTGCGTCCGACGAATATTCTCTTCACTGTTCTCAGAAAGGGAGCAATCTATTCCCTTGTAGCTGTCTCTATGAACCTCCTCAATGGTTTCACAGGACTCTTTTCTCTGGGGCAGGCAGGCTTCATGCTCCTTGGCGCATACACATATGCAATCTTCACGATGCCTGTAAGCGTTAAGCAATCTGAAAGGGTTTATCGATACTATGAATGCATAGTCGGATTCGATACAGGAGCGCTTGTCGGTCTTATTGCCGCAGGTCTTGTAGCTGCGTTCTTCGCTTTCCTGATAGGACTTCCTGTTCTCAGGCTTAAATCAGATTATCTTGCAATCGCAACGCTGGGCTTTGCAGAGATCATAAGGGCAATCTTCCAGTGGGATGTGCTTGGCCCTTTGACGAATGGAGCTAATCTTCTGAGAGAGTATAAGGATCTTTCCAGGATAACACTGCCTTTTACCGATATTCCTTTTCCTCCGACACTCTTTGTCTTCATAGTGGCTGGAGTCTGTATTCTTCTCATCGTGCTGCTTATTAACTCATCCTATGGAAGAGCTTTCAAGGCTATAAGGGATGATGAGACAGCTGCAGAGGCTATGGGAATAAATCTTTTCAAGCATAAGGAGCTTTCATTTGTTATCTCCTCGTTCTTCGCTGGAGTCTCTGGAGCGCTTCTCGCGGCTTTCCAGTACACGGTTCAGGCCCAGCAGTTTGAGTCGATGATGACATATGAGATTCTTCTTATAGTCGTTATCGGAGGTATCGGATCAATTTCCGGATCCTGCATTGCTTCATTTCTTTATATAGCCCTTTCAGAGTGGTGGCTCCGTGGCCTTGATATGGGACATTTCCTTGGTATCAACGCTCCGGAACTTTTCCGCTCCGGTTTCAGAAAGCTTGTATTCTCTGTGATCATCATGATTATAGTTCTCTTCTTCTCCAGGGGAATCATGGGTGACAAGGAGCTTTCCTATGAAAGATTGAAGAATTTCATGAAAGGAATCCGCAAGAAGAAGGGGGTGGCTAAATGAAGGATCTTCTGAAGCTTGAGAATGTGACAATGCAGTTCGGAGGCGTTGTTGCTGTTAACGACCTTTCAATGCACGTGGGCGAGGGAGAGATAGTTGCTCTCATTGGTCCTAATGGAGCTGGAAAGACTACTGCGTTCAACTGCATCACAGGCGTGTATGAACCTTCGAATGGCAGGATTTCCTATGATGGGAATCCGATTATAACAAACCATCCTACAGGGAAGATGAAGAAAATCTATGCAGGGCATGAGGCTGATAAATTCATCTCGGAAAAAATATTGAATCCGACTCCTGATGAGATAACAAAGCTTGGAATTGCAAGGACATTCCAGAATATAAGGCTATTCAAGAGCATGACAGTCTTCGAGAATGTTCTTACTGCGATGCATGTGAGAGCTAAGGCTAATGTCTTCTCCTCTGTCTTCCGTCTCAGCTGGAAGGAAGAGAAGAGAATGGCGGCGGATACAGAGAAGCTTCTTGATGAACAGGGACTTTTTTCTCATAGGGATGATAAAGCGACGAGTCTTCCTTATGGTCTCCAGAGAAGGCTTGAAATAGCACGAGCTCTGGCGACACGGCCGAAGCTATTGCTTCTTGATGAGCCTGCTGCCGGAATGAATCCGCAGGAAACACAGGAGCTTTCAGCGTTCATTAAGGAGATAAAGAACCGATACGATCTTACAGTTTTGATGATTGAGCATCACATGGATCTTGTCATGGGCATTTCTGACAGGATCTATGTCCTGGATTTCGGTTCTCTCATCGCGGAGGGTACTCCGGAAGAGGTTCAGAATAATCAGAGAGTAATTGACGCGTATCTGGGGGTGGCTGAAGATGTTTGAAATAAAAGGTCTTTCTGTTAATTATGGCGGTATTGAGGCTGTCCGTGATATCTCATTCAGTGTCCAGGAGGGAACGATTGTTACCCTTATCGGAGCAAATGGAGCTGGAAAGTCAACAACGCTCAGGACGATTGCAGGTCTTGTTAAGCCTCGCTCTGGAAAGATTGAGTTCATGGGTGAGGATATAACGGGAAAGGATCCTGCCTCCATTGTCGAGCGTGGAATAACCCTTGTTCCCGAAGGTCGTAAGATATTCCCTGATCTTACTGTCCTTGAGAATCTCAAAATCGGGGCGTATCTGAGAAAGGATAATATCGAGGAAGATCTTGATTGGGTTTACTCGCTATTTCCCAGACTGAAGGAAAGAAGCTGGCAGTATGGAGGAACTCTTTCAGGAGGTGAGCAGCAGATGCTTGCTGTCGGAAGGGCTTTGATGTCGAGGCCAAAGATAATGATGATGGATGAGCCCTCGCTTGGCCTTGCTCCTCTCATTGTCCGCGATATCTTCTCTATCATTCAGGAGATAAGCAAGGAAGGTGTCACCATTCTTCTTGTTGAGCAGAATGCTAATATGGCGCTTCAGGTTGCTGATGTGGGCTATGTCATGGAGACTGGAAGAATAACCCTTTCAGGCAAGGGAAGTGAGCTTATTTCCAATGAAGCTGTGAAGAAAGCTTATCTTGGTAAGTGAGTGAATCATAACAAAAATTTCTAATTGTTGAGGTATACATCAGAATCGTAATAAAATTCTGATGTATCTTTCTGTTGACTGTTGCATGACCCTGACTTAAGCTGAAATCGGAGGTACATGTGTATCGTCTTGATGATTTCATGCAGGATATTGAGAAGAGGAATCCGGCTCAGCCGGAATTCATCCAGGCTGTAAGAGAGGTTGTAGAATCTGTAATCGATACAGTCAACGACAATCCACGATATATAAGAAACAGGATTCTTGAAAGGATTACCGAACCCGACAGAGTCATCTCATTTAAAGTCGAATGGGAAGATGATGATGGAAATATAAGGGTTAATAGGGGTTATAGAGTTCAGTTCAACAATGCGCTCGGTCCATATAAGGGAGGGCTTAGATTCCATGCTTCTGTTACGGAAGGCACGATGAAGTTCCTCGGATTCGAACAGACATTCAAGAATGCGCTTACGACGCTCCCGATGGGAGGTGGAAAAGGTGGCTCTGATTTCTCCCCAAAGGGCAGATCCGATGGGGAGATACTTCGCTTCTGCCGCTCATTTATGACTGAGCTTTATAAATATATAGGGCCTGACACAGATGTTCCTGCTGGAGACATAGGAGTAGGTGGAAGGGAGATTGGCTTTCTCTATGGTCAGTACAAGCGAATAGTTACTGAAAACACTGGTGTCCTGACTGGAAAAGGCTTCGGATGGGGAGGCTCGAGAATCAGGCCTGAGGCTACAGGTTTCGGAACGATGTATTTTGCTGACAACATGCTGCACGAGAACGGAGAGGAGATGAATGGAAAACGCATTGCTATCTCCGGATTCGGAAATGTGGCATGGGGTGCTGTCATGAAAGCTACACAGCTAGGCGCGAAAGTTGTCACGATCTCTGGTCCTGATGGGTATATCTACGATGAGAATGGCATAAACACTCCTGAGAAATGGGCATATATGCTTCAGCTCAGAGCCAGCAACAATGATGTTGTGAAGCCATATGCATCCCGTTTCAATGCTGAGTTTGTTCCAGAAAAGAAGCCTTGGGAGGTCCCTGTTGATCTGGCATTCCCTTGCGCTATACAGAATGAGCTTGGTGCAGAAGATGCCGAGTGCCTCATAAATAATGGAGTCAAGTATGTCGTGGAGACTTCGAATATGGGATGCACTGCTGAGGCTATCGAGCGCTTCAAGAGGAATCATGTCCTCTTTGCGCCAGGAAAGGCTGCTAATGCAGGTGGGGTTGCTGTTTCAGGCCTTGAAATGAGCCAGAACGCAATGCACTATTTCTGGCCAGCTGAAGAGGTGGATGCCAAGCTCAGAGAGATTATGAAGTCCATCCATACAGAATGCGTAACGCATGGAAGGGAAGATGGTGGATATATTGATTACGTTAAGGGTGCAAACATAGCAGGATTCCGGAAAGTCGCGGATGCGATGTGCGATCAAGGATTCTGATTTCCCTCCTTTTTGCGGGCAGTCTAGGCTGTCCGCTTTTTTTGATGTAAATACCCCGAAATTATGAAAATCTTGCATAGAGGGACGCTGTTTTCTCCCTTGACTATGCTATATTGGCAAGTGTAGACTGAGTCCAATATCATCCGTGGGGTACATAATGAAATTAAGAATAGCGTCGATTCTATTACTTTTGGTTTGTATGATTCTCCCTTTATCAGCTGCTGAAAATACGGTTCGGGGGGGGGTATAACTGCAACAGGTTATGGCACAACAGAAGAAGAGGCTATAACTGATTCCCGCAATAACCTTATAAGAAGTTTTTCAGTAAGTGTTACCACGCTGACTTATACATCGGATTCCGATGATGGACAGGGAAATGTCTCGTCAGGTTTCGATGAGATGAGCGTTTAGTCTTCCACGTTCGAGCTTTTAGGACAGCAGGAAAGCGTTGAGAAGCTTGATGATGGAACATATAAGGCGACTACAACACTTCCAGAAACCTCTGCTCAGCTGTATTCGCTCCGTCTTGGCGATCTCTATCCAGCAATAGTCTCAATGTATGACACTGTAGAGAACGCAGCGGATAAACTCAGCATGAAGGCTGTATATCTTCAGCTTATCTCGCTCCTTCGCGAGTATGAGCTTTACAGGACTGTTCTTCTTGTACTCTCTCCGACAGGATATGAGATACAGACTCTGCCTACTTCTAGCGCAGCTATCGAGGCTCAGTATCAATCAATCCTCATGGAAGAGAACAATGCCCTCGATGTGACTATCATGGATTATCAGCAGCAGGCTGAACTTGGAATTCTTTCAGTCCGTGATCAGGCCGCTCTTGATGAGGCGATAAAGGTACTTGAGGCCAATAAGAAGCAGCAGGAAGAACTGCAGAAGCAGAGACAGGATGAGTATCAGATGAAGCTTCTTGAGATGCAGCAGCAGTTTGATCTCTATGTCTCACAGGCTCAGATAAATCCTGAAATAATTGCCCAGCAGCAGGAAGAAGGCTTATCGCTGTCTGCTATCATCAACAGAATTGAAGCTAACAGGAATACATTCCAGACTATCAAGAGAACTCTTGAAACAGATCTTTATGAAAACCAGAGCGAGTATGAGAGCAAGCTTAATTCATATATCGAAGAAGGAATGAAGGCTCCATACAGCGCTTCTGAAATGGTTTGTGGTGTTCCTACTGAAGTTGCCAGAAACAACAGAAGGGTAATGCTGGCTAATGAATTCAATTCCTCTGAAGGTGTTTATTATAGAGGTATTGCTGAAGCTCTCTATTCAGAAGCTTTCGGAAGGCTTTCCGCTATAACGAATTCGACACTTGATTATATAGAGCTAATTGATGGGCAGACTTTCTCATTCAGCAGTAGTGATGATGAGGTTTCGACTGTTATCGAATACTTCACACCAAATAATAATTCCTGGATTGGTTCTGCTGATGTGACGATAGGAAATCAGACAATAGAGCTGTATTTCACAATCCCGTATTCAGGATGGACAGGTGAGGCTGTTCCTTCTCAGAGACAGGATCCGGCAGGATACTCTGCTTTCCTCGATGAGACAACCGCTTGGCTGGAAATCCTTCAGAATTATCCATCTAGCTACTACATAATGTTCAATTTCGAAGTATCTGCTTCAGCAGAGAATTCGGATTATGAGATTGTCTTCAATAACTATGAGATAAGGCGTTCTGATACAGGTGAGACTGCAATTAAAGCAGGAATCAATCAGACAAATACAGTCTCCTATGGTACTCATGTTGATATCCTCGACTTCACTGTTGATTCAATGGATCTCATCGACTCCTCCCAGTATAGATTCGTAAGAGAGAAGGGTGATGTTTCAGAAGAGAAAGCGACAGTATCACACGCGGTGGAAATAGCCGAAGAGGATAATGGGCCTGTATATGCATCTTCTGATGAAGCTGCAGCCACGGCTGAAGCATCCAGAGAGAATGTAAGGTCCCTTTTCAGCATGGGAAAATACTTCGGGGCAGTTAATGCTTCCTACCTCATGCCAGCTGACAAGACGCTTGGTTTTGACTGGGCTTTAGGAGCCAGCCTCGATTTCATGTTCGCATTAGGCACAGACCTTTACATGGGCGTGAATATGATGATGCCGTTTGGCTTTGCATCAACTGGGCCTGTTCCTGTTGTTGGTGACAGTTCTATGGCTTTAGGGGCTAGTGTTTCAGTTATGTGGATACATCCTCTTCTGGATTTCCTGAGCATAGCGATTAAAGCAGATGGAGGCGCCCTTGTGTGGGGAGAGAAACCGGAAACTTCATTCTATATCGGAGCTGATGCAGGTCTTGTCCTTGATTTCGATGTAGTCGGTATCTCTATCTATGGTTCCGCTTCCTGGTTAAGTGATCGTCTGCTTTATGGCGGTACAGTCGGAATCATGGTTCCATTCGGTTGATTCGTTATAGGGGATTTCCCTGCAAATATGGAGGTTTAGATGAAAAACAGGGTTTTGATTATAGCGTCATTGCTTCTTCTTGTAGTTTCGTTCTCTGTATCAGCTGTGGCTCTCAAGCCATACAAGGTTCAGAATGTAGGAGACATCAAGCCATCGAGTCCGATTTACATGGTAGGAGATGAATATACTTCTGATGGGTGTCCAATTATTACAACCGTGGCACGATGATGTTCAACCTCAAGAATTCTTATCGTGTTTTCACCTGTACAATAGGGCCTACTGATGATGTTTCGCTGGGTAGTGAACACGCAATCGATTTCTATGTTGATGGCCAGCTTGCTAAGTCCTGCTACTTTGAAGGAGGAGATTTTCCTCAGGATATAGAGGTGAATCTAAATTATCAGAGACAGCTAAAAATTGAGACAGATGGAAAACTGGCAATTGTAAATGCTGATTTCAAATAAGGCTTGGAGGAAAGAATGAAAAAACTTATCAATATTGCTGCAGTATTAGCAGCAGTTCTGCTTCTTGCATCATGCTCGCTCTTTTCAGATCTGGCAGATGCTTTCGATGCGTATGATATCACAGCAACTGTAGAGACAGGTGGAAATGAAGCAACTCTTCAGGGTGATGTTCCGGGTTCAGTGGATGCATTCGTTGGATCTGTTGTTAATATCACTCTTGATAGCAATGAGATGGAGAGCTTCATCAGAAATCTCAGATATGACTATGGTGTAGATAATGATATCTGGGTAGTTGCTACATACGATACTGCATATCTTGATTACCTTGGATCTTATTATCCAGATGTTACAACAGAGTTCATTGAGAGCCGTGGAATAGTCAATGAAGGAACTGTGACAACTCTTGTTACTCCATATGAGGAGCTTCAGTTCGCTGTCAGAAACGATTCCCCGATTGGTTCGACCGCGCTTACATTTGAGCTTATCCGCGAAGGTTATGCGGCAGAATATACAAAGCTTATTACTCTCACAGTCAGTGTCTCTGGCCTTGATAACGCAATCGAGATGGCTGCAGACGAGATGACAAGGCTTTATAATCCTGTCTCTGACGAAGTGATGGTCAACCTTTCTGCTCCAAGTAATCTTGAGGTTAGAGGTTTTGTTCCAGGTTCTCTTGAGAGAACAGGTTTTGAGTATGATTCACTTAACCTTACTTCTCATGATTACCAGATTACGATTATCCCTCAGAATTATGCACAGTATCTGACAGTTTCATTTGATGATGAGACAGTTGTTCCATCGATGGAGTATACGACATCTTCAAGCAGCCGTGACATCACATACTATGTCCTTGTCGATTCCGACATCATGGAAGCTGAGGAGTATGCGAACGGAGAGGATGTACAGCTGAGAGTATTCATCACAGATCTCACTGATTCGAATATCTACTACACAGATGTTTATTATCCAATCGAGGATTACTCTGGATCCATGTGTTCATTCACAGCAGTCTATGCTGCGACAAATGGCAATATGGCAGCTGGTGCTCTCGTAGGAACAAAGGTTTATGTAGATGCTTCTATGGAAGCTTTCTCCGCAGAGGATGGTTTCAGCAATGTAATGATCGGAATATTCGATCCAAGCGGTAAGCTCGTGGCAAATGGAAGCACATGGATTAACAATGTGGGAGATGCTGCAAATGGAACGGTTTCCTCTGGCTGGGATGGTGCAACAGAGCCATTTACAAAGAGCGGTAAGTTCTCATTCATTCCAGAGGCTGCAGGAACTTATACAGTAACCCTCTATGGATATGATAACGATGGATACAATCTAACAGCTGCCAGTGGCACGTTTGAGGTCAGAAATTAAAGGAGATAGAGATGAAAAAACTTGTTATTGCAGCACTTGCTGCTATCTTGGTCCTTGCAGGTTGTGCTTCAACAGAGCCAGCTGCGGAGACTACTAATCAGACTGCTGCGGCACAGGTCGGCCAGGTTCTTGGAATGAATGGAGTTCCGATGCCGGATTGGGTTTTCAGCGATCAGTCCACTCAGGATGTTCACTTTGCAGTTGGTTATGCAAAGATGTCCAACCAGATGAACTCAATGAAGAGAGCACAGGCTGAGGCAAGGAATGTCATTGCTGAATGGGTTATGACAGCTGTTGATGAAATCATCACTACATATACAAACGATGCTGGCAGCGATATGAACAGACAGGCTATGGATGCTTTCGAAGCTGTAGCAAAGCAGAGAGCACAGGCACTTCTTTCTGGAACAAAGCAGGAAGATATGTGGATCGATGCTGAGGGTGGTGTTTATATCCTCATGAGCATTCCTGTTGAGAATGTTGCTAGCCAGATGTATGGTGCAGCAAGCGATGCAGTTGGCCAGTCCCAGTTCGTAAAGAACGAGGCTGCTGCAGAAGCTAATGAAATGATGAATGCTACAATTGATAAGTATTTTGGTTCTGTCAGCGTAACTGAGTAATGATGGCAGGATCTGTATCTCGAAAAGCAATTGCAATATTGATTCTTCTGGGCTTTGCGGTGTTTTCACCGCAGAGTCCATTTTTGGCTGCAGCGTCAGGTAGTGCGGAATTCAACTCTGTCTTCAGTGATTATGAAGAGTATGAGGGTAGTGTCTATATGGGTATCTCCGGTCCATATACTGATCAGGAGACTGCATATAGGAAAGCACTGGAGAATGCCTGCACGATGGCCGCGGTTGCCCAGAGCCTCAGAATGAGGGCTGATCTGGATATGGTTACAGATACTCGCCGTGATATAGATAGGTTCAAGGTTTATTCATCCGGAGTCTATAGTCAGGAAGTTCTTGATGATGTCATGGCTGGCATGGAGATTGAGAATCTCATCTGGTATGGTGGCGATGTCGGAGCAGTTGCTTTTATAAGATATGGAAATGCAGAAAGACTTTCATGGAATCATGATCCGTCATGGATCACGAAAGGAATAGAGATTCCCGGATATGTTTTTGCAGTGGGAACCGTGGGGGAATACTATTACATTCAGGATTCTATCAACGCAGCCGCATATGAAGGGGAGGTAAATCTTGTTCTGAATCATCAGAATTCCATCATTGCTGTTAATGAGGAATCGATGATGGATACAGATGATATGACAGTTTACTCCTATCAGATTGGATACAATATCCTCGAGGGGTTTACTGTTCTCGCATATTACTATGATGCCACTGCTCGTACATACAGCGCGCTTGTTGGCGCGAGGCTGTAGAGGAGGTTGTATGAAGCATATCGCAGTGGTGCTTCTTATTGTTTTGCTCTTCTCATGTGCTACTGAAACTGATATTACGAAGAAAAATGAAGATGGGTCTCCTGTCTGGACAACGGAAGTGCCGCAAAGCAGCAAGTATATTTATGGTGTAGGATCTGCAAAGCTTTCCAACCCTCAGAATAGCAGGACTGCATCCGATGCGAACGCCAGGGCAGATCTTTCCAGAAAGCTGCAGGTTATGATGAATGATGCGGTTTCAACATATTCAAATGATACTGAGGGGTCCGTGCTTGATGCTTATGAGCAGATAACAGTTCAGACTGTAAGCATTTCAATCAGGGGTATAAAGACAGAACAGAGCTGGACAGCTCCTGATGGAAGAGTCTGGACTATTGTCTCTGTGAGAGTGAAAGATCTCGATGAGACATATGAGTTTGAAGCGAATCAATATCTGAATAAGCTTGAAAAGGACAAGCTTGTTCTTCAGGAAAAGTATCTTTCCCTTATTGCTGAGCTCGCAGCTGACGAAGCTCAGGATGAAGGAACTGCTGCTGTTAAGGCCGCGGTTGATGAGTACTATAACAGGGAAGCTGGAGCAATTGAGAATATCCAGGCCTCGATTTCCCCAGAGGCTCTCGGAGATGCTGTCGCCTCTGCGCTCGTAGCTTTGGGGTATGAGCTTGAATAATCATTTTGTGTACAGCTGTATTCGTATGCAATAATGTAGGCGGATGAGAGAGATATTTTTGGCATTCTTATGCCATGGAGGTTTTAAATGAGAAGAAGATTCGTGGTGGTGCTGATTGCACTGATTCTTATTCCGGCAGGGTTGGCTGCGGCACCTTTCTTTCAGCTTGGTCCATTAGTGTCTTACAACCGGACTGTTGTCGAGATGGAAAACACGGATGATATGTGGGGTATCAACAATTTTTCATTCGGAGCTGATGTTCGTATCAATCCGCTGAAATATCTGAGTATAGATATTCCTGCGACACTTGGTTTCGGTTCAAAGGGAAGTGTCAGTATTGCAGCTATTCCTACTGTCAATGTGAATATTCCGATAGGAGGTATTCTTGATATTGCAGTCGGAGCTGGTACCCAGTTCGATTTCCAGTATGCTGGAGGAGACAGCAAAATCTGGACTATGAATGGTCTTCCTATGGAGAGTGCAGGAGATGCATTCCAGCATTCAAAGCTCGTATACAGGCTTGGACTGACTGTTAACCTTGGCTTCCTCAGCGTTGGAGCAAATGCGCTTCTTCCTGGCCAGGCAGGTTTTGGCGATGGAGATATCGGGGGAATATTCAATCCTATGTGGGAGTCCACAAGATTCTCGGTTGTCGCCCTGTTCAATATCGGCTGAGATTCTCGCCGTTATTCTGGAAATGCCGTCTTCTTCGTGGGGATGGCATTTCCTTTCTGCATATGTTGACTAGCATGGAAAGAATATGATATTTATTAGTTAGCCATAACTAACCAAGTCATTCAAGGATAAGGGAGCTGGCTGGGTTCATCCCATTCTGCACCAAAGCAGGGCAGAATCCATCAGGAGCCGCTCCTTCTCCTTTCTTTTCGTTCATCTCACACGCATCCTAAAGGTTGTATTCTATGAGGACTTGCGATATCCTATGTAATTGGCTGATACCCTCTTGATCGGTTATGGCTGTGGCATTGCCACATGAAATATTTAGGAGTGTTGAAATGGCAGACAAGAAAATGGTTACCATTGACGGAAACACCGCTGCGGCGCATATAGCTTATGCCTTCAGTGATGTAGCCGCTATTTACCCGATTACTCCGTCCTCTCCAATGGGCGAGTATGCAGAGCAGTGGTCTTCTACAGGCCGCGAGAACCTCTGGGGCAAGAAAGTTGACATCATGGAAATGCAGTCAGAGGCAGGTGCCGCTGGAGCAGTTCATGGTTCTCTTGCAGCAGGTGCTCTGACAACCACATTCACGGCATCTCAGGGACTTCTCCTGATGATTCCTAACATGTATAAGATTGCTGGCGAGATGATACCGACAGTCTTCCATGTATCCGCAAGATCGCTTGCAGCACAGTCTCTTTCGATTTTTGGTGATCACTCCGATGTTATGGCATGCCGCAATACAGGTTTTGCAATGACATGTGCATCCTCAATTCAGGAGACAATGGATATGGCTCTCGTTGCTCATCTTGCAACTCTTGAGTCACAGGTTCCATTCCTTGCATTCTTCGATGGTTTCAGAACATCTCATGAAATCCAGAAGGTTGAGGAAATCTCTTATGATGATATCCGCACACTTGTAGATGAGAAGTACATCGAGCGCTTCCGCTCACGCGCACAGCGCCCAGAGCATCCAATGACAAAGGTTGCTGCTCAGAACGAGGATGTTTACTTCCAGGGCAGAGAGACTGTTAACCCATACTATGATGCTGTTCCTGGCATTGTTCAGAAGTATATGGATAAGGTTGCAGCTCTCACAGGTAGACAGTACCACCTCTTCGATTATGTTGGAGCTCCAGATGCAACAGATGTAATCATCATCATGGGATCTGCAGCAGATACATTCGAGTGGGTTGTAGATTATATCAACAAGAACGGCGGTAAGGTTGGTCTTGTTAAGGTAAGACTCTACAGACCATTCTCAGCAAAGGACCTTGTAGCATGCATTCCTGCAACTACAAAGAGAATTGCTGTAATGGACAGAACAAAGGAGCCAGGCGCTCTCGGAGAGCCACTCTATGAAGATGTTGTAACAGCTCTTGCACAGCAGGGCAGAACAGGTATGAAGATCATCGGAGGACGCTATGGACTTTCCTCTAAGGACTTCACACCAACCCATGCAAAGGCTGTATTCGACTTCCTCGCACGCGACGATGCATGGCATGACTTCACAGTTGGTATCAACGATGATGTAACAGGCCGCTCAATCCCAGTTGGCGAGAAGATCGATGTTACACCAGAAGGTGTTGTATCCTGTATGTTCTGGGGTCTTGGTTCCGATGGTACAGTTGGTGCTAACAAGAACTCCATCAAGATTATCGGTGACAACACTGATATGAACGCACAGGCATACTTTGCTTACGACTCAAAGAAGTCTGGTGGTATCACAATTTCCCACCTCAGATTCGGAAAGGGTAAGCTCGATATGCCATGGCTTATCGACCATGCAGACTTCGTTGCATGCCACAACCCAGCATACATCGGCCGCTATGATATGCTCTCAGCTCTTAAGGAGAATGGTGTATTCCTTCTTAACAGCCAGATTCCTTCAGATGAGGTATTCGAGCACCTCACAAAGGATATGCAGGAGCAGATCATCAACAAGCACATCCACTTCTACAATATCGATGCTCTCGATATCGCAAGAAGCGTAGGTCTTGGAAACAGGATCAATACTGTTATGCAGGCTGCATTCTTCAAGATTGCTAATGTTCTTCCTGAGACAGAGGCTATTGAGCTTATCAAGAAGTACATCAAGAAGACATTCCTCAAGAAGGGTGAAGAGGTTGTTAACAAGAACTGGGCAGCTGTAGACGCAGCATCCGCAGCTCTTGTAGAGGTAAAGGTACCTGCAACTATCACAAAGAGCTATGAGCCAAAGAGACTTGTTCCAGAAGATGCTGATGCTTTCACAAAGAATGTTATCGAGCGCATCATGCACCTTGAGGGCAATGACATTCCTGTATCTCAGATGTCTTTCGATGGAAAGCTTCCTACAGGAACAGCAAAGCTCGAGAAGAGAGGCGTTGCAGCATATGTTCCTCACTGGGACAGCACAAAGTGTATTCAGTGCAACCAGTGTGTACAGTCCTGTCCACATGCAGCTATCCGCGCTAAGCAGATTACTCCAGAGGATATGGAGAAGGCACCAGCTACATTCCATGCTATCAAGTCGAATACAAAGAACGACAGAAACCTCATGTTCAAGATCCAGGTCTACACAGAGGACTGCCAGGGATGTGGTGTTTGTGTTGAAGCATGTCCTGCAAAGGAGAAGGCACTTGAGCTCAAGCCAATTGCAGAAGAGAGAGCAAACGGCGAGATTGAGAATGCAACATACTTCGAGAGCCTTACATATGACAACCTTGACGGCCTGAATATGGGAACAGTAAAGGGTCTGCAGTTCAAGCAGCCACTCTTTGAGTTCTCTGGCGCATGTGCAGGTTGTGGTGAGACTCCATATGTTAAGATGCTCAGCCAGATCTGTGGAGAGAGAGCAGTTATTGCTAACGCTACAGGTTGTTCCTCAATCTACTCTGGTACATTCCCGACAATCCCATATACAAAGAGGGCAGATGGTCGTGGACCAGCTTGGGGTAACTCACTCTTCGAGGATAATGCAGAGTATGGTCTTGGTATGCGCCTCGCAGTTGATTCCAACAGGAACCTCCTCAGGATGAAGTGCGATGAGCTTATCGCTAAGGGATGCTCAGCAGAGCTTAAGGCAGCTATCGAGAAGTGCTACTCACTCTGGGAGGACACAACAGAGGCTTCCATCATAGCACAGAAGGAAGTTCAGGCTGTTCTTGCAAATGAGAAGGCAGCAGATGCTGAGGCTCAGATTATCCTTAACAAGGTTGTTGAGCTCCAGGATTACTTCTCAGAGAAGGATGTAATCATCATCGGTGGTGATGGATGGGCATACGATATCGGATTCGGTGGTGTTGACCATGTTGTTGCTTCCGGTAAGAACGTTACTATCCTTGTTCTTGATACAGAGGTTTACTCCAACACAGGTGGACAGGCTTCCAAGTCTACACCTATGGCAGCAGTTGCAAAGTTTGCTAATGCTGGTAAGAAGGTTGGAAAGAAGAACATGGGCTTCATGATGATGAGCTATGGCCACGCATATGTAGCTTCTGTTGCTCTTGGATATAACAGACTCCAGGCTCAGAAGGCTCTTCAGGAAGCTGTAGCATATCAGGGACCATCAATCGTCTTCTGCTATGCACCATGTATCAACCATGGTATCAACATGAGATATTCTCAGGTTGAGGCTAAGAAGGCTGTTGAAGCTGGATACTGGCCGCTTTACCGCTTCGATCCACGCCTTGAAGCTGGAAAGAGATTCATCTGGGAGACAAAGCCAGCAACAGCTGATTACCTCGAGTTCATCAAGGGAGAGACAAGATACGCTTCTCTCTACAAGACGAACCCAGAGCATGCTGACGAGCTCTTCGCTGAGGCTGCTGAGGATGCAAAGGAAAGACTTGCATTCTACCAGAGATGTGGTGAAGTTCTCGGAGAGACAATCTAAGGTTTATCCTAGAGAAAATGAAACAGAGGGCAGTCTTCGGGCTGCCTTCTTTCATGTCTGGATGCTATATCCTGTGTTCAAGAAGCCAAAACGCTTAGATTTTTCTCATATACCTTTTGCGTCCCTATAGTAGTTGAATACTGGCTCCCGTTTTTTTTCATCGAGTTCCTCCTCATGGATTCGTGTTTTCAGACTATAATATACATGGGTAGAAGGCGTACATTTTGGAGTCTATTGGGCTAAATTGGTTGGGCTTTAAGCATATGCTTGGAATAATGTTCTGCTGCAATATCTCTTAAAATCTTGTTACTTTGTATATATAGCTGAGTTCAGAATGCTTCATCTGTGCTGATTGATAGACCATTAAGGAGATAGGGAAATGGGTATAGCGGATAAAGAACGATTTGATTTTCTGATTTATAAAAGTGTTGAAGAAGATGTATCTGTAAATGCAGTCATTCATGATGAGACTATCTGGCTCACACAGAAAGCCATGGCGGAGCTGTTTGATGTTGATAGAACATCAATTTCTCGACATCTGAAAAACATATTTGAAGAAGAGGAGCTTGATGAGAAAGTGGTTAGTGCAAAATTTGCACATACCACAGAACATGGCGCAATCGAGGGGCTGACACAGACTCGGGAGACAAAGTTCTATAATCTTGATGCAATCATTTCTGTTGGATACAGAGTAAATTCCCGCCGTGCTACTCATTTTCGCATCTGGGCGACAGGTGTCCTTAAAGAATACATGACAAAAGGTTTTGCTTTGGATGATGAACGTTTAAAGCAGGGAAAGTCACTCTTTGGCAAGGATTACTTCAGGGAACTTCTCGAACGAATCAGATCCATTCGAGCAAGTGAGAGGAGAATCTGGCAGCAGATTACTGATATCTTTGCTGAATGCAGCATTGACTATGATAAGGATGCTCAAATTACGCAGGATTTCTATGCAATGGTGCAAAATAAGTTTCATTATGCTATCACAGGAGAGACTGCAGCTGAAATTGTTTATCATAGGGCAGACCATACAAAAGAACATATGGGGCTTACTACATGGAAGAATGCTCCAGATGGAAGGATTCTCAAGTCTGATGTTTCAACTGCCAAGAATTATCTCAATGAAAAACAAATCAAAAGGCTTGAGAGAAATGTTTCCATGTTCTTTGATCATGTCGAAGATCTTGTTGCTGAAGAGAATACGTTCACGATGGCTGAGTTTGCACAGTGCGTTGATGATTTTCTTTCTTTCAGGAAGTTTAATCTTCTGAAAGGAAAAGGTTTCGTTTCTGCTGCACAGGCAAGGCAGAAAGCTGAGGCAGAGTATGACATTTTCAATAGAACGCAGAAAATTGATTCTGATTTCGACAAGGAGGTCAGAAGGATTCTGCAGAAGAGTGACAACAATGTGTAAGCTTGATAGCCTAGTAAAAACAGTACTGTTTTACTGGTGTTAATTTCTAAAAATAAGCAATTACGCCTATAATGCTATTGCTATGCGTATTCGTTTTTGTTTACTTGCTTTGTTTTTGTCGGTTCTCATGCTCTTTGCAGGGTGTGACTTTCTTTTTGATTTTGGTGGTGGCAGCAGTGAGCCTTCTGTTAGCGGTGATGATAGCAATGCTTTATTCGGGTATCCATCGAGAGCGGTTTCTGGTACTCAGCTTATAGAGCGTGATGCTTATACACTTCTCTACAGTTATGATGATTTAATTCCTCTTTGGGTTTCCTGGCATATTGATGGCAGTGATATGGGTACAGGTCGTGAAGCTGATTTCAAGGGAGATCCTGATGTACCAGATGCATATAAGCTTTACAAGAATGATTATACAAACTCTGGTTTTGATCGAGGTCATATGTGCCCTAATGCTGATCGTAATAACAATGATCAGGAGCAGCAGGAAACTTTCTATATGACGAACATAGTTCCTCAGAATCAGAAAAACAACCGGGAAACATGGCAGAATCTAGAAGCATTTCTTCAGGGGCTTGCAGAGAATAACAGCGAAATTTATATCATTGCGGGGCCTGCTGGTGTTGGTGGTTATGATGAGAATGGAAAGCTCAAGAATTCGATAAAGACAGATGTAGATGGGAAAGATGCTGAGATAACAGTTCCTAAATATGTCTGGAAAGTCGCTCTTATAATGGATGATGATAACAATGATTTCGAGAGAGTCGGAGAGATTGGAGGCTGTGATCCGCTTGCTGTAATAATGCCAAATGAAGATACAACCGACCATGATTGGACTTATTACATCAAAACTATTGATGATGTTGAAAGATTGACAGGCTTTGACTTCTTCTCAGCACTGGATGATAGTATTGAAGCAGATATAGAGTCGGAAAAGTTTGATTATAAGAAATTCTGATTTGCAGTTTTGCAGATAGGGTCCCCGTACTGTATATTATTAGTATGAGTCGTGTGCGTGCTGATATAGATACATTTTATGGGGACTTTCCTGCGGATTTTGAGTTTACGATAACTGATGATAAAATCGAGGGCCATTACTCTTTCATTGGGTATATCGGAGATTTCAATGGAAGTATGACTGGCCCTGATACTTTTTCTGTTGAAGGTATCGTTGATTCATATGTTGGTCCGATAGATTTCACTATAACCGGACGATATGATGGAAAGAAGGTATCTGGGGAAGGGGTTACGACCAGCAAAGGCCATTTTACTGTCAGGGGGGTCATAATTGGAGACGTTTGATATCTATGTTCGTTCGCCTTTCGGAAAATATAAAGGCACCATCTCTTTCTCTCGTGATAACGGCAGGGTTGAAGGATTTTTAAGCTTCCAGATTTTCTCTGCAGATTTCTCTGGAGCAGCATCTGGCGATGATATCTCCTTCAAAGGAAGTATGGAGACTCCTATGGGAAAGTTTGATTTTGATGCCAGAGCTACTATCAAGGATGGCAGGATTGATGGCTCTGCTGAGACACGGCTTGGTACTATGACATTCTCCTCAAAAGAGGGAAGATAGCGAAAAATTTCACTGCTAATCGAAAAAATCCTATATATACGGAATTCTAGAGCGGGCTGACAATCTAAACAGAGGTAAAACTATTTGCAGGCATCGCCTGCTTTGGAGGTTTAGATGAGAAAGATAGCAGTAGCCATTCTCATGGTAGCCATGGTCTGTACATCCCTTTTCGCACAGGGTGGAGCAGAAGCCGCAACAATCGTAACTAATGCTGAAAAACCAGTTGTATTCTTCAATAGACAGCCTTCGGATCCTGTTACAGGTGCTATTGATATGGAAGTTATGAACTGGAACGATAAGACATACTATGTTGGCTTCGATGCAGCTGGCGGTGGTGCAGTTCAGGGACAGCTTATTGTTGATTTCCTCGCAACAGCAGATCCAGCAGTTATTGACCGCAATGGTGATGGAGTTATCGGATACGTTCTCTGCATTGGTGATGTCGGACACAATGACTCCAAGGCTAGAACACAGGGTGTAAGAGAAGCTCTTGGAACATGGACAGGTTCTACAGATCCAGGTGTTGAGAATACACAGCAGGGTTCTGCTAATGTTGGCGGAACAACAATGCCAGTTGTTGAGCTCGATTCCCGCGCTATGACAGGAACTGACGGAACAACATGGAATGCAAATGCTGCAACAGACGCAATGGGCGGCTGGGCAACAAGACTTGGTGATCAGATTGATATGGTTATCTCCAACAATGATGGTATGGCAATGGGTTGTCTCCAGGCTTCCAACTATCCAGCTGGTGTTCCTATCTTCGGATATGATGCAAATGCTGACGCTATCGAGGCTATCGGAGCTGGTACACTCACAGGTACTGTATCCCAGAACGTTGATGCTCAGGCTACAGCAACTCTCCAGGTTATCAGAAACCTTCTCGATGGTCTTACAGGAGACGCAGTTGTAACAGCTGGTATCACAGAGCCAGATCAGTATGGAAACAAGATTTCTGCTTCTGTTGACTATGTTCCAGAGACAAAGGCACTTCTTGCTCAGAACACAGGTGTAAATTCATCCAACTGGACAGAGTACCAGGCTGGTGCTAGAGACGCAGGTATCAAGCAGACAGATGCTCCAGAGAAGAGAGTTCTCCTCACAATCTACAATTCAGGAGATAACTTCCTTTCATCTTCTTACATCCCAGCTCTGCAGTACTATGCACCGCTTCTCAATATCGATCTTACAATCGTACAGGGAGACGGACAGAACGAGTCCTCCTGTCTTGATAGGTTCATGAACCTTAACAGCTATGATGCTTATGCAATCAACATGGTTAGAACCAACTCAGGAAGGGATTATCTGGATAGACTTCAGTACTAATACTCTTCGGATAGAAAAGGTGGCGGATGCTATGCGTCCGCCATCATCGATATTTGATCACAGTTTGGAAGGATAAAATGAGCGGGAAAACTGTACTTGAGATAAAGAATCTATCCAAATCTTTTGCCAAGAACAGAGTCCTGGATGGCATTAATCTCACAGTGGAAGAAGGAACTGTCTGTGGCCTTATGGGAGAGAATGGCGCAGGAAAATCCACTATGATGAAATGTCTTTTCGGCATTTATGCAAAAGATGAAGGACAGATTTCCCTTTTCGGTCATCCTATAGATTTCAAGAATCCGAAGGATGCGCTTGAGAATGGTGTAGCTATGGTGCATCAGGAACTTCAGCAGTGCCTGGATCGCACAGTTATGGACAATCTTTTCCTTGGCCGCTATCCGACTAAGGGCGGTATAGTCGATGAGGCCAGAATGCTTAGAGAGAGCAACAATCTCTTTGCTAAGCTGAAAATGAATGTTAACCCGAAGACTGTCATGAGGACAATGTCAGTCTCTCAGCGTCAGATGGTTGAGATAGCTAAAGCCGTCAGCTATGATGCTAAGCTTATAGTTCTTGATGAGCCTACAAGCTCTCTTACTGAAAGAGAGGTAAAGAAACTTTTTTCCATAGTCGATGATCTGAGGAAGCAGGGTGTTTCCTTTGTATATATTTCTCACAAGATGGATGAGATATTCGAAATCTGCGATGATGTCGCGGTTCTACGCGATGGAAAGATGATCTTCAAGAAGCATGTCGCGGATACAAATATGAATGAGCTGATTGCAGCTATGGTTGGGCGTTCCCTCGATAAGAGATTCCCCGATGTAGATAACACCCCTGGGGAGAATTATCTTATCGTGAATGATCTGAAAACTAAGTATTCTCCAGTTCTTCATGATATTTCATTCTCTGTGCGCCGTGGTGAGATATTCGGTCTCTATGGTCTTGTCGGAGCTGGAAGAAGCGAGCTCTTGGAGACGCTTTTCGGTATCAGGACGATTGCGAGCGGTGAGATTTCGGTAAATGGAAAGAAGATGAGATTCAAGTCCTCAAAAGATGCAATGGATCATTCATTTGCGCTTGTCACAGAGGAACGAAAGCTCAATGGTATGTTCGGAAAGGATACGATTAAGTTCAATACTACTATTACCAATCTTGAAGCTTACAAGACAATGCATCTTCTTGATAACAAGAAAATGTATGAAGCTACAAACAGGGAGATTTCAGTGATGAACACTAAGTGCGTCTCCCCGGATGAGCTTATAACAGCACTTTCAGGTGGAAACCAGCAGAAGGTTATTATCGGGAAGTGGATGGAGAGAGCTCCTGATGTATTCCTGATGGATGAGCCTACGAGAGGTATTGATGTAGGTGCGAAGTATGAAATCTATCAGCTGATAATCAGGATGGCGAAGGAGGGGAAGACCATCATAGTTGTTTCCTCCGAGATGCCTGAGATTCTTGGTATCACAAACAGGATAGCTGTAATGAGCAATCATAGGCTTGCTGGTATCGTGAATACCAAGGAGACGAATCAGGAAGAGCTTCTCAGGCTCTCCGCGAAGTATCTGTAAGGAGCGGGAATATGGCGGATAACCAGGAAAAGGGAATCATCACCCTAGAGGAGAATAAGAGAATCCAGGAATACTCTGAAAAGCTAAGAGCTCTCAGGGAAAATGGAACAACAAAGATAAATAACTGCAGAATCGAGCTTGCTTCGGTAAAGAAGAACAAGCTTATCGATGAGGCTGAAAGACAGAGGAAGATACAGTCTCTTACTGCAGAAATTGCTAGAGCGAAGGAAGTAGAATCAAAAAACAAGGCCGAGGTTGCCTCGCTCTCAAAAGAAGCCGTCAAGTATGTGAACATGGTATCGAAAGATATCGAGAAGGCTGTTAATGAGAAGCAGAACAAGAGGATGGAAGGTGCGAAGGCTTATTATGCAAAGGAAGTTGCAGAAATCAAGCAGAATTCGGCCGCAAGGGAAAGTGATATACGCTCACGTCTTTCCTCTGGAGATCCTCAGATGCTTAAGAGCGAGCTTGAGATCTGCCACTATGAACTTAAAAGCGCTCTCTATGATGCTAAAGCCAGATATAAGGATCAGCTTGATAAAGCCAAAGCTATAAAGCATCAGGCGTTTGTTGATCATATCCAGAAGAACAGGGAGCTGAGGAATGGAAAGTCAGCTTTCGGTGAAGATATGAAGATGAAGTGGAAGAACTTCGTGAGGAATTTCACCCCATCATCATTCTTCCTCGCAAATGGTCTTTATATAGCTATCATCATATTCTTCATCGTCTGTATCATTGCAGCTCCATTGATGGGTTCTGGAAATCTTCTGTCGCTTCCTAATATCCTGACAATTCTTGAGCAGGCTTCGACAAGAATGTTCTACGCACTCGGTGTTGCTGGCCTTATTCTTCTTGCTGGTACTGACCTTTCGATAGGAAGAATGGTTGCTCTGGGTTCTGTTACTACAGGACTTATCCTGCATCCGGGAATGAACATCGTATCGCTATTTGGTCTTCCAACATGGGACTTCTCAGCTATTCCGATGGGTGTGAGAGTGTTGATGGCGCTTTGTCTTGCTATCGTTCTCTGTGTATTCTTCAGTGCTGTTGCAGGTTTCTTTACAGCGCGCTTCAAGATGCACCCCTTCATCTCAACAATGGCTAACCAGCTTATCATCTATGGTATGCTTTTCTATGGAACATCAGGAACTCCTGTAGGATCTATCGATAGCGGAATCAGAAGCCTTATCGGAGGAAGATGGACACTTGGTGTATTGAATGGACAGCTTATTACATTCCCGAAATTGATTATCCCTGCTGTAATCGCAATCATCGTTGCATGGCTTATCTGGAATAAGACGACATTCGGAAAGAATATGTATGCTGTCGGAGGCAATGCAGAAGCAGCTGCTGTATCTGGTATCTCAGTATTCTGGGTAACAGTAGGTGTATTCATCATGGCTGGTGTGTTCTATGGCTGCGGATCCTTCCTTGAAGCTTTCAGAGCTAATGCTTCTGCGGGTACTGGCCAGGGCTATGAGATGGATGCAATCGCTGCATGTGTTGTCGGTGGAATATCATTCAATGGTGGTATTGGAAAGATAGGTGGTGCGGCTATTGGTGTAGTCATATTCACCTCCCTTACATACTGCCTCACATTCCTTGGTATAGACACAAACCTTCAGTTTGTTTTCAAAGGATTCATTATCCTTGCTGCTGTCTCCCTCGATAGCATCAAGTATCTCAAGAAGAAATAATATCTTTCCAAGCGGAAGCTGGGCTTAGGCTCAGCTTCGCTTTTTCGCTATGAGAAGACTCTGTTTTACAATCTTTATCGCAATACTCATTCTTATAACTTCATGCGGTTCTGCAGATGAGAAGAGAATAGGTGTCTCTGTCTATGATTTCTCGGATTCATTCATCACAGAGGTACGCAATGCCATCTCTTCATGCAGCGAAAATGATATCCCGGTAACCATCGTAGATGCTGGAGGAAAGCAGCAGACACAGAATGAGCAAATAGAGAGATTCATTGAAGAAGGGTACTCGGCTATTATCGTGAATTCTGTAGATCGTACCGCTTCCGGAGTCCTTATCGAGAAGTGCAGGCAGAATAATGTCCCTCTTGTTTTCATAAACAGAGAACCTGTCAAAGATGATATGGCAAAATGGGACAAGGTCTACTACGTCGGAGCTAAGGCTGAAGATTCTGGCATAATGGCAGGCGAGCTGATGGCTGATTATTGGCTATCGTACCCGGAGGCTGATAAAAACGGCGATGGTGTCATGCAGTTTGTAGTCATAAAAGGTGAGACAGGGCATCAGGATACAGAGCTCCGTACAGAGTATTTCATAGAGACTCTTCTTTCAAAAGGAATTCAGCTTGAGAAGCTCCATGAAGATACCGGGATGTGGATGAGACGGGGCGGCTACGATGTAATGTCTTCTTTCCTTGATCGCTCTGGAGATGCTATCGAAGCTGTATTTGCAAACAATGATGATATGGCGCTTGGAGCTATCGAGGCATTGCAGGATGATGGGTATTTCAGGACCTCTCGCTTTATGCCTGTTATAGGAATAGATGGAACCCCTTCAGGAAAGGCCGCTCTGGATAATGGCCTTCTTCTCGGTACTGTCTTCAATGATGCGGAGAACCAGGGGAGGGCTGCATATAATATTGCCAAAGAGCTCTCAGAAGGCAGGGTTCCTTCCTCAGAGTCGATAGGCTATCCTCTCTCCGATGGTCATTATGTCTGGATACCATATAAACCACTTCCTGGATTGCTTCTATCTGGAAAGTAAGAACTGGCAGCCATCTGACTGCCAGCAAAGGAGTACCACGCGAGTGCTTCTATAAGCAATCAATAATATATACTCCCTAAGTCGTCATTTTGGTCAGATTTTCAGGAATGCTTCACGATAATCGGTTCAATTGGTTCAAGATGCGGAATTGTGATAGTAACAGTCGTTCCTTCATCTAGCTCTGATTCGATACTGAGTCCATACTCATCTCCGTATGAGAGCTTTATCCTCTCATCGATATTAATAAGTCCTATTCCGTTTCCTTCTTTGCTATGATTGCGTTCGCTTTCCTTATCCAAAAGGGTTGATAGCACATCTGGAGCCATTCCAACGCCATTATCACTGACTATTATCTTGATCTTCCCATCCCCTGTATCCTTTGCTTCGATTCTTATAAGGCCCTCTTCCTGAAGATACTTTATTCCATGATAGATGGAATTCTCCACGATAGGCTGGACTATGAGCTTGATTGTGGGGGCATTCTCCAGTTCCTGAGGAAGGATTATCTCAAATCTGAATTTATCCTTGTATCTCATCGACTGGATATTGAGATAGCTTTCTACGTGGGCAAGTTCCTCTTTCAGCGTTATTGTGTCATGTCCTTTCGCTATTGATATCCTAAAGAGGCTTGCAAGTGCTGTAACCATCTTAACAACACCTTGGTTGTTTCCTGTCTCTGCCATCCACACAACGCTATCGAGGGTGTTATACAGGAAGTGCGGATTGATCTTAGCCTGAAGTGCATCAAGTTCCCTTTGCCTCTTAACCTCTTCAGTCTTTCTTACTTCTATCATCAAGTCTTCAATGCGTTTGACCATTACCTGGAATGAATGCGAAAGAGATTCGACTTCCTTGGATTCACCTTCAGGAGCTTTTACATTGAAGTTTCCTTTCTGGACATCCCTCATGCTTAGTTCAAGCGCTCTAAGCGGCTTTGTTATATGCATCGCGATTGTCCGTGAAAGCAGAATCGCGATGAGGATGAAGATAATCATTAAGGATATGAGTGTTATTCTGAAAGGCTTTAGAGGTTCCAGAAGCTCATCCATGAAAGCTATTCCGACAATCCTCCATCTTGTCTGTTCTACAGTCTGGATTATCGTAAGCCTTTCCCTTCCTTCGAATTCTGAGATGTAAGAGCCAAATACATGCTCGCTTACACTTCTCAGATCTTCATCAAGCACGCCTTCATCTATCTGCCTTTCCATTGGATGGTATACGATATCTCCATCGTTGGAGATTATGTAGATATAGCCAGTCTGGGAAAGATGTGCGCTCTCTGAAAGCTCCTCTACAGCATTGAAGTTGAGGTCTATGAGAAGCACAGCGGAAGAAGCCTTCCTGTTGATATCACCATAGCTGATGATAGTGGAGTAGGAGATAACGAAATCCCCCTGCCCGATACTGTTCCTGTGAGGACCTGTGAAGAAGAAGTCTCCCTCTCCATCTGCCGCTCTCCTGAACCATTGCTCCTCTGAAATCTCCTCAGGTGTTGTCTCAATTCTTGGTTCTGTTGAGATTATAGGCTTTCCATCAAGATCGAAGACAGAGATGCTGACAAGATCATCTCTGGAGCTTATAAGCGCTTCAAGGCGCGTCTGTATAGCAGCCCTATCGAGATTGGATGTTGTCCTTGATAGCTCCCTGATGTAGTCGGAAACATCGATGATATCATTGATGTAGGTGCTAAGGTTGTTGTTCACCTGTGTGACAATCTCTGAAGCTGAATCCATCGTGTTGTCTTCGATTGCGTTTGAAGCAAATATATTCAGAAGGGTTCCTGTGATAAGAACAAAGAGCGATATCATTATAGCCATCGAAACAGACATAAGCGTTCGTATCGATACAGCCTTTCTTCTCATCTATGCGTAGCCCTGTACTGGGATGGGGACATCCCTATGTTCTTACGGAATATGAAAGAGAAGTAATTAGGTTCTGAGAAACCTGTCTTCTCCGCTATTTCATATGTCTTCGCATCTGTATTCTTCAGCAGTTCCTTTGCCTTTTCAAGCCTGACATTCGTCAGATACTGCACGAAGGAAAGTCCTGTTTCCTTTTTGAATGTCGTTGAGAAGTATGCAGGGGATACAGATATCTCCTCGCTGAGCTGATCCAGCCCGAATAGAGGATTGCTGTATTTCTCCTTTATGATTCTCTTCGCGTTCTCAACAAATTGTATATGGGAGCTTTCTCTTGCACCTGTCGCACTCTCATTAGTCCTCAGCGCGAGTTTTGTCATGAGAGCCTCTGAGCGTGAAAGACTATTTGCATGTGATAAGGAGAGGAATAAATCCTCATCATCTAAAAGAGTTGCGACATTCTTTCCATAGGATGAGCAAATTTCGGAGATAACAGAAAGCACGTTTATAACACTGTTTTGTATATTCGGGGTCTCGGTAAGCCCCTTGAAGAATTCATGTACAGCTTTCTTCGTGTCTTCCTGATTACCGAATTTTATTGCAAGCACAAGTTCCGCTTTCCTATCTCCTAATAGCTCACTATGATCGCTTTCTATGCTCTCTACATCGCTGATGCTTATGATGTGCTGCTCAGGATAGATCTGGGCGTAGTTCAAAGCCTCAAGAGCGCTCCTGTAGGATTCTGGAAGACCCGTTGTTTCTGTCACTATCTCCCCAATACCCATGTTATAGGCTTTTGAGAAGTAGTGGATTATCCTGGACTGAAGCATTGTCAGGGCTCTGTTTATCTGTCTTGAGAAATGCGATGAGAATTCCTTCTGCATTGGAGAAGAGAAGATGAGGACAATCTGATTCTCATACTGGAAAGGAATAATCCCTTCATCTTCCTCCGTTGCTTCCTCGATTATTTCAGTGACAGCAACAGATGGAAGCATTTCCGTAGGTAGATCTATTATAGCGACTGCGAAAAGCTTTCCTGAAAGAGGAACCCCATACTCCTTTGCTCTTTCCTCAATGAGCGCCGCATCCTGCCTTCTTGTCGGAGAGATGAGGGAAACAAGGAATTTCTCTTTGTAGACTTCAATCGCATCCTTGTAGAACTCCTCAAGCTTCTTGCTGTCAGATACCTTCGCTCTATCGCTATCGAGTCTTTCTTTTGTACGCTTCAGCACTTCACACATCGATTCGACGCTTACAGGTTTCAGCACATATTCAGCTACATTCAGCCTCATCGCAGTCTGCGCGAATGTAAACTCGTCGTAGCCTGAGAGGATTATCACATCGACAGAGGAGGAGATTGTATTCCTTACAGCTTCTATGAAGCCTATTCCATCAAGATAAGGCATCCTGATATCTGTGATGATTACATCCGGAAGAGTCTCCTCGACAAAGTCGAGAGCTTCCATTCCATTGGAAGCTTCCCCTATGATTTCGAATCCGAACTCATTCCATGGGGTAAGCTCCTTTATGGATCTTCTGACTTCATCCTCATCATCTACAAGCAGAATCGTGTACATCAGCGATACATCCTGAGTATGCTTTCAAGAAGGGAGATAAGCTTCTTCCTGAAATTCTCTGGCTCAAGAACCCTTACTGATGTACCACTTTGTATTACCCTGAGCATCAATTCGATTGAATTCTCAGCTTTCATAGTGCAGATCCAGCTTCCATCTGCGCACTTCTCAAGAACAGGTTTGTCATGGACAATCGTGGAGAATGAATTGAGCGCGCTTTTTTCTTTTATCTTAAGCTTGAGAGGAATCATATCGATGGCATCGTATTTTTCCTTCTCCGCATGGGAGAATGGCTTGAGGTTATCAGGGATGGTATAGGTCTCATCCAGCATCTTCGCTTCGGTTATAGTTGCGATATCAAGGGTGATGATGTCCTTTGTGTGTCTGAGTCTCCCTGTAACAGTTATAGGCTTTCTGCCTTCGCCTTCATCCTTGTAACCGATGAAGTATGGGGCTATCTCAATTTCTTCCTTATCTGGTATCGATGTTGATATCCTCGCAATGCGTCCAGATACCCAGCAATCGATAAGCACTTCAAGAATAGCGTTGTAGTGGCCTGTAACATTCCTGTTGTTCTGGATTGTCTTGTCTATGCGCTCAGCTAGCGAAAGCGCGTTTTCACTGATCTTGGGTGCGTAGGAGCGCATATTCATTGCAAGCTTCCTAAGTCCTGAAGCAAGGTGGGGATTCGCGAATTCCGCTGTCGAGGCAAGAACTTCAGCTCCCATGTTGAAAGCCAGGCTTTCATAGACAGATAGTTCCATAGGGGTATCATCGGAATCATCTGTCCTGAGTTTTATTAGATTATTCTCCTCGTATATCCCTATATGCTTTGAGAGGTCGTCTACATATCTGGAGATAGTTGAGCGATGGACTCCCATTCTTCTGGCAATCTCTGCTCTTCTTATTCCTTCAGGATGAGATCTGAGAAGCAGTTCCAGCTGTGCTATTCGTTCTCCTTTCATAACAACCTCCAGACTTCTATTCTAGCATAAAAACCAATATGTTGCGTATTTGTTGCAGCATTCTTAAAAGTGTTGTTCACCCATCTCTGGAAAATTTCCTGAGTATTCTGAAAACGAAAGACCTCACCAAGTGATTATGTCTTTTCTTTGTATTATCTGAATGATTTCATAAACAAATTAAGCTTTTAATATACTCATATAAAGTACATTGCTTGTTTTTCTAGCTTAATAAGCTAGAGAAATAAACATGCAAGATATTCGTCGTACTTTGTACTTTCCAGGGAAGCATTATATACTTCAAGGAGGAGAGGATATGAAAAGAAAGATAAGGCTTCCTATAGGAGAGACGGATTTCAGGGAAATAAGGACTGGTGGATATTACTATATCGATAAGACAGCCTCTATAAGCACTCTTATCAGAGATGGTGCGAAATCAATCCTCTTCACTCGTCCCCGCCGTTTCGGGAAGACTACTTTCCAGTCCATGCTCAAATCCTTCTTCGATATCAGAGAGGATAACAAGGATATCTTCCAGGGCCTTGCAGTAATGAATGACAAGGAAGCTGTGGAAAACTGGATGAATAGGTATCCTGTCATTTATCTTACATTCAAGGACATCGATGGGCTGTCT
>CASDRY010000013.1 GCA_949283235.1 uncultured Spirochaetales bacterium | reverse complement strand
TTGCCTTCTCCCGAGAATTGCAACCAGTTGTCTTAGATCTACGGGTTCCATCAGGCAGGTAAATCCGGAAATACCAGACAGGCTTTCCTTTTCTGTTCTTCAGGGTGAATAAAGTGTACTTCCTCCTGTACTTCATACTTCGCTCCTATGCTAGTTGTAATGTGGAAATTGCGTCGTAAGTAGTACTTAGTTTTGGAAAATACGTTGCAAAAGACGGAAGTCCGACTCTCAATTGGTCTAAATTTGGTTCAAATCTGGTTTAAATTTCCCAAATAAAGACCCTTGAATAACGAAATAAGTCCTTGTAGTGCAAGGACTTATTCGAATTCGTGAGAGACGGGGCTCGAACCCGCGATCTCCGGCGTGACAGGCCAGCGCGATAACCAGCTTCGCTACTCCCACAAGCGATGATTATTTTGCAGAAAATAGGAGTGTATGTCAACAGAAATATTTAAAAATCGTGAAAAATTTTTATATGAATAGTAGCTGTCCTTTTATGTTTTTGTAATATATGAAAATATTTCAGCAGTTAAGTTAGTGTTTTCTTGAAAGCTTCATAGTTCGTCCTATTGTTCGGTAATGTGAATACGGCAAATTCTATGATTCTGAATGCACCATTATATTTCTCTATGACTTCTCTGAAGCAGCCTGCAACCATCGCTGGAGAGTTATGGAAAGCCCCGCATCCGAAAGCACCAAGAATCAGGTTATCTATATTATTCACTGAAGCTATAGAAAGAATCCTGCTGATTCTTCTTATAAAGATTGCCCTGAGTTCTTCTCTTCTTTCTTCATTCATTGTCTCCCATCTTTCATATATAAGATTCGGAGCTGCCGATGTTATGACTGAAGCCTCTTTCCAGTCTTTTCTTTCAAGAAGCTCAGGAATTGTTTCATCGCTTTTAAAGAAAACCACATCGGGAGTGAAGAGCATTGTATCAGAGTAATCGTGGTTATTGTGTGTTCTGTGGTATTCATAATAAGGAAGCGCATTCTCTCCATATGCAAGCGATGGATAGAGCGTTGAAATCCTGCATAAGCTCTCTTCCTGGGCTCCGCTTCCAGACAAAACACCACCTCCAGGATTGCATGCGGAGGCAAAATTCAGGACAGCTGTAGTGTCATTTCCATATTCAGCAAGCGCTTCTCCTGTTCTTTTGCCAGAGACAACTATCCTTGTGCTTTCAAAACGCTTTCTAGGCGTTGGAATTACATCATTATTTCTATAAAGAATAGTGTGCTCTGATGAGTATTTTGATTTTTCCCTGAGCTCTTCGTCTCTATCTATTGTTTGCAGAGTATCTTTGAATACTTCTATATTCTTTGCTCTCAGTTCTGTTCTGGTGAGGTTGAAGTTGTTCATAAGATTATGATAGCTGCAAAAACCATATTCGTGGTTGTTTTTATTCTCTCTTGGATTTACAAATGAAGTATGTCATCCAATTCAGCTAAAGATTTCACGGAAGGCCCGATAAAGAAAAGCCTCATCCTGTTTGCCATACCGCTTCTTCTCTCTAATCTATTTCAGCAATTGTACAATGCTGCTGATTCCGTAATAGTAGGAAATTTCGTTGGAGCGGAAGCTCTTGCTGCTGTATCATCATCAACACCTTTGATAAATCTGATGGTTGGCTTCTTTAACGGCATGGCAATAGGCGCTGGTGTTGTGATATCCCGCTTCTTTGGAGCGAAGGACATGGAGAAGCTCCGGAGGGCAATACATACAGATATCGCATTTGGAGTTATCTGCGGTCTTTTCCTCGTTTTCTTTGGCAGCATCATGACACCTGTGATTCTTCGTTGGATGCAGACTCCTGAAGATATAATGCCACAGAGCATTGAATACTTCAGAATATACTGTTTCGGAATAGTCTTCTCCGTCCTTTATAACATCATGATGGGAATAATGAACGCATTGGGAGACAGCCGACATCCTCTCTATTATCTTATCCTGTCATCAATAATTAACATCTTCTTGGACCTTTTCCTTGTCGGAGTCGTCAGATTAGGAGTAGGGGGAGCCGCCTTCGCAACTATAATGTCCCAGGCTGTTAGCTCGATACTCTGCCTGAGAAAACTCATGAAGGATGATAGCGGATACAGGGTTAGAATAAGGGATATAAGAATCGATAGGATGATGCTTCGTCAGATAATCTCCTTTGGTCTTCCTTCTGGAGTACAGAACTCTGTTATTAATTTTGCGAACATTGTTGTTCAGACAAACATAAATACATTTGCTTCTGTCGCGGTTGCTGGAAGTGGTGCGTATTCCAAGATAGAAGGCTTCGCTTTCCTTCCTATAACAAGCTTTTCATTGGGACTTACTACATTTGTTGGACAGAATCTTGGTGCGAGAAAATATGAAAGAGCAAAGGCTGGAGCCAGGTTTGGAATGCTATGTTCTGTCACGATGGCAGAATGCATAGGTATCTTCATCTTTCTCTTCTCTCCTTATCTTGTATCGCTATTCAATTCAACTCCTGAAGTTGTTGCATATGGAGCGCGACAGGCACATATAGAAGCATTATTCTACTGCTTCCTCGCTCTTTCCCATTGCATAGCAGGAGTATTGCGTGGCGCAGGCAAGGCAACTGTCCCTATGTTCATAATGCTTGGATGCTGGTGTATCTTCCGAGTTGCTTACATCACGATAACATTGCTTTTCGTTCATAGAATTGAAATCGTGTATTCAGCTTATCCTATAACCTGGATGTTATCCTCTCTCATATTCGTGATATACCTTCTTAAAGCAAACTGGCTGCACGCTCTGGATAATCGTCACGCTCTATAGGAATTTCTCTCTTAGTGGGATGACAGCCCTGTTGATCTGTCTTGCGATGGTTCCTACTAGGATTGCCGCGAAAATCGTACCTTCTCTTATCGCTCCAAGCGAGTGAAGGAAAAACAGTGAAAGGATTAATGCGATGGTGACAAGAGAGCAATCAACTGCTACCTTCGCTGTTCCGAATTTCATCCCTGTTCTTCTGAAAATCGCGATTGCAAGTCCCTCTCCTGCAAGTGGTACAGCATCTGAAGCAACTTCTGCAGAGACTCCTATTGCGACCATTATTATCCCAAGAAAGCAGAATAGTAATGATTCCATATAACCTGACGGATTTACATTTCTCAGCACATATACTGCACCATCTGTCATGACGCCAAAAACTAATGCTATAGGAAGCTGCAATAGCTGTATGGGGCTGTAATTCTTTCTCAGTATCAGTATCTGGAGAGTGATGAAGACTATATGCATCAATATCGTCAGAACTCCGACGGAAAGAGGCGTAATCAAGCTCAGAGTATAAGGAACTCCTGAAATCGGAGAGGTTCCAAGATCAGCCTGGATGGATAAAGCTACTCCCAAGGCCATAATCCAGAGCCCTATTATCAGGACAATTAATCTTGTACCAAGATGTTCCCTTCTCATACCATTGTTGTATAGCTACAAGGGCAGAAATTGCAAGATGATGAATTTTAATCAGGTTTTAATCTTTCTGGGAGATAATAGCCTAAGGAGGAATGATGCGCGTTCTTGTTGCAGAGGATGAAAGAGAACTCAATGGAATAATAAGGAAACGGCTGGAGGATGAGAAATATGCAGTCGATTCCGTTTATGATGGTCTCTCCGCGCTTGAGTTCATGAATACAGTCAGCTATGACATTGTCCTTCTTGATGTCATGATGCCGAAGCTTGATGGTTTTGAGGTCCTTAGAAGATACAGAGAGGAGGGTGGAAAGTCCCCTGTTCTTTTTCTCACAGCCCGAGATGAGGTTTCTGATAGAGTAAGAGGCCTTGATACAGGAGCTGATGATTATCTTGTTAAACCATTCTCATTCAGCGAGCTTCTTGCAAGGATGAGAGTTCTTCTCCGGCGTTCATCGACAGTTGAGCGTTCTTCTGTCTTGACTATAGGAAACCTTGTGCTTGATACATCCTCGCATAAAGTTGTCAGAAACGGACGGAGGATTGAACTCAGTTCAAAGGAATATTCAATACTCGAATACATGATGCGCAATGAAGGCATTGTACTCAGCAGAGAGTCAATCAGAGAGCATATCTGGTCCTGGGATTATGATGGTGAGTCAAATGTCGTTGATGTCTATATTCGCTACCTGAGAAAGAAAATCGATGATGGAGAGAGTGAAAAGCTTATCCATACCATAAGAGGTTCGGGATATATGATCGGAGGTGAGGCGGATGACAATTAAGAAGAAGATTGTCATATGGTATACAATCTGGATGACTGTTCTTGTTATTGTTGCAGCCTTAATCCTTTTCTCCCTTAGCGGGGTAATGGTGGAGCGCAGCTCAATCAGGAATCTGGAAGAAGTTGTCCATGATGCCGCTGAGGATGTATGGGTGCGTGATGGGCGTGTCCGTACAGATGACCTCGATTATTTCGATGATGGTGTGTACATCTCAATCTGGAATGGAGAGGAGCTTATTGAAGGACGTTTTCCAGAAGATGCTCCAGTGACTCTATATGATGAGAATAGATTGCAGAGTATAGCGGGTGAGTATGGTTCGTGGTATGTGCTTGATATCCCGATAGGAGATGGTTTCTTTCTCCGAGGTGCTGCAAGAGCCTATGATATGGGGTCTCTTTTCTCCTCAATGCAGTTCGTGATAATAATTCTCCTTCCTTTCATGGTTGTGCTTGCAGCGTTTGGTGGTTATCTGATAGTCAGAAGATCCTTCGCCCCGGCTGACAAGGTTATTGCTACTGCGGGGGATATTGCGGATTCAAATGATCTCTCGAAACGGATTGGTCTAGGAGAAGGAAGCGATGAGATTCATCAGATGGCTAGTGCTTTCGATAGCATGCTTGAAAGACTTGAAGCGGCATTCGAGAAGGAAAAGCAGTTCACATCTGATGCATCACACGAATTGAGAACACCTATATCTGTTATTCTCGCTGAAGCAGATTATGCACAGAACCATACTTCAGAGCCTGAGAAGATGGATGAAGCTATTGCTGTGATATCAAGGCAAGGGGAGAAGATGTCCAGGCTAGTATCTGAACTGCTGACTCTCGCTCGTTCTGATAAAGGAACGCTGAAGATCAATAAGGAAAGCTTTAACCTTGCAGAGCTTGGAGAGATGGTTCTCTCCACAATGGAGGATAAAGCTGCGGAGAAGAGTATCTCGCTCACTTTGAAGTCTTCTGATGATATAACAGTAAATGCTGATCAAGGCATGCTGGCACGTCTCATGATAAATCTTGTTTCGAATGCCATTTCATATGGAAAGAATGGAGGATTTGTCATACTTCGTATTTCAAGGCATGAGGGCAATGCTGTCATAGCTGTTGAGGATAATGGAAAAGGAATCTCCTCAGAGCACCTTGGGAGAATCTGGGATAGATTCTATCAGGTTGATCCTTCAAGAACGATGGACTCATCTTCAGGAGCGGGACTTGGGCTTTCGATAGTCAAGGAGATAGCTGAAGCACATGGTGGAAAATGCAGTGTTGAAAGCTATGAAGGACAGGGAAGTATCTTCTCTGTTGAGCTGCCTATTATCGAATAATAGCCATATTCTGTTTCATTCTCTTATGCTAATATAGCGCTGTGAGAGTTCTTGTAGGAATGTCAGGAGGAATAGATTCCTCGGTAGCTGCTTATCTATTGAAGAAAGCTGGGTATGAGGTAGAGGGAATAACGATGCTTATCTGGAAGCCTGATTCCCCATATCCGATGCCGATGTCTGCAAATAGCTGTTACAGCCCTGATAAATCAAAAGACCTTGAGAAGATAAGGGAGATTTCAGAGAGAATCGGAATAAGGCATTTCACTGTTGATTGCTCAGATCTTTTTGAAAGTGCTGTTCTCGATAATTTCCGTTCAGAGTATATGAACGGGCATACGCCAAATCCCTGTATCTGGTGTAATCAGAAGATAAAATTCGGAGCCATGCTTGATTACGCGAGGGAGCTGCTTCCTTTTGATTACTTTGCTACAGGGCATTATGCGAGAGTGAGAAAGCTAGAGAACGGGCGCTATGCTGTGCTAAAGGCCAGGGATGAGAAGAAAGACCAGAGCTATTTTCTTTCGAGGCTTTCTCAGGAACAGCTTTCATCTGTTCTCTTTCCTCTTGGAGATTATCTTAAAAGCGAGATCAGGGAAATCGATGAGATTCTTGGTTTCCACGAGAAAGGCCAGTCTGAGAGCCAGGATTTCTATGGTGGCGACTATACGGAACTGTTAGCTGTTGAAGATAAGAAAGGGGACATAGTTCTTGAAGATGGTACCATTCTTGGACAGCATAATGGATTCTGGCATTATACGATAGGACAGAGGAAAGGTCTGGGCATAGCTTATTCTGAGCCTCTTTATGTTATCTCTCTCGATCCTGACAGGAATCTTGTTGTGGTCGGAACTGAACCCAGTACTCATAGCACTGTCGTGAAAGCAGGGGATGCTGTATTCGGAGCTGTCGATGATTTCGATCCCGATACAATCTACACTGTGAAAATCAGGAGCATGTCAAAGCCTGCTGAAGCTCATGTCAGAAGGACGGGGGAGGGCTTTGAAGTGGAATTCTTAGACTATGTGAAAGGAGCTGCACCAGGACAGAGCGCTGTTGTGTACTACCGCGATGCTGTTGCCGCTTCCGGAATTATTTCCGGTCAGGAGGGATAATGTTCAGAGATATGAGGAGAAAGGGACAGAAGCTTACAGAAGAAGCGGCTATTGAAATCCTGAAGAGAGGCTCTCATGGAGTTCTGGCACTCTCTGGTGATGATGATTATCCATATGCGCTTCCAATAAGCTATGTCTATGATGACGGGCGCATTATTTTCCACTCTGCCATTACAGGTCATAAAATCGATGCTATAAGGAAATCCTCCAAAGCCTCTTTCTGTGTTGTTGATAAAGATGATGTCGTTCCTGAGCTTTATACGACTAAGTTCAGGAGTGTGATAGCTTTCGGTAGGATTGAGATTGTAAATGATGAGAGAAAGCTTGAAGATATCAAAAAGCTTGCAGTTAAGTATGCTCCGATGGATACGGAGGAGCATATGGAAAGCTATATCCAGAAAGACTGGAAGGCGCTTTGCATGCTTGAATTACAGATAGAGCATCTCAGTGGCAAGGAGGGTAAGGAGCTTGTTGCTGAGAAAGCGCAATAGTTTGCGAATGAATGAAAGGAATGGTATTCTCGGATAAGGAGGAAGTATGAGAGTTATTATAGAGCCAGATTATGAAAAGCTGTCACAGTGGGCTGCTCGCTATATTGCAGGACGCATTAAGGAGCATGAGAGAAAGGGGGAGACAAGGCCTTTTGTTCTGGGACTCCCTACAGGATCATCTCCTATAGGAACATATAAGGAGCTTATCAAGCTGAATAAGTCAGGATATATCTCATTCAAGAATGTCGTGACATTCAATATGGATGAATATGTAGGGCTTCCAAGGGAGCATGAGCAGAGCTATTACACATTCATGCATACTAATTTCTTCGATCATATCGATATTCTTCCAGAGAATACCAATCTCCTGAATGGGAATGCAGAAGATGCGGTTGCGGAGTGCCAGAGATATGAGGATAAGATCGCTTCCTATGGTGGCATCGACTTGTTCCTTGGAGGAATTGGCGCGGACGGGCACATCGCTTTCAATGAGCCTTTCAGCTCACTATCTTCTCGCACAAGGGAGAAATCCCTTACATATGACACAAAGGTCATGAATTCACGTTTCTTCGGTGGAAATATCGCAGATGTTCCTTCCACAGCGCTTACTGTCGGAGTCCAGACTGTAATGGATGCAAAGGAAGTCATGATCCTTGTGAATGGACACAATAAAGCAAGAGCTTTGCAGCATACTGTTGAAGGTGGTGTTTCACAGGCTTGGACATGTTCTGCTCTGCAGATGCATCGCCGTGCTATCATTGTGTGTGATGAGCCTGCTTGCGATGAGCTCAAAGTCTCTACATATCGCTATTTCAAGGATATAGAGCAGGCAAATCTCGATCCTAATACGCTGTAAGGAATCAGCATTTTAGATTTACCTGAAAAAGCCTCAAAAAAGGGGTTTTGACCACGTTCTGCCCACGCTTTCATAGTGTGGGCAGCTGCTATTACAGCAAATGCCGACTCATTCATACGTCGTCTTTCAGATGGTTATGACACAATGATCACAAACGATGGGGCAGACCTTTCACAGGGACAAAGACAGCTTTTAGCAATTGCACGAGCGGCGGTTGCCGATCCTCCTGTGCTTATTCTCGATGAAGCTACATCCTCTATCGATACAAGGACAGAGGACCTGATTGAGAAGGGAATGGACAAGCTTATGGAGGGGAGGACCGTTTTTGTTATAGCTCATAGATTATCAACAGTTCATAACGCTGATGCAATCATGGTGCTTGAACATGGTAAGATTACTGAGCGTGGTAACCATGATGAATTAATGGCTCAGAAAGGGCTGTATTACAAACTTTATATGGGTATGGCTGGACTCTCTGGTCAGGATGAGGTGCTGAATATTTGAAGTACATACATCCAGTAAATAGCTAAAAATAGTCAGTTCTCAATATAGCTTTCTTAGAATCATTTCCACAGCTTTCTGTGGAAGAATCCTTAGCAGAAGCATCAGGGCAGAGTATTCAAAGCCAATTGGTTTTCTTATAGGAGGATTCTTCTTTGAAGCTACGGAAAGCGCTGCTGAGGCAACTGTTTCTGGGCTTCTTCCATTCTCCTCGTCTTTTTCCATCTTTGCTATTGCTTTATCAGCTGCTGTCTTATAGATGGAATTCTCAGGTATGTATTTTTTCCTTTTGGAAGTGAAACCGGTCTTTGTATCTCCAGGTTCCAGAAGTACTGTCGTAAGACCAAAAGGCTTTCCTTCCATTCTCAATGCTTCTGAGTATGCTTCTATCGCATATTTCGATGAGGAATAGTGACTTTGAAATGGTATAGGCACTCTGCCAGCGATACTGGAAATGAAAATTACAAGGGATTTCCTGTTTTCCCTGAGAAGAGGGAGAAAGATGTTGTTTACATTTATCGGGCCGATGTAGTTTGTCTCCATCTGCTTTCTGGCAATTTCTCCGGAGACATCCTCAGCGCTTCCCGCAATACCATAACCTGCTGCATGGATTATTATCGAGAGCTTATCGATTCTTGCTCTGAGCGCCTTTATTGACTCAATGTCTGTAATATCTCCACGTATGGAGATAATTTCTCCACAACCAATGCTCTCCCTCTTTTCCTTGATGCTTCTGCTTACTGCATATACTGTATAGCCATTTGCAGCAAAGAGGGAGGCTATTGCTTTCCCGATTCCACTAGAAGCTCCTGTAACGAGAACAGATGAGCCGAATTCCTTTTTCATCAGCTATTCTTGACTTCGCTTTCCTTGGTTCTTGTCTTAACAAGAAGCTCTGTTTTGAGATTCCTGAGCTTTTCAGAGAGAGAAACCTTATAGATATGAGGGTTAATCTGCCTTTTATAAGATTTATCGAAAGCTGCAAGTTTCTCTGCTGAGCTTCTCTGGATTTCCTTCAGTTCTGGAGCAGGGGAGATACGCTTTCCATTCTCCATCTTCTTCGTGAGCATTGGCTTGAATGTGGAGTAGCGGCCCTTCTTCATGATGAAGAAATCTGCAGTTGAGAATGGATGGTAGAAAGTTATGTTCTTCCCGCTTTCAATCTCCTCATCTGCAAGAGTTATGAGATCTGCAAGCGCTCCTCCATTCTCATCAAAGAATCTATATACCTGCTTTATTCCAGGATTAGTTGTCTTCTCATAGCTGTTGGAAACTTTAAGGCATGGTATCATCACGCCGTTCTCTTCCTTTGCGGAAAGCTTGTAAACACCATTGAGTGAGGCCTGGTTTCCACCTGTAACAAGATGTGTCCCGATTCCCCAGCTATCTATAGGAGCTCCATCAGAAACCAAGCTTCTTATGATTTCCTCTGTAAGATCATTGGAGACACAGATGGTTGCATCTTCCAGCCCTGCGTTGTCGAGGCGTGATCTTATTTCCTTTGTGAGGTATGAAAGGTCTCCGGAATCGATACGGACACCGATTCTCTTTCCCTTTGCTTTCTGCTCAAGTCCTATCTTGATCGCAGCCTCTATGCCAGAACCAAGGGTATCATAAGTATCAATGAGAAGGATTCCGTTATCTGGGTATATCTCAACAAATTTCCTGAATGCCTCTTCCTCCGAGTGATAGCTCATTATCCAAGAGTGGGCCATCGTACCGGAAACTGGTATTCCGAACTTCTTTCCGGCATATGTATTGCTTGTGGATTTAGTTCCGCCGATAAAGGAGGCGCGGGACGCTGAATGCGCTCCGTTTTCTCCCTGCGCTCTTCTCAGTCCGAATTCCATTATGCTCCCATGGCCCTTGGTTGCAAGAACCATGCGGGATGCCTTTGTTGCTATAAGTGTTTCGAAATTCACTGTATTCAAGAGAAGAGTCTCAACCAGCTGCGCATCCATCAGATCGCTCTCAACCCTTATAAGAGGTTCTCCTGGAAATGCCGGGGTGCCTTCATCGAAGGCATAGACATCCCCATGAAAGCGGTAATCCCTCAGATACTCCAGAAATCCTTCATCGAAGATTGAAAGTGAGCGCAGATACTCGATATCACTATCGCTGAACCTAAGACCTTCAAGCTTGTCTATAAGCTCCTCAATTCCAGTAAAGATCGTGTAGCCTCCCTGGAATGGGTTGTTGCGGTAGAACATATCGAATACAGCTTTCGAGTCATGCTGCTCAAGATAGTAGCCATGCATCATTGTCAGCTCATAGAAATCGGTGATAAGAGCGCTCTTTTCTTTCATTATTTTGTTATCCTATCGAATCCACAGTATGGAACGAGTGCTGGAGGAATAGTGATTGAACCATCCTCATTCTGGTAGTTCTCAAGAATTGCGACGATAGCTCTTGAAAGTGCTACAGCAGTTCCATTAAGCATGTGGACGAATTTAGGCTTTCCATCATCATCGCGATAGCGGATATTAAGTGACCTTGCCTGATAATCAGTGCAGTTCGAAGTTGATGTGACCTCTCCGTATTCTCCTTCGTCACCTCTTCCCGGCATCCATGCCTCTATATCGAATTTGCGATAAGCTGGAGCTCCGAGATCACCTGTAGCTGTATCAACAATGCGGTAGGGTAGTCCAAGTCCCTGGAATATCTCTTCCTCGATGGAGAGAATCTCCTGATGGTATTTGTCGCTTTCTTCCGGGAGACAGTAGATAAACATCTCAAGCTTTGAGAACTGGTGAACACGGTACAGTCCCTTCGAGTACTGTCCTGCGCCTCCTGCCTCTCTTCTGAAGCAATGAGAGAGCCCTGTCATCTTGATAGGGAGCTTATCCTTAGGGATTATCTCTCCGGAGTAGTAGCCTCCAAGAGTGATTTCCGCAGTTCCGACAAGACATGTGCCTGTTCCTTCAATTGTGTAGATATTGGACTCAGCTCCGCGAGGATTGAACCCGATTCCGTTTAGAATTTCTTCCTTCGCGATATCAGGGGTGATGAATGGTGTGAAGCCATGCTTTACAACGATATCCATAGCATAGCGCTCCAATGCCATCTGCAGGATTACTCCCTTGTTCTTGATATAATAGAACTTCTGTCCTGCTACCTTCGCGCCGTTATCGAAATCGAGGATATCGAGTTCCTCTCCGAGCTGTACATGGTCCTTTGCCTTGAATGAGAATTTTGTCGGTTCTCCGAAGAATTTAATTGCAAGGCTGTCTTTATCCTCTTTGCCAATAGGAGCATCTGGATGTGTATAGTTTGGGATTGTCCTGGCTTCATCCATGAATTTCTTATCTATCTCATTGAATTCCGCCTCGACTTCGGTAAGTTTATCCTTTATAGCTTTGCCTTCATCTATCAGAGCCTTTCTTGCATCAGAATCAAGCTTTCCTTTCATCTTCTGCGCATTTTCATTCCTCTTTGCCCTGAGTGTCTCTGTCTCCTGCATCAAAGCAGAGCGCTTATCCTGATCTGCCAGAATCTGGTCAAGATCGACATTCATGAAGCGATTCTCGATATTCTTCCTGATTTCTTCGGTACGAGTCTTCAGTTCTCTTACATCAATCATCTTTATCTCTCTCCATAGCGTGCCTTTGTCTCGAGTTCTACGCTCTTTGAGGCAGCGCTTTCAACTGCGTTCATAACAGTGGATGCGAATCCACCATCCTGGAGTGCTTTCACTCCCTCTATTGTTGTACCTGCTGCAGAACAGACCATTGTCTCCAGTGTGATAGCATTCTCACCTGTGCTTTTCTGCAGTTCAGCGGCGCTGACAGCCGTATCCCTGACTATGGCAAGAGCTTCAGGGTAAGGGATTCCTTCCTTCACTCCAGCCATAGCCATCTGATGCATCATCTCAAAGAAATAGGCGATACCGGAACCTGAAATTCCGATGAAAGCAGGGAAGAGGCTTTCCTGAATTAAGTAGGCTGAACCGAATGAAGCTGCAATGGAAAGGGCCAGATCCTTCTGTTCGATGCTTACCTCGCTTCCTGCTGCTATAGCTGTTACCGATTTTCTGGATTTAGCTCCGATATTAGGCATGAAGCGCACTACATTCTCTGTTCCGATATGGTCTTCAAGAACAGAAAGCGGAACTCCTGCTGCAATTGAAATCCAGAGACCTGTCTCAACTTCCTTGAGGCTTTCATAAAGCGATGGAAGCACCTGAGGCTTCACAGCTAGTATGATTGCACCGCTCCCGCTTGCCTCTTCAAGAGAATCCAGTATGGCAACGCCTTTCTCACTCTGCAGGGCTTCTGCTTTTTCCCTTGCTTTATCGTAGACGGAGACTTCCCATTCCGAATCTGCTAGAGCGGAAGCTATCGCGCTTCCCATGTTTCCGCAGCCAATGACAGAAATCCTCATAACTCCTCCCCATTCAAGCTACCTTCCCATTTTGTCTCAAAACCTGGGAAACCTAGCTGTCTGTAGTATTCATATGCTGCAATCGCAACGCTGTTTGATAGATTAAGACACCTTACGCCATGTTTCATAGGTATCCTCAGCACCCTGTCAGGGTATGCTCTAAGAAGCTCTTCATCAAGCCCTGTGCTTTCCTGTCCGAAGATAAGAAATACATCTTTCTCATCAAAAGAGACTTCCGTATATGCTTTCCTGCCTTTTTTAGAGAAGAACCATAGCTCATCGCCGCTATGTTCTTTCATGAAATCCTCTATGGAATCGTATATTGTTATATCTACTTCATTCCAGTAATCGAGGCCCGCATGTCTGACGCTCTTTTCTGATATATCGAATCCTAGAGGGCGTACAAGATGAAGGTGTGCTCCACTTACCGCACATGTTCGTGCGATATTCCCTGTATTCTGCGGTATCTCAGGATGGAAGAGCGCGATATTAAGCATGTGGAAAGAATAGCATCATAGCCTTTTTCTTGAAAGGCTTATCATTGCTTCTGGGAAAGGTTCCTTGCCTTAACTATCCTCGATCCTTTCTGTGAAAGGGAGAGTATCGTCTTCTCTAGCTTTCTTTCCTTCTCTTCCTTGTCAGAGAAGAAATCTCTCTGCTCAACATCCTCTCCATCATAGATTCCGGAGAGGACCACGCCTAATAGCCTCACTCCATCTCCGCTATAGCGCTCTCTCAGAAGCTGTTTCGCTATTTCAAATACATCTGTAGAGGAGTAGATAGGCTTTGATGGGGTAGTCTGCACTGATGTTGTGGTAAAGTCTCCATAACGCAGTTTTATTCCTACTGTACGTGGTACTTTTTTCTCATCGAGGGCTCTGAACATGACTTCCTGCGACATCTCTAAAAGTGAGCTATCGAGGGCATCAAAACCATATACATCTGGATAGAAAGTCTCTTCCGTGGAGATTGATCTCGATTTTGCCTCTCCCTGGTAAATTCCAGGATCAATACCCCTTGCTATTTTATATAGATATGTTCCATTGCTTTCACCGAAAAATCTTACAAGTTCCTCAAGCGGGTATCTCCTAAGTGTCCCTGTAGTCGTTATTCCTCTTTTCTCCAGGCTTCTGAGAGTGGAATCCCCGATACCCCAGAGCTTCTTAAGCCCCACAGTATCAACAAAAAGCTCTTCCTTCCCATGCGGAACGATTGTAAGACCATCTGGCTTTCTGTAATCAGAGGCCAGTTTTGCAATGAATCTGGAAGAGGCAACTCCTATTGAGACTGTAAGTCCTGTCTCGGAGAGTATCATGGCTTTGAGCTTTCTGGCAGCTTTTCCTGGGAGAGGGTAGATTCTTTCCATTCCTGTCAGGTCTAGAAATGCCTCATCGACAGATACCTGAAGAAAACCTGGGGCGAAGTCCCTGATTATGCTCATAACACGCTTACTCATTTCTGAGTATCTTTTCATCCTTCCTGGAACACATATAGCATCTGGACATAGCCGCAGCGCGGTTGTCATAGGCATTGCGCTGTGTACTCCATACTTTCTGGCTTCGTATGAGCATGTAGAGGCGACGTGTCTTGGTCCTGGAGTTCCTATTATGAGCGGTTTTCCTTTGTATTGGGGGTTATCGAGTATTTCTACCGATGCAAAGAATGCGTCTAGATCAATGTGGAAGAATACTTCGCCCATATCCAGAGTATAGCACAATGCTCTCAATCTGATATAATCTGGAACGATGAAGCGATTGGCATTGGTACTTATTGCGCTGTTTACACTAACAGTTTCACTTCCAGCTTTTACGATAACAGATGAGAATCCTCTGGATAGTCCTCTCATCTCAGCTTCTTACACTGGAAGGTTCTCTGATGTATTCGCCAATCCTGCTGCACTTGCTTTGATGGAAATCGAGCCAGGTCCTTTCGCTATCTCCCTTTCCTGGACGGATGGCCTGAAAGCATCTGATTTCGGTTCTGATCCGATGCCGCTTCTGCAGAATCAGAAATGGAATATAGAAGCTTCATTCATTGCCCGCTATGTCGCTCTGACAGCGTTCTTCGGAACTGAATTTGAGCGTATTGATGAGGACTCTCCCGTTTATGATGTGCACTCGGCACTTCGTATCGAAGTCGATATGGCTTATTCCGTTCCCCATCTTTCAATAGGAATGAGAGTTTCCGGCGGAAATAAGATGATCAGGGAAAACCAGACTATAAGCAATGTAGGCGCTGTCTTCACCAATGCGTTGTTCTCTCCCTTTGAAAGGGAATCTGGAAGTGAATCCTTCGATGTGGGAGTAGGTACTATCCTCACATTCGGTCCAGTCTCCGGCGGTATTTATGTGGGAGAGCTTCTGACTCTCCGTGATGAGAATATCTATATAGGGTGGGATTCCCTTGCAGAATCTACGACGCTTTCGCTTTCACTGGGCGCTGGAAGGTTCACAGAGTCAGGGGACCTCCGGTTCTTCCGTCCACGATGCTCTGTTTCAATGACAGGACTTATTGAGGATGATACCCGATCTGTTGAGGCGGAAGCTGAGCTTACTTTCCAGCTATTGCCGGAAACATCATTTACACTTGCGGTGTCATACCTTGAGAAAAGCCACACGCTTTTCTCATTCAATCCAGATAACGCTTTCGTGAATATCTTTCTCAGGGGAGAAGGAAGCGGTTTCTCAGGTACATTTGGCCTGACTTTCAAAGCAACGGATTTCTCATCCTTCTCACCTGCTATCATATTCTCATATGTCAGCTGATAGGAAGCGATAGTGTAAAGACAGAGCCTTCTCCCAGTTTGCTTTCAGCTTTTATCGTGCCTTTGTGGATTATCGCGATATGGCGGACAATCGAGAGTCCTAGTCCTGTTCCTCCATCTTCCCGGCTCCTTGATTTATCAACACGATAGAAGCGTTCGAAGATTCTAGGTATATCTTCCTCCGAGATTCCATACCCCTGATCCTTCACTTCAAACTCAAGCATATCTCCCTTTTTCCTGGTCTTTACAGTAACAGTGGAATTCTCCGGGGAGTAGGAGATGGCATTCACTACAAGGTTTATCATAGCCTGTACAACAAGGGATTCATTGCAGAGTATTGTCTCTCCAGATGCTTCATATACCACAGTTATATCCTTCGACTCAGCTTTGTACTGCGTATACGCTTTGACATCCTGCAGTATCCTTCTATCTGTAGTGCACTCCATCATCGGAGCTATCTCGGTTCTGTCGAGGGAGGTAAGCAGCAGAAGATCCTTGATGATTCCCTGCATATGATTCGCATTCTTCTGGATTATCCTTGCAAAGCTCTTTCTCTCATCTTCAGATAAACTTGCTTCAGCAAGGGTCTCTGCAAAGCCTATTATCGCAGTGAGCGGTGTTTTCAGCTCGTGGGATACATTCGAGACGAAATCCTGTCTGACCATTTCAAGCCTTTCAAGCATTGTAACGTCACTGAATGTTGCGACAGCATATTTCTCATCAAGAAGGGTGATGCAGAACTCATACTGCTTCTCCCGTCCTTTGCCTTTCATGACCGCATCTTCCCCGATGGCATCATGGTAGCCCATTATCCTGAAAGTCTGTTTCTTTCCATCCTTGAAAACCGAATCCACATGGTTGCCAAGTTCTGATCCTGAGAAGAGCTCCTCAAGGCGTTTTCCCTTAATGGAATCATTCAATCCAAGCATTGCCTGAGCGCTCGAATTTGCTAAAGCTATCCTATGTTTTCTTGAAAGCAGGAGAACTCCTTCTCCCATAGCCTCTATGATCTGGAGGTATCTGTCCTTGTTATTCCTCTTCTTCGGCATATCTGTAACCAATCCCCCAGACTGTTTTTATTGCATTTCCCATCTTTCCGAGTTTCTTCCTCAGCGACGCGATCTGTACATCAATCGATCTTTCTGTCACAGGGTAGTCATTTCCCTTTATCTTCTCGATGATTTCCATTCTAGAGAGAACTCTTCCTCCTTCTCTGATGAGTGCTAGGAGCATATCGAATTCGGTTGCGGTTAGAACAAGAGGCTCATCGAGAACTGTACATTTTCTTGTCCCTGGATCGAGGTAAATACCTTTTTCCGTCTTTACAGCCCCCCTTATTCCTCTATTCTCGCTTCTTCGTATCACTGATTTGACTCTTGCAACCAGTATCTTCGGAGAGAATGGTTTTGTTATGTAATCATCAGCGCCAAGTTCGAGAGAGGCTATTATTTCAGCTTCTTCAGTGAGTGCGGAGGCCATTATTACAGGAAGCTCAGGCGATGGACTTCCCGTCCTTATATATTTCAGTACTTCTATTCCAGATAACTCAGGAATGAGGATATCAAGAAGGGCTAGGGAGTAGCCCCCAGCTTTCAGTTTCTCGATAGCTTCCCTCCCATTGGAAGCGGTATCTGTCTCAAAACCATTTGCTTTCAGGTGGAAAGCAATTAGTGTGCTGATATCCTTATCATCCTCAACAACGAGTATTCTCATACTCTGATGCTACAGTAAAATTATGCTATCCTCAATCCATGCTATATGTAACAGGGCTCGATTTCACAATTGATACGAATCTTTTTGCTCATTTGCAGAATAAAGGTGATGAACTTCTGCTCTCGTCCGGGAGGAAGCTGCTGAAGAGCCTTCGTTTTCCTTTTGTGCTTCTTGTCACCTGTGATAGGGCAGAGATAGTTTCTGAGGGAAGTGTTCCTCATGAAATACTTGAAAGAGCTCTGTCTCTAAATCCAATAGCTGTCTCAAAGTGCAGATACGGAATTGAGGGGCAAGATGCGGAAAAGCATATCTTCCTTCTCTCCTCAGGTATCATTTCTCCGCTCTTCGGAGAAGATACTGTGCAGGGACAGCTTAGGGAGGCATCAGAGTGTGCCCGGCTTATCGGGGCATCTTCTCCGTACCTTGATAAGCTTTTCAACATGGCTGTGGCTTTCTCCAAGAGGATGCATACTGAATACAGATTGCGTGTCTTTGATAGTTCGATAATAGATGCTGTTGTGAAGCAGCTGGAGAAGCAGCATCGGATTCTCGTTGTCGGTTCTGGAGAGGGAGCGCGTCTTATTGCCTCATCCCTTCTTGATAATCATGAAGTTCATATGACGCTGAGGGATATAACAAAGACCTTCCTGATACCACCGAAAGCCATTCCTGTTTCGTATGAAGACAGAATGAAGGAAGCTTTATCGTCCGATGCGGTTATTTCAGCATCATCAGGGCTTTATCATACATTCACCGAGGAAGAGGTTTCCCTTCTTTCAGATAAGCCTATGTATGATCTCTCTTCACCCCATGATCTTCCGGATGCAGATAATGTCATAAGGATTGCAGACCTTGGCGTTAAAGAGCCGATGAAGGAGAGCATATCCAGCATTGTCCGCTCTGAAGCGGATAGCGAAATAGCCTCATTTCATTCATGGATGGATAGAGCCTCTTCAATTCATGATATAAGACTTGTTTCTGAGGAGATTGCACTGGAGGCTATGAGAAGGCTTTCGGGTGTTGTCTCGGCACTGGATCTGAATAAGGACAAGGAGATGAACCTTCGTTCTTCCATTCTTGATAGTGTAAGAAAAGCTTATATAGCATGCAGTGTTAAAAAGAAATGAAATCTGGGTTTTCCCATGGTAGAATAGCCAGTATGGATACAGATTACAGATTAGTCAGGACAGGGGATGCTCCTCTTCTTCTGGATTTCATGAGGCAGGTTGCCGGAGATACTGATAATCTTGCTACTTCGATAGCGGATATAGATGCAATGGATGTAAAGGATGAGGAACTTTTCATCGCGGAGCTGAAGAGGGCTATGGATGTCTTTGTCCTGGCTATTGCAGATGAAAAGGTTATAGGCACCTGCGAGATAAGAATGTCCAGGCGTTTAAGGACAAAGCATCGTGGAGAACTTGCAATAGCTGTCAGGAAGGAATTCTGGGGAAAGGGTGTTGCGGGCCATCTTCTTGAATTCGCCATAGATGAAGCAAAAGAGCGTGGAGTTACGAAACTGAACCTCGAGACGCGTATTGATAATGAGAGAGCAAAGGCATTCTTTGCTAAGAATGGTTTTGTTTCCGAGGGCAATGATTCTGAGCTTCTTTTCATCGATGGAGAGTATATTGATGGAGAGCGTTTCGGAAAAATCATTTAAGCGCTAGACATTTCTGGGAAAAAAGGGTATATATCCCCAAGTGCTTAAATAAATGCGCCCTTAGCTCACCTGGATAGAGCAACTGCCTTCTAAGCAGTAGGTGATTGGTTCGAATCCAATAGGGCGTAAACAAAGAGAAAGCAGGGTTCAATCCCTGCTTTTCCTATCTCTATGCATTGGCCTTTGTTCTTCTTCTGATTTCATAATCCGAGGAGTTTCCCTGCAGATTCCTTGTCCAGGAAAAGATTCCAGTCCTTGTGGCTTTTCAGTATTGTTGCAGGAGTGTAGGGGCTTATAGGTTTGGTTATCGTATTGAATACCGCCTCCGCTTTCACGCTATGGGGAACTGCTGATATGATGTGTTCTGCTTTCATGATTTCCCTTACGCACATAGTGATGGCTTTTTCAGGAACTTTATCAATGCTTTTAAACCATCCTTCTCCCACCTGCTGTGCTCTGCAGCGTTCATCGAGTTCCACGACTTTGTAAGCTTCCTCGGTATTGAAGTCCGCAGGTGGGTCATTGAATGCGATATGACCATTTTCCCCGATTCCGATCACTCCCACATCCACAGGTCTTTCCCTGAGTTTTCCCGTGAGGGATGGAATGCAGCTTTCATCTGTAACGAAATATGCGTTTTTCAAATGAACTTTTGAGACGAATCTTTCTTTAAGATACTTTCGGAATGAAGCGGGGTGTGACTCATCAATGCCCACATACTCGTCAAGGTGGAACATCTCAACCTTCGTCCAGTCCACGTTCTCTTTTTCAAGATAGCTGAGGGTTTCAAACTGGCTTTGACCTGTGGATAGCACAATCCTTGCATAACCTTTTTTGCTGATAGCTTCATTAATCAGCTTTGAAATGAGAGCTGCGGCTCTTTTCCCAAGTTCTTCCGATGTTTCTGCTATATTGATTATCATGATTCTATCCTTTATTCCTGGTTTGGAATTATTTATGCCTTATCTTCAAGCTCAATCCATCTTTTTGTTTTTTCATCAAGAGATGTCTTTGCTTCCTCATACTTCCTTGTTCGTTCCTGAAGCGTTCCAAGCTCAGTTGTCTCTGCAGTGGAGAAAGACTCCTCGAGTTTCCCTATGAGTTCCTCGAGTTTCTCAATCTCGGCTTCAAGTGCTTCCTTTTCCTTCATCTCTTTGAAAGACAGTCCTTTCCTTTCTCTCTGTACTCGCTTTTCAGCAGGTTTTACTTCAGCCTTGCTTTTCTCATTGTCAGCGGCTTCTTCCTTTGCTTCTTTCCATTCTGAGTAGTTTCCAGGGAAAAGGGTGATCTTCCCGCCTTCGATTACGAATGTCATATCTGTTGTTATATCTAGGAAAGTCCTGTCATGGGATGAAATAACAGCACAGCCAGGAAATGAGGTTATATATTCCTCCAGCCTTTCCATCGTGTCGATATCAAGATCATTTGTGGGCTCATCGAAGAGAAGGAAATTAGGATTCTGCACAAGCCGTGTTATAAGATAGAGCCTTCTTCTTTCTCCTCCGCTCAGCATTGAGATAGGGGTACGCTGCATCTCGCGGGAGAAACCGAATAGTTCCAGGAACCTTGAGGCTGATACTTCCTCTCCATCTCCCATGATTACTCTTTCCCCGATATCCTCGGTATATTCAATGACAGTCTTTGTGCTTTTGAGATCCCTTCCAAGCTGGTCATAATAACCGAATACAGTATTAAGCCCTTTGTCCACTGATCCAATATCAGGAGCTATATGGCCTGAGATGATGTCGAGAAGCGTAGATTTTCCTGAGCCGTTATCACCGATGAGAGCGATCTTCTGTCCCTTTACGAATGAGAATGAGAAGTCAGAAAACAGCAGCTTTCCATCATAGCTCTTTGCGATTCCGTCTATCTCGAGAATCTTCTTTCCAAGCCTTCTGTCCGCACTCTGAAAATCTCTTGGCTTATCCTCTTTCGGCTTTGATATTTCCCCCAGCATCGCATCGATTCTGTCTTTTCTTCCTTTGTCCTTTCCTGTTCTTGCCTTTGGACCGCGCTTAAGCCATTCAAGCTCTCTTCTCAGGATATTCTCAAGCCTTGCCTCATGCTTCTCATCCATCCTGATTCTTTCGGCTTTCCTTTCAAGATATGCTGAGAATGATCCAGGGTGGCGGTAAAAATGCTTCCTGTCCAGTTCCCAGATTGTAGAGCAGCATTCATTCAGAATATGCCTATCATGTGTGACGATGATTACAGATGTCTCGGAAGCCTTTATCCAGTTTTCCAGATACTCAATTGTTTTTATATCAAGATGGTTGGTGGGTTCATCAAGAAGAAGTATTTCAGGTTTGACTGCAAGAGCCCTGGCTATCTGGACCTTCTTCTGCTGCCCTCCGGAAAGCGTTGACATCTCTGTTCCTGGATCGAGGTCTTCTCCTAAATCAGTCAGAATGGCAAAGTATCTCCTTTCAGTATCCCAGAGATCCTCTTTCTCTATTATGGAGGAAAGCCTCATGTATTCTTTTTCGTTTCCTTCATTCAGGGCTTTCTGATAGGAAGAAAGAATAGTATTTGCCCTGCATTTCTGCATTTCGAAAAAAGATGAGATGGTTGTACCTTCAGGGTATGATGTATTCTGTTCAAGAAGGATAACCTCTGCGTCCTTCTTGGTTGAGATGCTCCCCTCATCTGGCTGGATTTCTCCCGCAAGACATTTCAGGAAGGTGGATTTACCGCTTCCATTTCTTCCTACAATACCGACTTTCTCACATTCTTCAAGGGCTAGGGTGACACCTTCGAAAAGAGGTTCATCCCTAACTGTTTTCTCAAGATTCTCTACAGATAATACGACCACGCTGCGATTCTACACCATATTCAACTATTAATCGATTATTGCTAGAATCTCTATATGCAGAGAGAAATCAATATAGTTCTGACTCCTTTTGAAGCCTCATCAGAGCAAGCAATACAAAAGAGCGTCGCAAGAAAACTCAATATATCATCAAATGATATAACTGCTGTGAGGATAAAAAGGAAAAGCATCGATGCCCGTCGTAAGGATATTAAGATAAATCTCTCTCTTCTTGCATATGTGGGAGAGAATCCTCCTTCATTCTCCCCGGTAACATTTCCAGATGTTTCAAAGAAAAGAAGCGCGATAGTCGTTGGTTTCGGTCCTGCAGGGATCTTTGCGTCCCTTACGCTTCTTGAGAATGGTATCAAACCGATAGTCCTCGAGAGAGGAAAGGATGTTCATTCAAGACTGAAGGATACAGCTAAGCTCTCGCAATCAGGAATTCTTGATCCTGAATCAAACTACGCTTTCGGAGAAGGTGGAGCAGGGGCGTTCTCAGATGGTAAGCTATATACAAGATCGAATAAACGTGGTGATGTTGAGAAAGTATTGCGCCTTCTTGTACAGCATGGAGCTGATGAATCAATACTCTATGAAAGCCATCCTCATATAGGTTCTGACAAGCTTCCTTATATCATTGAAAGGATAAGAGAGACCATCATCTCTCATGGCGGAGAGGTCCACTTCGGAAAGAGAGTTATCAGGATGCTTGGTGATGGTGAGGAGACAACAGGTGTAGAATGCTTTGATGGCAGCATATATAAAGGCCCTGTGATCCTTGCAACAGGGCATAGCGCGAAAGATATCTATTATTCGCTCTCGGAGAATGGATATGCTCTCGAAGCTAAAAGCACTGCAGCTGGGGTGAGGGTTGAGCATAGGCAGAGTCTTATCGACTCGATTCAGTACCATAGCGAGAGCGGAAGGGGAGCGTATCTTCCCCCCGCATCATACTCTTTTGTCACACAGGTAGGAGGAAGAGGTGTTTATTCCTTCTGCATGTGCCCCGGTGGTGTTATAGTTCCTGCCGCTTCTGAAGAGAATCATCAGGTTGTGAATGGCATGTCACCTCATTCCCGAGGAGGCAGATGGGCGAATAGCGGCATTATCGTGGAACTGCGGAAGGAAGAGCTTGAGGATCATGATCCATTTGCCATGCTCAGGTTCATTGAGAGTATAGAAAGGAGTACTTACAATCCTGGTTTCGCAGCTCCTGCACAGCGTCTTGATGATTTCATAAAGGACAAAGCCTCTTCATCTTTTCCTGAGACAAGCTATCCTCGACCTCTTGTGGCTGTCAGGATGGAAGAAGTCATGCCTTCCATGATAGTCTCTTCCCTCAGGGAAGGTTTCATTGCATTTGACAGGATGACCAGAGGAAGGTTCATCCAGCATGATGCTCTTCTCATAGCACCTGAAACAAGAACCTCTTCCCCTGTAAGAATTCTCCGTGATTCCTCAATGAGACAGGGATTGGGGCTTTATCCTGCGGGAGAGGGTGCTGGATACGCAGGCGGAATCGTTTCTGCAGCTATCGATGGTACGGAAGTGGCACTCCGTCTTGGAGGAGATTATGAGCATTAACGCTAAAGAGGTGAAAGAAGGAATAAAGGATGGATTCCCTATCTTTCTCGGATACTTTACTACAGCTCTTGCCTTCGGGCTTCTTACAAGAACCAGCAGTTTCACATTCGTGGAAGGCGTCCTTACAAGCCTCATAACCTTTGCCGGATCCGGACAGTTCCTGATGATGAATCTCTACAATGCGGGTTCGATGCTCCTGTCTATAATCGTATCAGTATTCTTCATTAACAGCAGGTACATTTTCATGGCCTCCTCGCTTTCCCAGAGACTGGAGAATCCTAAGTCTGTTCCAGGAAGGCTGATGTGCGGCTTCGGAACAGTTGATGAGGTCTTTACAGTTGCCTCATTTAAGGGAAGAAAGCTCTCATACAGCTATATGGCTGGTTTGATCTTCACCTCCTATGTGGGATGGACTTCTGGAACTGCTATAGGTTATGCCGGGGGAACTTTCCTTCCAGATGTCGTGCAGAAAGCAGCTGTTATCACAGTTTATGCAATGTTTGCTTCTCTCTTGGGATCAGAGGCAAGAAGGGGAGCCAAAGCACTTCTCGTGGCTTCATTTTCAGCTCTGCTGAATTCCATCCTGATACTTGTTTTCTCCTTCTCCACTGGACTTGCGTTCCTGATATCAATGATAGCCGCAACGCTATTCGGTGCTCTGATATATACAGATAAGGAGGTCGGAATTGAATAAGCTTCTCCTGATAATCTCATGTGCACTGGTAACGATGCTTCCCCGCATTATCCCATATTTTGCTTCTTCCAAGCTCTCAAAGCTTCCTAAATTCATCAGGAAATGCATGATGCTCCTGCCTGTAGCAGCTCTCGGGGCCCTTATCTTTCCTCTAGCTCTTACAGATTTCGGGGCGATGTGGTATGCAGGGCTTGCAGGGGTAGCGGTGGCATTCCTCACATCCTTTTTTAAAGGACCTATGATTCTTGCGATTATCATCGCGCTTGTTGCGACTACAGGTATGCTGATGGCTTTTCCTGCATGAGAAGTTCCTCTATTTCTGAATATGAAGAAAGCCTCCACATTCCAAGAAAATAAAACATAATCGTTCCCCTGTTTCTCCACCTCTATCTGTTCAAATAGAAGAGCGAATCTTAATTTTCAGGAGAAACAGATGAAGTTAAGAGCATTTTTGCTCATCTCGTTTTGCCTAGCTGCACCTGTTATGGCTGCCGATATTCCAGAAGTCACACTTGACGAAGCTCTGGAAGCAGCGATTCAGAACAGTACTGATATCGAGGCGGCACGCATACAGCTTAATCAGGCAATACGGAATCAGAATGCAGTCATGACTACTTTCATGCCAGATATATCAGCGAATGCTGGATTATCGACAGGGGCTGTATTCCCCGGGGTGGATGGAACTGCATACGGAATGACGGAAACACTTGATAGCACTGCGTTTTCAGGTCTCACTGTAACCGCTGGAGCTAGTGCCTCATTTTCCTTTACTGGTTCCATGATAACCGACAAGGAGACAAGGAGCCTCGAGAAGGAAGCTGCTTCCATGGAGTACCAGAGTGCTGAAAAGGCATTGAGGCAGACGGTTGTAGAGGCATACTGGAATATTGCCGCCGCAGATATCTCCATAGAGAACGCGCATCTTGCTTATGAAGATGCCGTAAGGCAGTATGAATCAGCTGATGAGATGTACATAAATGGCCTTGCAGATGAGCTTTCGCTGATGCAGTCAGAGATGGCGATGCGGCAGGCTGAGCTTTCCGTGAAGGCCCTGAAGGATTCAAAAGAGCTTCTTGTTTCCGCTTTCCGTAATATTACCGGTATAGAAGGTGAGTTCACTGTCTCAGAGCTTCCTGCACCTGTATTCCTATCTCTTCCTGAAGCTGCAGAGTTGTCAGAGGAGTATAGTGCTTCTACGCTCTCTATAAGAACTGCTGAGAACATGCTTGCTGCAGCCAGAAATGGGGTAGAGACTGCAAAGTTTTCTGTATATGTTCCAGTCCTTACAGCTTCTGTTGGCTATAGCTACTCAGGTTCTGGGTACTCAAGCTACAAGGGTGTTCAGTCAGGATATTCCAATACCGGAAATGGCCTTACAGGTTCTGTATCGCTTTCCATTCCTATCAGTTCAATGCTTCCAGGATCTTCTGGGGATATGGCGATAAAAGACGCGGAAGATGCCGTGAAGCTTTCTGCGGTTTCCCTTCAGTCTGCTCATGACAATCTTGATGAGACGATAAGGGAGAAAAGCATTTCAATAGAGCAGAACCAGGAGAATCTGATTCTTCAGGAAGAAGCTGTCACGACAGCTGAGCGCACATATGAGCTTGCTGAAGATGCTTATAGCGCGGGCCTTTTAAGTGCAGATGATTTATCGAGTGCGAGAATAAACCTCCTTTCTGAGAGGATGAACCTTCTTCAGATGGAAACGGAGCATCTGCTTTCATGTTACGACCTCGCATTTGTAATTGACATAGATATTTCAGAGCTGCAGGAGAGATATGCAGCAGAAGGGGAGATTTCAGAATGAATGACGATGATAACAAGAAGAAGCCTGATCTCACAGAACAGGTAGAAGATTCCAGAATATCTTTCAAAGAGCTTGCATCGAAGAATGCCAAGCCATCAAAACTCGATCGTATAACGACCATAGTGCTTCTCCTCATCTGTGTTGCGCTTGCTGTCTATTTCATAGCAGGTTCGGTGCAGGGGCGTGAACATGCGGTTGTAGAGGAGAATGAAACAGCTTCCGTGATCAATGTTCAGACAGCTGTTGCTGAAAAGGGACGTTTTGAGCGCTATACACGCCTCAATGGAGAGATAAAGAGCTACAACACTGATGTCGGGATAATGCCTGATACTTCGGGCAAGGTTGTCAGCGTTCTTGTCAGGAGCGGCTCGGAAATCAAGAAGGGTGATGTGATTGCATATATTGATGCCTCACGTCCCGGGCAGACCTTCAATGAGAGCCCTGTAACAAGCACTGTAGATGGTGTTGTGACATCAGTTCCTGTATCCGTAGGGGAGACTGTATCAGTATCGACTCCGATAGCGACAGTTGCAGGGGAGAGAACGCTTTATATTGAAGCTGAGCTTCCAGAACGCTACATAGGAACGATGAAGGAAGGAATGGATGCTGATTTCTCATCTGTGGCATATCCTGGAAAGACATTCACTGGAGTCGTTTCGTTTATCGCTCCAAGTATCGATGAAGCTACAAGAACTGCTCGCATAGAGATTCAGATCACTGATGACAGTGAAGGTCTTCTGTCTGGAATGTATGTCACGCTTAATCTCATCACGGAAGCTTATGATGATGTGATCATGGTGCCTCTCGATGCTGTCTCGTCTTACAACGGAGAGGAGATTGTATATGTCGCTGAAAATGACACAGCTCGTATGAGGAGCGTCACCGCGGGAAGAGAGAATGGCGATATGGTCATAATCCTTTCTGGTCTGGAAGAAGGCGATGAGATCATCACCGCAGGTAGCGTGAATGATGGCAGCTCCATCAATGTGATAGGCTGAGGGAGGAGGCTATGACTATATCCGAATTATCGGTAAGGAGGCCTGTTCTCATTACGATGATTTACATTCTGGTCATCGTTCTGTCATTGGTCTTCCTCTCCAGGATGGAGATAGCTCTCTATCCTGACATAGAGCTTCCTGTCATTTCCGTCTTTGTTGATTGCAATGATGCAGGGCCTGAGGAGATAGAACAACAGGTTGCGAAGGAGCTGGAGGAGAATTTTTCTTCGCTTGAGAATCTGAAGGATATAACTACAATCTCGAGCGATGGCTCTTGTATGGCTATCCTCGAGTATAACTATGGAACTGATCTTGACGACTCAGAGTCCGATCTTACTTCCATGATAACTCTTGTTTCCGCTTTCCTTCCTGACTGGGCAGAGACTCCGCAGTATTTCAGGTTGGATACTTCAGGCTCGGAGACTGTTGCGCGTTTCTCGCTTACAAGCGACAGCGGAATGTCAATCGATGAGCTGAAGATGCTTGGAGATAACACAGTATCTCCTCTCATTGAGAGAATCGAAGGAGTGGGGCAGGTGTCTGTCTTCGGAGGAAGCGATGTCGAGTACCATATCGATGCAGATCCGAACAGGCTTGCCGCGTACAATGTATCCCTTGCAGAACTTACAGCAGTTATCGCGGGAGATAATATCCAGGCGACAGGCGGACAGCTTACTGACAGCGGGGTAAATTACCAGATAGCTGCAGATGAGAGATATTACTCGATGGAGGATATCGCGAATACAGTCGTAAAGACAGTCGATGGCGTTCCTATCCGTATTGCTGATATCGCGAAAGTATCAAGAAGCAATGACAGAACATCAAGAAGCGAGTCCTATCTCGATGGACAGCGTGTTGTCATGCTCAGTGTGACAAACGACTCAGACAGTGCCGCGACAACAGTTGCAGATGCTGTTATCGGGCAACTCGATGAGATAAATTCAGAGCTTCCTGATGGTGTTCATCTCACGCTTCTGAATGACTCCACGGAGATGATCAGATCAACGATGGGAGAGGCTTTCAATTCGCTTTTGCAGGGTGTTATCCTTGCCGCTCTCATAATCTGGCTTTTCCTCAGGGGAATAAAGACAACGATTATAATCGCCCTCTCGATGCCGATTTGTGTACTCATAACCATGATGATCATGTCGATCATGAGCGTTACGATAAACTCAATGAGTATGTCAGGTCTTATCCTTGGTATAGGAATGATTGTAGATGCCTCAATCGTCATCCTTGAGAATACCTACTCATATCGTCTTCTTGGTGAGAGAAGCGCTGTCGCGGCTATTCTTGGAAGCAAGAACATGTTCACTGCTATCTTTGCCTCCACTATGACAACGCTTTGTGTTTTCGTTCCATTCCTCATTTTCAAGAACGAACTTGAGATGTTCGGTATCATGTTCCAGGATATCGTTCTCACAGTCTGTGTCTCTCTCGCTTGCTCTCTTGTGGTTGCTGTTACACTCATCCCCGCGCTTTGCGGTTCAATTCTCAGAATCAACACAAGAACCCAGAAGCCTTTGAAGATAAGATGGATGAAGAGAATCGATGATGCGTGTCTCGCGTTCGAGACTGGAATGAAGAGGGGATATGTCCGCATCCTCGCGTACTTCATGCGCCATCGTTTCCTCCTGATAATGCTTCTAGTCCTGCTGCTGCTTGTAATGTTCAAGCTATTCCCTATGATCGGATTCGACTTGATGCCACGGCAGACAACGGATGATGAAGTACAGCTTAATCTGGAGCTTGAGCAGGGGACATCAATAGATGTCACAAAGACATATCTCTTTGATATGTACGACAGGATTCTCTCTATTCTTCCGGAGGATTCATATGAGAACATACAGGTTTCAGCAGGAACAGGTATGCTCACCATCCCTGAGAATGAGGGATCTATCCTGATAAAGCTTCCTGATATCACGGAGCAGACAGTCTCAGCTCAAGAGGTCGAGGATATGATAAGGCCTTACCTCGATCTTGATCCGAATGCTGACTGGACATTCCAGTCCAATGATATGGGCACAAGTCCTATCGATGTTGAGATACATAGTGAGAACACTGATGATGCCAAGGTGGTTGCAGATCAGATTGTTGCGATAATGAGGGAACATGTTCCAGGTGCTGTCAACATCTCGAGCGATGCCGATGATGGTTCCCCGAAGGTCAATATCGATATAGATAAGGATCTTGCTGCCGATTATGGAATATCGATGTCTACAATCTCCAGTATCTTGCAGACAGCTATTTCAGGAACTACAGCTTCTGAAATCGCGACATTCAACACCGATGAATCCTATGATGTTGTTGTGGAAATAGATCCTGAGGAGCTTTCTTCGATAAGCCAGCTTGGACAGATCCTTATTCCGTCTGCATCTGGAATGATAAGACTTGATGCGATTGCGGAGTTTGAGATGGAGACTTCCCCTGTTTCAATCACAAGGGAGAACAGGGTGAGAATCAATCATGTTACAGCGGATCTGATGGATGGTTATACGGCAAGTGATGTCCAGAATGAGCTTAATGCGGCTCTTGATGAGTATCTTGTCTTGCCAGATACAGTGTCGATAGAACAGGCTGGGCAGATGAGTGATCTTGCAGGATATGCAGGTGTCCTTATTATGATAGTCGTCCTGGCTCTGTTCCTTGTTTACGCTGTCATGGCCGCGCAGTTCGAGTCTCTGATAGATCCGTTCATCATCTTTGCAACCATTCCTCTTCTGATGATTGGTGTAATAGGAATACATATTGCAAGCAGTCAGTCATTCTCGCTCTTCAGTATTGTCGGTATCGTTGCGCTTATTGGTGTTGTTGTTAACAATGGTATTGTTCTTATCGACTGCATCAATCGTCTTGTAAAGGAAAGAGTTCCTGTAAGGCAGGCTTGTCTTCAGGCTGCATATGGTCGTCTTCGTCCTATTCTTATGACGACACTCACGACTATTCTTGGCCTTATACCTATGGCGTTCTTCCCTGGAGAGGGGGCTGAGATGCTTCAGCCAATTGCCCTCACGTTCACAGGAGGCATTCTCACAGGAGCGTTCCTTACTCTTCTTCTTTCACCTGTTCTCTATTCAATTTTCAATGAGAGACGTGAAAAGAAGTTTGATGATCCTGATTCGCTTACAAACCAGCTTAGGGCATATGATGCCAGAAAGCTTGGGACTATAGACGAATTGCTCTAATATAAAAAGCTACCCTGGATTAATCATCTGGGGTAGCATGCTTAGTTCCTTTATTTGAAGTGTTGATTTCTATTTCTTGTTTCGTCTGTCAAATTCAGCTTGAACCTTTGCAAAGAAGTCTGGGGATGTTCTGAAATATTCTGCAGCTCTTCCACATACATCCTCGCTCATTCTGTTCTTATCCTGAAGTATTTTACAGATAAGAATCTTTCATCTAATACCTGCCTTTTCCTTCTTATGGTAAGTTTAGTATGAATAAGTTGTTTTTATCCATCAGACTCAATACATCTCCATGTCTGCATTCATGTAGTATTCTGTTGGCCAGAACATCTGCCGCGCGAAGAAGAGGTTCTTTCTCCGAATTCCCATATCGTACAGTTACTTTTCTTGTTGCTGGAAGGGCAGGGCTAAATGTCCGCAACTGCATGCTGTGTATCTCTCCTCTCATTTCATAGAGGATACTGTCTGCAAGATTGTATTTTCCATTTGTAGCAGTCGTTCTTTCATCAAGAATGATATCGAATTCCGCAGGGGCGTCGAAGAATATGCTGCCCCTTGCAACCATACACTTCATGGCTTCCTTCAAACCTCGTTTGAAAGCATAATCCAGATAACGTTGTTTACTCTTCTTGTCAGAAAGTACTGCTTTATGATCTGCCTTCTTGAGGTTGATTATTGAGGCAAATCGCAAGCATGTTTCTGTGATGGAGAATAGGGTTCTTCTATCTGCATGATCCAGCAATGTTGCTTTCAATTCTGGTAGTTTTTTATATTTTTTCTTCTGTCTCAGCTTCCTCTCCATTGAAAGGAATCTTCTACTTGTCAGCTCCATTTCCTGGTTATCAAGAAAAATCAATCCAGCAAATATGAAGAAATCATTGTGGATTGGGTCAAATACCCCTGATTCATCTGCTCTAACATAGATTACCATAAAAATAAAACCTCCCAACACTGGGGAGGCTCCCAGTGGCCGACGTACTCAACGAAGTACGCTTAAACGCAATGTTCGGTGCCCACTGGTAATCAGTGCTGGATGAACCAGCCTGTACCTGTAATTTATTGGTGAACTCCGTACATGTCAACTTTTTTTATCTGTTTCTATTGTTGAATTTTGTTATGAACCAGTCAATGATTTTTACAAGTATGTTCAATTCGTTTGTATTTGCAGAATCAGAAATTGCCCACATTTTGCCCATGATTTTCTGCAAAGCAAAGTAAAGCTATAGATAAACCGCTAAGCTCTATATGTTAAATATTTCTTTAAATAATAAAGGGTTGCAGATGTTATGCAACCCTGATTTAACTAATGCTACTTTCTTGTTCTGAATTCCCTCGGAACTGGATCCAGACCATCCCAGATTATCTGCCTGAAGTGCTTTGGATCTGTATTCCCTTCTGTATTCACCATGAACACGAGAGAGTATTCATCGAGCTTCATCTTCTCTCTCAGCTCTTTAGCTCCTTTATCTGTCATTATAGAGTAGAGAGCTCCGAGCGGTGCGGCTCCTGATTCTCCGGAAATCACGAAAGGATCTCCATGGAGAGGGCAGGAGAGGATTCTCATTCCGCGTGCTGCAATGTAGTCAGGAATCGAGAGGAAGAAGTCTGCTGTATGCTCAAGGACATCAAATGCGATAGGGGAAGGATCTCCGCATGCAAGTCCCGCCATGATTGTGTCAAGGTCTCCCTTGACGCTGTGGCATTCCCCATCATTGGCCTTTATTGATTCAAAGATACAAGCTGCCTTGTTTGGTTCAACAACGATGAAAATCGGTGGATCATCTGGAAATAGTGCTGTATAGAATCCGATAACAGAAGCTGCCATTGCACCAACACCTGCCTGTACTATTACATGTGTAGGCTTAGAGATTCCGACACCAAGAAGCTGCTCCTGAGATTCAAGCATAAGCGTTGTATATCCCTGCATAATCCAAGTCGGGATTTCTGTGTATCCTGGCCAGGATGTATCGCTTATGACTGTCCAGTTATTGGCTTTCGCATCGATTGCCATCTGACGCACAGCATCGTCATAGTTACCATCAATGACTTTGACTGTAGCTCCGTAGCCACGGATCGCATCGATTCTTGCCTGTGAGGTTTCCTTGTGCACATAGATAACGCATGGAAGCCCGAGTTTCATGGAAGCCCATGCAATTCCTCTTCCATGGTTTCCATCTGTTGCTGCTGCGAATGTTAGATTGCCAAGCTTCTTATGGCATTCATCAGATGTAAGATACTCGTATGTAGTCTCCTCATCTGAGAGGCCAAGCATTTTCTGTATATATCTTGATACAGCATATGAACCGCCAAGAACCTTGAATGAGTTGAGCGTAAGGCGCTGAGCCTCATCCTTGATGAAGATTCCTCCTAATCCCAGCATCTGCGCCAGATTCGGAAGTGCTCTGAGCGGGGTCATCTTATAGCCAGGAATCTCCCTATGAAATCTTCTTGCCTTTTTGACATTTTCAATCGAGAAGAGCTCCTTTGCTTTCGAAGCATCTTTCTTGCCGTAGTCATAGATAATGTAATCGAAATCAAGATTGTCCATTTTGAACTCCCGGGAAGAGAATATATAGAGTAATTGGTATTATTTCAATATATTTTAAGTATTTACAATCAATATTGCGTATAAGCTTAATTTAGATATCCTAAATTGATGGAATACGCAGAATGAATAGGAGGGAAGATTTCTCCTCCCTCCATATCGGCTATTTATTTATGTTCGCCTGGTAAACTCTCCATGTAGAGGAGATAAGTGTCTCGGCATCTGAACGTTTTGCACTCCATCCAAGCTTTTCATGTGCCAGGGCAGAGGAGGCAACAAGCTTTGCTGGGTCTCCTGGTCTTCTTGGACTATCAACAGATGGGATAGGCATTCCAGTCACATGGCGAGCAGTTTCTACGATTTCCCTTACTGAAAGGCCTGTCTCGGAACCGAGATTAACTATCAGGTCTTCATTGTTCTTTATAAGATAATCTGCTGCGGCAACATGTGCATCTGCTAGATCCGATACATGCACATAGTCTCTGATACATGTTCCATCAGGTGTGTCATAGTCTGTACCGAAGATCTGGACTTCCTTTCTTATTCCAGCAGCACATTCCATGATAACAGGAATGAGGTTTGCAGGGTTTCTTTCAAGACCAAGCATCCTTCCTTCTGTATCATAGCCAGCTGCATTGAAGTATCTGAGGGCTGCAAATCTGAGACCTTTAAGCTTTGAATACCACTTCAGGTTCTCCTCGATGCAGTATTTTGTATAGCCATAGTAGTTCTCTGGCTTGTTAGGATGCTTCTCGTCGATTGGAAGATACTGAGGCTCTCCATATGTCGCAGCAGAGGAGGAGAGGATGAAGTTCATGCATCCATGCTTCTCACACTCAGTCATTATTATCAAGGAGCCTGTGATGTTGTTCTCGCTGTATTTCTCTGGCTTCACCATCGACTCGCCAGCTGCCTTGAAAGCTGCAAGATGAACTGCGGCATCCCAGCCCTTTGACAGGACTTCAGCAACACGCTCCCTGTCTAGGATATCGCCTTCATAGAACTCAGCATTCTCTGGGACATTGCTTCTGAGTCCTGTTGAGAGATTGTCGAAGATACCAACTGTATCCCCCCTGTCTAGGAATGCCATGGCTACATGTGTACCGATATAGCCAGCACCTCCGAATAGAAGAACCTTCATATATTGCCTCCGTTTCCTATTCTAGCAGAATTTTCCGATAATGCCTTTTATCTCATCCAGCTTTGACTGAAGAAGCTCTTCCGTCCTAGCTTCAGCTACTATCCTGAGATATGGTTCAGTATTTGATTTCCTCACATTGAACCACCAATCAGGATACTCGATTCTGTATCCATCGAAATCCATGATGGTATCAGGCTTCTCATCCTCCGCGAAACGCTTATAAAGCGCGCTGATAGCCTCATCTTTATTATCGAGGCGGTAGTTTATCTCTCCAGAGTTTGCATATTTCACTATCTCGCTTATAAGTGATGAGAGTGTCCTGCCTTCCTCTTTTAGCTTCTTCACGACGGAAAGCACCAGAAGGGATGCGAAAATGCCGCTATCGCAATTGAAGAAATCCTTGAAGTAGTAATGACCTGCAAGCTCTCCTCCGAATATTCCATCTATTTCCCTGATCTTAAGCTTCGCATATGCGTGTCCAACTTTCCAGGTCGTTACCTTGAATCCAAGTTTCTCAAGATACTCTGTAGTTGAGCGGGATGTCCTTATATCCTGAAGAGCGTTCCCGATCCTGTTCTTTGAAGCATAGTAGTATCCGATGACAGCTGTAATATAGTCAGGCTGGATGAATGCACCTTTCTCGTCGATGAACATCACTCTGTCTGCATCGCCGTCATAGATTACTCCGCAATCCGATCCGTTCTTTACAGTCTCCGCTTTGATCTGGGCGCAGTTCTCTTCCTCCAGAGGATTCGGTTCGTGAGCAGGGAAGGAACCATCGAAGCTGTCATTGATATAGTGTGGTTTGTCTCCAAGAATATCCTTTATGATCAGGGAAGACATTCCAGATGAGCAGTCTATCGAGATGCTGAGAGTATCAAGACCTGTGCTGTAAGGCTTGAGGAATTTCTCATATTCGTCCTTTACATATGAATAGTCTTTCACCTGTCCTTTTTTATCAGTAACGACGATTTGCTCTTCCTTCGTCATTCTCTCAAGATCCTTGAGCCCGGAATCGCCTCCTACGGGGAGTGCTCCCTTGCGGCTTATCTTGAGGCCGTTGTATTCCTTTGGATTATGAGAAGCAGTGATCTGCACAGAGGCTTCTGCATCTAAGAATGCTGTCGCGAAATAGACCATCGGAGTGGTTGCAAGTCCGAGATCCCAGACATCATTTCCGCTGTCTGTTATACCTTTTACCAATGCCTCATGAAGGGAAGGGGACGATAACCTTATATCACGTCCGACAACTACATGATCTGCATTGAGAAGCTTCGGCAGGAAATAACCGACTTTATATGCAAGCTCCTCATCGATATCCTTGCCGTAAATTCCCCTTATGTCATATGCTTTGAATGCGCTCATCTTTCCTCCTTCTGGAAAGTCTCTATCATTTCTTTGAATTTCTTATGATCCATTGTCTCAAGGAAGTAAACACTTCCATCTTCCAGCGTTATCTTCGTCACAAGCTTTCTAAGTGCTTTGCTCATGATTCCAGCGCTTCTGGATACATCATATTCTTTTCTGAGAGAAGCTTCCGCATCGTGGCGGGTTACCCTGTCTATTGCTTTTATCGCAGAGACAGGAAATGAAGCTTCAAGCTTCACATACTCCTCTTTCTTTTTCCTGCCTGGAATGGGAATGCCAAGTATCATGGGTTCTCTATCGAAATCCTCATAGATTATGGTTTTCCCATCTGTATATAGGAACACTCCCCAGTCCCGTCTCTCACCCCCGAGTTTGGCAAACCATGGAGTGTATGTCTTGAATCTGATCGGAGAGCCTAGTTTCTCCTCTCTTTCCTTCAGGAAAGCAATCGTATCTCCTGTATCCATGGCTCAATTGTAGCTTACAGAATAGAGTCCAACAACTGGTCGCACCATCAGTATTGGAGTATGATTGTACTATGACTCAGAAAACTGTAATCCTGAATATCCTCAACGAGTCCTTTCCTGGTGTAAAGGAACTTTATTCTGTGCGTGATGAGGAGGCGGTATCAGCATTCGCTTCCTTCTTCCGTTCCTATCTTGATTCGACCTCCGAACGCTTTTTTTCGATTCCATATGAGAAGCCGGAGAATATCTATAAGCTTCCAGCTGAAAGTGATAAAGAAGCTGCAGATAGAATTTCCTCGGGAACTCTTATTTCAGTTGGAATTCCATCGGTCTTTGGTTCCGTGAACTCTGTCGATTGGCACTCCAATCCTACATACAATGGATACAAAGAATGGACATGGCAGCTTTCACGTCATAATGACATAAAACATCTTGCTCATGAATATAGGCTCACAGGGGATAAGAAGTACGCAGAAGCAGCATCCGCGCTTCTTTCATCCTGGATTGATACCTGTCCGCCTCCTGCTGCAGATGTTCCGGGAGATGCTACAGATACCTGGAGAACAATAGAGTGCGGTATAAGAATGGGAGCGAACTGGCCTTATTTCATCTACTCATTCTATAAGGATTTTTCAGATGAGCTCCTTCTGAAGATCGCTGTATCGCTGAATCAGCATGGAGAGAGGCTCCAGAGAAACCATATGCATGGAAACTGGCTTTTGATGGAGATGAATGGGCTTGCACATATCGCGGTGCTTTTCCCTTTCCTGAAGAAAGCTGATGAGTGGAGAGCTTTCTCTATAAATGCAATGGAGGAAGAGGCTAAGAAGCAGTTCTATAAGGATGGATTCCAGTATGAGCTGACAACCTGTTATCATGAAGTTGCTGTCAATAATTACCAGAGACTTCTTGAGATGCTTCAGGTTTTCGATACCGAGATGCCATCGTCTCTTTTCTCTGTAATAGAAAAAGCATCAGAAGTGAATATAGCTTTGATGGAACCCGATGGAGCTCTTCCTGATATCAACGATGGATCGGATAGCAAGGTAAGTGAGCTTCTCAAGCCAAAGACAAGGCTTTTTGATAACCCGCTTCTTTTATGGGGGGCTACAGAAGGAAAGGAAGGAAAAGCTCCTGATTATGATTCAATCGCTCTGCCTTATTCAGGCTTCTTTGTATTCCGTACAGGCTGGAAGGATTATGATCTTTATGCACTTCTCGATTCAGCTCCGTTTGGAAGGGGGCATCAGCATGAGGACAAGCTTTCCCTCATTGTCTCCAATGGCAGGAAGAGGGTGATCACGGAAGGTGGCTGCTATGCTTATGATGACTCTCCGATGAGGAAGCACACTTTGTCCTCTTTTGATCACAATGTCCTGATCATCGATGGAATGGGACAGAACAGGAGAAAAAGCTATAAGTGGAATGATGAGGATATAGATAAGCTTTCTGATCTGAAATGGAAGATATCTGAAAGCGTGGACTGGGCAGAGGGAATGTATTCCGGTCCGTATGGGGATGATGAATCAAGTCCTGCAGTGTGGAGAAGAAGCGTTTATCTTGTCAAAAAGCATCCAGGATTAAAACAGCCAGTCTTTATTGTTGTTGATAGAACAGAAAGCGATGCGGAGCATGAGTATTGCTATCTCTGGCATTGCGATTCAATGAGATTATCAATAGCACGTACATCTGCTCTTTATGATGATATCTCAGTAGCATTTTCTGAGGGTGGAGAGCTTTCTGTTACAAGAGGAGCTATGTATCCGGTCGGAGGTTATGTAGCTACAGGAAAGGAACAGGGAATGTACAAAGCTGTGGACAGGCTTGAATACAGGGTAACTGGAAAGGATAAGAGGGTTGTAACTGTATTCTCATTCTCCGATGATCTTGAAGCTGTAAGGGCAGGAGGTAATCCGGATTGCGCTGATATCACACTTGTGGTGGATGGAGATGAGGTTATCCTTGATGAGGAGGAGCTAAGAAGCTGATTGTCCCTTTCCATCTGGGCTTTACATCTTTGGCATAATACTTTAAAAGTGATTCTGCTTTGATGGATCAGAGGATATAGAGGTTATGATAGAAGATTTCGAGAAGAAGGATTTTTCCAAACTCCTTAAGCATGGTGCTCTGGAAGGGCATAGATGGATGAAGAATACAGATTCTACAGCTGTCAGGGTCTATGACAGGAATCTTCACTCTTTTCCGCTGACTATTGATTTCTATGGCCCTTATGCCCTTGTTGTTGATTACAGCGATGGTGGAATGGCTGAAGAGGATAAGGTTATAGCTACTGACCTTATTTCCAGATTCATGTATGTTGAGCATTCCAGGATAATCTGGAGGGAGAGAAAGAAGAGGGAAGGAAGGGAGCAGCATGAGAAAGGAGAGGAGTCGCTTCGCCTTGATGTGAAGGAAAATGGCCTCACCTTTGGAGTAGAGCTTCTCAGCTATACTGATACCGGACTTTTCCTTGATCAGGCTATAACCCGCTCGGAGATTATGAATATCTCGCAGTCGATGAGGGTTCTGAATCTTTTCTCATATACAGGAGCGTTTTCAGTCTATGCGGCAGAAGGTGGAGCGGAGAATGTCGTTTCCGTTGACTTGTCCAATGTTTATACTTCATGGGCTGAGAGAAATCTTGAGAAGAATGGGTTTATTGATAAGGCAAAATACAGAACTGTCGCATCCGATGCGAAAAGCTATCTCAAGAAAGCTTACGAAGATGGGGAACGTTATGATATAGTCATATTCGATCCGCCTGCATTCTCGAATTCTCATAAAGCAGATGACTTTGATGTGCAGAAGGATTATCTTGAATATCTTTTCCTGATAAGCAGGATACTTGCAGCAGGTGGAGTGGTGCTGTTCTCGGAAAATCTGAAGGATTTCAGTTTTGCCAAGACACTTCTCAAGCCTTATTGGAAAACGGTAGAGATTACAGATGATGTGCATGCCCAGGGATTCTCTGCAAAGAGAAGTGGACTGAGGGTATGGATGATGAAGAAGACGGCAGAGATGAAGGAAGTAAAGGAAAGACCTGCCGCGAAGAAGAGTAGAAGAATGGATGAAGAGAAAGTAGAGAGACTGTCATTTGAAGAGACAGCTACGGAGCAGGCAGATAGACCTGCAGAGAAGAAAGCAGAGGAAAGAGAGCCAAGACGCTCTTATGAGAGAAGGGGCGGCGACAGAGATGGCCGCGGCTCATATGAGAGAAGAGGCGATGGCTGGAGAAATGATCGCGGCAGAGACAGAGGTTATCGTTCAGGTGATCGCGATCGTGGCTATGATCGTCCAAGAAGATATGACGATGATTACCGCCGTGACCGCTATAATGATCGTGGCCGTGATTATGACAGACCTCGCTATCGTGATGATTACCGCTCAAGGGACAGCTATTACTCAGATAGACCACGCTATCGCGATGATTACGATAGAGAAAGAAGACCTTATGGCGAGAAGGAAAGCTATAGACAGCGTGAGGGCTGGCCTGGAAGACGTGGTGATGACAGACCTCGCCGCGAGCGTGATTGGGATAACGAGACAGGCAGAATGTATCGCGGAGATAGAAGGGGAGACCGCCGTCCTTCAAGATACTCTGAAACTGGAGAGGATCGCCGTCCGTTCGGAGACCAGAGAAGGAGAAGAAATGCTCCTAAGCCATATGGCTATGATTCCTTCATGATCACAAAGAATCGTGATACAGCTGATGTTTCCTGGCTTAAGAACACAGAGATCAGGGACGACAGCGAAGACTGAGATTCTCAATGGGCAGTATTGGATTCAGTACTGCCTTTTAATCAACTTTTTCACTATGGATGAGATAGCATTTTATTGAAGCCATATAAATTCCTCGATACTATTATTTTTGGAGGATGATATGGTTAAATATCGTTTTGCGGCCCTGATGTTGGCCATACTGGTAGTCATAACAGGCTGTCAACAATATACTGGGGGGGGTATAATTCCTCTACCGCCTTATTTCTTTGATGATACTGAATCAGAGTTTGACGTTTCCAATGCAACGGAATTGGAAAATGTCCTGAAAGAAAAAGGGAGAGTCAGACTTGAAGCAAATGTCACGATGACAGTTGATGCTGCCTCTAGTGAAAATCCTTTTTACTTTGATGATGGACGATCTTATACCATCGATCTTGCTGGGCACAAGCTTTCTCTTTCTTATCCATATTCAGCTGAAGGTAGTGGGCAGAGTGCTATTACAGTAACAAATGGCTCATCCCTTACTATCAATGGTGTTAGAGATGATAATTATGACATTGAGATAAATGAATCTGGAAATGATCCTGTTTCTGGAGGAATCGCTGTAATGGAAGGATCCTCCCTTACTCTGAATAATGTCGATTACTATTCAAATCATACAGGATTCTTTGTTGATGATGTTGCTTCGTCCTTTACAGTAAACTCATCTAAGATTGTAGTTGGTGGTGCATATGGAGTTACAACTAATGCGAAAGATAATCTCAGTGATGATTTACTGATTAAGCTTGTAGATAGTGAGATAGATACTTCAGCATGTGCAACAAGTGCTGCCGTGTTGTTCAATGTTAAAGGAACTCTTGAAATCACGAATTGTGATATAACAGGAGGCATCCAAGGCGTCATTGTCCGTGGTGGAACAGCAAAGATTTCTGGTGGTTCAATAACTTCATTATCAAAAACACCAGTACCAGATTCCAGTTATTATGGTTATGCAGATACAGTGCCTTGGGGTCAGGGTAATGGTGTTGCTTATGCGGCTTTGGTAATTGGTAATGCAGAAACGGAAAATAGTGTAGGTAATGGAGGATATTCTCCAGAAACTGATGTGACAGTAACAGAAGGAACCCAAATACAGCTTCTGAATGATGAAAACGCCCTCGATGTATTTGTTTCAAGTATTAAGACTGATGCTGAAAACAAGAGCAAGACTATCCTTCGTACAGATGACCAGAATCTGATTAATTACATCAAGGATAACAAAGCTTGGCGTGGTAGTTATTGTTATTTACAGCTTGTTGATGGTGAAGAGGAGCAGTTGTATATCCCTGAAGGTGGTTTGGAAGAAGATGGAGATAGCTATACTGTTTATACACCTGAAGGATTCCTAGCATGGGCAAAGCAGGATGATATCCTGACAAAAACAACAGTTCTAGCTTATGACATAGATCTTTCAGAACTTCCCGCAACATATTCAACTTCAAATTGGACACCAATAGGGTCAAAAGAGACTCCTTTTACAGGCGTATTTGATGGCAATGGGTATACTATTAAAGGTGCAACAATTGATAGTGACAATGCTGGATTATTTGGTGAAATTGGAGAAACAGGAAAAGTTGTTAATCTGAATATTGAAGATGTTACACTTACTGGAACTTCAACTGCAGGTGGTATTGCTGGCGTAAACAATGGAACAATCGAGAATTGTGTTGTTTCAGGTAAGACAATTAGAGGTGCTACACAAGGAGGAATAGCTGGTACCAACAAAGGCATGATAAGAGCTTGTGTAAGTTTCTTGGCGATAAACGGAAATGGAGTTGGTTCTCCAAATGGTGGAATTGCTGGAAATTCTTCTGGAACAATCATCGGATGTATTAATGCAGGTGATATTTCTTATAGTGGTTATCAGGGTGGTATTGCTGGTGTTTCTTATGGAAGCATAGTTGCCTGTTCTAACGTAGGTAATCTGTGTAATGGACAAACTTCTATGGGTGGTATTGCTGGATTAGGAAACAGTGATAAGTATCAAGTTTGCTATTGGAAGCCATGTGATGGAGTAGAGAACGGAATTGGACAGGATTCTGGCAAAAATGGTGATGATATCAAAGCTGTTGATGGCTCTACAGTTACATGGGATAGTGCAATGGAAGCTATGAATGCTGCCTTGACAGAAAATGGTATTGAATACCAGTACATCGAGAATGAAGATTCAGCCACTAAAGATAGCTTACCTTTGATTATCGTTGCAAAGTGAGTTGCATATGGGCCGGTGTATTTGCATCGGCTCATTTCTTGAATTGTTCTCTTTTCTTCCTTATTTTACGGCATCTGTGTTGATAGCATTTATCTATACTAAGAACTTTAACTATCAATTTATGAGTGGAGAAGAAAATTATTCTTGACAATGTACTGGGGGGGGGTATATTTGAGCATAGGAGGATTCTATGCGTAAGATAGCTGTAGTACTTTTGTCTGTATTCCTTGTTGCATGTTTTTCATCATGCAATAACAACTCATATCCAGGGGGATTACCTCCAGTGATAATAATGCCAGGTGATGGTGGTAATACCTCCACAACATTCGATGTAAGCGACTACAATGGATTAAAAAAAGCCATAAACAATGCTGATAATGGAGATACAATTCACTTCAATGATGGTTTTAAAGTTTCTACAGATGAGGAGACTATCCCCATTTCTAAGAGCCTGACCTTTACTGGCAATATCGATATCGTAGCTTCTACAAGCGGTAAAACCAATGCAGATATTTCTCTTCTTGATGAAACAACAGGGTTTGTTCTTTTCACTGTTTCAGAAGGAACACTAAATCTCAATGCTCTCACAATAAGCATTGAAAGTGGAGTAGAAACTTCTGTTGAAGCTGTTATATCAATTACAGGCAGTGGTGCAGTGAAGATATCTCAGGATACATCTTTACCAACAAATACAACTGCAATTTCCATAACAGCAACTGCCAAAAATGCTAATTGTGTTACAGGTTCAATTCATGATGGAGTAACTATTGATATCTCTTCCGATAATGTTAATAGCAGTGAATTGCGGGAAAACATAAGCAATCTTAATCCTAGCATTGAAGTTACTGTAGATGGCATAGAATATTATACGTCACTTGTTGCATCTTTCCTGAATGAGCTTAACAAGGACGCTATTTCAAGCTATCTCATTGCAAACAAAGATGAGATAATGGAAGCCTTTGGCGTAGAGGAAGGACAGTCTGCTGTAGATATTGGTACAGCTTTATTCGATAAACTTCAGGGTGGTGATACGCTAACTTTCAATTTGTCTGATGGTGGTGAAATGCGGATTTACGGACAATTCTATGATCCATCTTGGGATATGACAATTGAATATGATGTTCCTGAAAGTGGTACCGCTGAGTGCTTTCCTGAAGGAAGTTCATATACAGTTAAAAATGGAACAGTAAAACTCCATACTAGCAGTGCAGATATTACACCTTGGCTTGATTATAATATTTGTCTTGTACTGAATGACTATGATATAGATATAACAGGTGTGACTGTATCTGATGGAGAGAACGAGTTTGAACTTGGAATTGAAGGTTTGACATGGGAGGATTATAGCAATCCATGTGTCATCGATCCAGACAGCTCAACATGGGAAATTTACATAAGAGAGTTCTATCTACCAGCGTCAGATGCAGAATGTGTAATTACAGCAGATGGTGTTGATGTAAAATGGGCAGATGTCCATGAGTTGCTGGAATTCTGAGATAATTTGAAGTTTTCATAGTAGCCGGGGAGATTCTCCCCGGTTTTTCAGTGTCTGGCTCTTCTCTTCTTTGTTTCTACTGCTGCTATGTTGATAG
>CASDRY010000012.1 GCA_949283235.1 uncultured Spirochaetales bacterium | reverse complement strand
TATCATTCGGGGATATCTCAGAACCATTTCTTTATGGGGCAATGCATATTACATCATCTGCCATGTATGATGATTACCTCGATGCGCTCGCCATTCTCCAGGAAAGCGATGTGAAGTATTCCTCAGCAGAGCTTATTGAACTCGATTCAGTACTAGCAGGAATCTATAGCGGAAGTGATACCGAAAGGGAAAGATCAATGGCTAATCCCGCAATCGAAGAAGAGAAAGGTATCGATTACTTCTTCTATCCTGAGTGCACTATCGAAATGGGAGAAAGCGGCACGATCACATATCCAGAGAGCAATACAGCTCCCGTGAAGGTCGATGTACCTTCATTCTGGATTGCAGGGCATACAGTTACTGAGTATGATTACGCCCTTTTTGTCGAAGAGGTGCCATACTGGAGCCGCTCCAATCTGGAGAACATCGTGAATGATGGAAATGCAGATTCAAATTATCTTGATGGAATCGCGCTCTCATCATCTGTAATGTCGATGAGGCCAATCAGGAATATCTCATACAAAGCCGCACTTGCGTATTGCGATTGGCTTTCAGAAAAGATAGGACGCAATGTTTCCCTCCCAAGCGAAGCTGAGTGGTATACTGCCTCGCTTTCTGCTAAGGATGAACCTTATAACACATCGCTGATGCACCTTACAGCTGAGCATGATGCACCAGATTCGATGATGGGAGGCTTATGGGAGATGACAAGAACGCCATATGTCCCGCTCATGCGCCTCTCTGATTACTCCAGAGCTATTGAGCTTGCCTCTCTTTATCCTTATGATGGCATAATCGTTAAAGGTGGAAGCTATATCAACACACCGGAGGATATCTCAATTGAATCCGTAGGTGTCATTGATAGAAGCTCAACAAGTCCTTTTGTAGGATTCAGGGTCTCGATAGAATGATCAAGCTTATACAGAAGAATAAGAAAGCATATTTCAATTACGAAATTCTCGAAGAGCTCGAAGTGGGGATTTCGCTTGTAGGAACTGAAGTGAAGTCAGTCAGGGAAGGAAAATGTTCCTTCTCTGATAGCTATATCGTCCCTAAAAATGGCTCGCTGATCCTCGTTGGTTTTCTTATCCAGCCATATACACATGGGAATATCTTCAACCATAAAAGCGACAGGAACCGCACTCTTCTTGCACATAAGCAGGAGATTAAGAAATTCACGAGGAAGGTAAACGAGAGAGGCTTCACAATAGTCCCTCTTGAAATCTATCTCAAGGATAATCTTGTGAAGATGAAGATAGCTCTTGCCCGCGGAAAGAACGTAAGGGACAAGAAGGAAGCTATCAAAGAGCGTGACGCAGCAAGGGACACAAGACGACAGCTCAAGGAAATCAACAGCTATTAAGCAAGCGCTTTCTGAGAACCCATGACAAGGGAATTCAGCTTATCTGCAACTTCATCAAGAGTTGCGGAGAGCTTGTCCTTCATCCAGAGTTCGATGACATTAACAGCTCCACCCATTACATAGTAATAAAGAACTGTAGCATCTTTCTCATTCATTCCCAGTTCCTTTACCCAGTTATCAACAGCGGAAGGAAGCGCAAACATGAGGATATTTCTCAGGAAGTTCTTGTCTCCGTTATCTGAGAACAGAAGAAGACACATATCCTGATTCTGCTTAATAGTCTCGAGAAGCAAGGTCATTATGTCACGGACAGATTTAATTGAATCACCATTTATAGTCAAAAAAGAGAAAAGAGATTCCATGAACTCCCCTTCCACCTCTGAAAGCAGATCTCTTATATCACTATAATGCTGATAGAAAGTATTGCGGTTGATACCCGAAGCTCTGCATATCTCACTGATTGAGATACGATCGATTCCCTTCTCTTTAAGCAGAGTAAGGAGAGTGCTTTTAAGCCTCTCCTTTGTCTTCTGTACTCTTATGTCTACTTTTGGAGCCATAAATCCTCTTTGGAGGTGGGGAGACTCGAACTCCCGTCCTAACAGTCCACCCATAAACGTCTACGGATATAGTCCCGGTTCTATCTATACTCATCCTTCGGCAGCGGAACAAGCGTTCAGATGCAGCATCGCCTAAAAGTCCCGATCTCCACGGCGAGAGGGAGAAAGGCAAGTCCCCTGGCTAAAGGAGTGAGTGAATCAGGGACTTAACCCAAACACTCCTCGCTCAATACTGATTAAGCAGCAAGAGCAAATGCTTCGTCAGAGACGAACTCGTCTTCTTTCTTTGCATTTAATTTTTTTTTGCCGGTTTTACAAGTCAGCTCTTGATCCGCAGTCTACGGCATGGCAAAGCCAGTCGAAACCAGAACACCCCCTGTGTTCCACTTTAGAAAATAACAGAAAGATCGGAAATCATCAAGAATATTTTCACCAGCATACCTTGCCATCTGATGGAAAACAAAGATTCGATTTGCAAGGAACAAATCACAAGCTTTTCTCTGCTTCCTTGAAGAATGCCTCCAGGTCATTGAATCTGAGAGCTGCATATTCATCGATGTATGTTCTGTCCCTGTTTACAATAACAACATCCTTCCCTTCTCTTATCGAGATATAAGGAAGAGTTGCTGCGGGATTAACGACAAGGGAGGAGCCAAGCACGATTGCAAGGTCTGCATTCCTGAATGCGTTCTCAGCTCTCATCAGGACTGTATTGTTCAAGGGCTCTCCATAGAAAACTATATCTGGCTTAACCAGACCTCCGCAGTTCTTGCAGTAAGGAACAGTATCCCTGTTAACGAAATCAGTCATGTAATGATAATCAAAATAGCTATGGCAGTTCATACAGTACCCTGCCCTGACGCTTCCATGAAGCTCATATACCTTCTTCGATCCTGCTTTCTGATGAAGACCATCAATATTCTGAGTGAAGATTCCCTCTGTAAGCTTTCCCTTCATCTCCATCGCAGCAAGAACTCTATGTATGATATTGGGCTCGAAGCTATCCATCTGATACCAGTACTCCTTCGCCCAGCTATAGAAAACATCAGGATGAGCTTTGAAGAATTCGATATCAAGAATCTCCTCCACCCTCATATTCCCGAACTCCTTGCTGTAGAGTCCATCGGAAGAACGGAAATCAGGTATTCCTGATAGAGTCGAAACACCTGCACCTGTAAGAACAACGATGCGCTGAGCTTTCTCATAAAGCTCTTTGAATCTGGAGAAATCAGACATATTCGTTACCTCTGAAAGTATTTCCTTTCAGTTCTGCTGCATCGATTATAACAACATCTCCTTCCTTATGCTCTACAGAAGATGCAAAGGAGAAATAATCATTATGCTCACCACGCGCAAGATAACGAGAGCTATCATCACGGCTGATGCCAGTGACAATCGCTTTTGCCCTGAAAGGAAGCATCTTCTCTTTCAGCACAGCCTGTCTTGCTATCTGCTCATCAATAAGCCTCTCAAGCCTCTTTATCTTGACACTCTCCTCTATCTGACCATCCATAGTGGCAGCTCTTGTTCCTTCTCGAGGATTGAAGTAGTACATGAATGCTTCCGTGCACCCCATCTCTTCCATCATGGAAAGAGTCTCCTCATACTCCTCTTCTGTCTCGGATGGAAAGCCTGTCATTACATCTGTTGATAACGTCAATCCAGGTATCCTTTCCTTCATCTTCCTTACAAGGGCAATGAAGTTCTCTCTTGTCGTTTTTCTGTTCATAAGCTGAAGGATCCTTGTAGATCCAGATTGCATCGGAAGATGGATATGCTTTGCTATCCTATCGTTATCAGCAATCACAGAAATGAGATGATCAGAGAAATCCTTTGGATGCGGAGACTCGAAACGAACGAAGATTATGTTATCGAGATAAGGAAGGATTATCTCAAGCAAAGTCGGGAAATCAACATGCTTACCTTCATATTCTGCAGAGTATGAATTAACATTCTGACCAAGAAGGGTTATCTCCTTTACGCCCTTGCTTTCAAGGAAGCATATCTCCTTAATAATCTCCTCAACAGGCCTCGATACTTCCCTTCCCCTCACATATGGAACTATGCAGTAAGAGCAGAAGTTATTGCATCCATTCATAATCGGAACATAACTTGAAAACTCACCCTCCCTGTAATAGGAAGAGAGGAAACGATAGCCAGCAAGTTTCTCAAGAGGAGAACCAAGAATGAAATCAGGAATTTCCGCTTTCTCATTTGTTCCAATGACAGCATCGACAAACGGAGCTTCCTTCTTAAGCTCTTCCTGCATCCTCTCTGCCATGCATCCTGTTACCACAAGCTTCAGCTTATGTTTCTTCTTCTCAGCGCTATAGAAACCAAGGCGTCCCCATATTCTGTTTTCAGCCGTCTTTCTTACAGAGCATGTATTCAGGATAACAGCATCAGCTTCAGCTGGATTCTCTGTCTTCTCCATGCCCCTGCCAAGAAGCATTGTCTCTATAGCAGCGCTTTCAGCCATGTTCAGCTGACAGCCATATGATTCAATAAGGAATTTCACTTAGCTCTCCTTTCAGCAGCTTCAAAGGTGTTTTCCATGAGCATTGCAACAGTCATCAGACCGATTCCTCCCGGAACAGGAGTTATTGCCACATCTCTTTCCTTAAAGGATTTATAATCAACGTCCCCAATAAGCCTATATCCTTTCTCTCGGGAAGAATCTGGGATCCTGTTAACCCCGACATCTATCACAGCAGCTCCATCTTTCACAAAGGATGAGTCAATTGTATTTGGCTTTCCCGTTGCCACTATTATGATATCTGCAGCGCTGGTATATTCCCTGAGATCGGGAGTTTTCGTGTTGCATACAGTTACAGTTGCATCGATACCCTTCTGCATCAAAAGAACAGACATTGGTTTTCCGACTATATTGCTTCTGCCTATCACAACAGCTTTTCTCCCAGCTGTCGCTATACCGAAATATCTCAGAACTGCAAGGATACCCTTCGGAGTACAAGGAACAAATGACTTCTCTCCTATCAGAAGACGACCTGCATTGACAGGAGAAAAACCATCAACATCCTTATCTGGATTTATCCGCTCAATTAACCTTTTCTCTGAAATGTGCTTTGGAAGAGGAAGCTGAACAAGGATTCCATCGATATTCTCATCACTGTTAAGCCTGTCTATAAGCTCCAGAAGCTCTTGCTCCTGAATATCTTCATTTAAATTATACTGAAAATGCAGATAGCCTAAAGCAGTGGCAGCCTCTTCCTTTTTCCTCACATATGTCAGGCTAGCAGGATCTTCACCTACCAGGATAACAGCAAGAGATGGAGCTCTATTTCCTTTCTCCGTGAAGAGTTTTCTCTTATCTTTAAGATCATTCAATACCGACTCGGCTACTTCTTTGCACCCTAATCTTCTCATGTGGATGAGAATAAAGGAAATATAATGCATCATCAAGGAGGCACTTTGCCTAGAATCGCTCTTCCGCTATAATCCCAGAAGGAGTTTTTAATGAAGAAAACGCTAGGGATATTGGCTACGCTCTTGCTACTGCCAAGTTTGCTCTTTGCAGCAGAGCCATATTATGATTCTGGTTCTCAGATATTCAACATAACGGCAGGTGCGACAGTACCATTCTTTTATAATTATCCTGACAGAGATCCTGATCAGGGACCGGAATGGACATTCTGGCCTGGTGATGGTCCTAACAGAACACACAGATCTGTTGGAGGTGTTGGTGCGATATCCTATCAGGTATTCCTCCACCCCTATTTTGCTATCGGTGGAGAACTCGGCTTCCAGTTCGATTTCTCCAGAGCAGGTATCGTAGAAACAAATGTCCCTATCTTCGTTAAGGCAACGACAGTTCCAGTACAAGGACGCTTTGAAGTACCAATCTCTCTCGGGGCTGGACTTCTTTATGCAAGCTATGATGGCTCCTCTAAGCTTACCTTCGGCTGTGAGCTTGAAGTTGGTATGAGATATTTCATCACGGATGAATGGGGAGTTGGAATCAATGTAGGACTCTACATCTTCCCTGAGCTCTATGCTGGAAATGCTGGAAAGATGTCAACACTCGCATATATTCCGGCAACGCTCACTGTTTCTTACAGGCATTAAGGGGGAATGGTATGAAGAAGAAAGGTTTTATTGTTTTATTGCTTATTACGCTCTTGTTTGCCATTTCCTGCAATCTTGATTCAGGACAGGGCGTGTATCAGAGAGTATTCAATGATACTCCAAAGAACTTTGCTAAGATTCTATCAGTACTAGGTACAGATAGCAGCGGTCGATTAATTCTCTATGCAAATAATGATATCTACTCCTATGACGGAAATGAGATGAAGAAAGAATGCGAGATCACAAGCTACTCAATGAATGGAGGTTATGTTCCTTTCATGGCTGCTGATGATCACATCTTCTTCAGCTATGTCGATGAGAGCGATATCTATAAATTCTTCAGCGCTACGATCAATGAAATTAACAATGGTCTTACAGAGGATTTCATCAACTCCAATTCCGTTGAAGTAAAACTCCCATCTAATTCAAATGGGGAGATAATACTTTTCAATGGTCTCTATAATTTCGATCTCAAGGAAACTCAGGTAACCTATACCCTTGATTCAGATAACCCTGATCTTAATGATCCGAATGATAAGAAAACCCGTTATGGCTATATAACGAAGTCAAATGTAAGCGCAAATAGCTTTACAATTGAAGGAGGAGCGTCTGTTCCATCAACTGCCAAGATCATCGGGCATAGAGCTGTAAGGGTTTATCAGGAAGATTCAGATACAGAGATTGGCAATACACAGCTTTCCGATATAAATAAGCTTATTATCCTCAATGAGAATGGCACGAATATCGAGTATGATATCCCCATCAAGACAAGCAACAGCGTTGATTACGATGATCTGGTGATAGGAACAGATGGAGAATTCTTCATCACCCTTGAAGGAGACCTCTACAAGATAAATGGAAATGAAAGCACAAGAGCTGCGTCAGATTTTGCCTCAGACCTTATCTACAGAGCAAATACGACAATGCCTGTATTTGTCGCTGATAATGGTGATAAAATCGGATACCTCTA
>CASDRY010000011.1 GCA_949283235.1 uncultured Spirochaetales bacterium | reverse complement strand
TTATTGTTTGCAAATATGTTCAGGAAAACATCCTGCATACGGGCATTAATAATATCTGAATTCAGAAATGATGTACGGAAATACATATTCGGTGTAACTGAAATACCAAGCGCAAAAGTATCATCAATCACATGTAAAGAATTGAAGAGGATTTCTTTATCCCTTGTATTTCTGCTATTCTTTTCCTATGCGAATGAAAATCTCCAACGAAATCTCGAGCCTTGCATCGATTTTCAGGAAAGAAGGCTTCTCTCTATACCTTGTAGGAGGAGCTGTGCGTGATTTTATTCTCGGTAAAGAGAACAATGACTATGACTTCACAACAGATGCTGAACCATGGGAAGTAAAGAAACTCTTCAGAAGAACAATAGATACAGGCATAAAGCATGGTACAGTCACAGTTATATTCCATGGTGAGCACTATGAAATAACGACATTCCGCACAGAGGGAGATTACCAAGATTCAAGGCATCCCGAGAGTGTACACTTTGTGAAATCCCTCGAAGAGGATCTAAAAAGAAGGGATTTCACGATAAATGCATTCGCCGCTTCTCTTCCAGATGGGAAGATCCTGGACTTTCATGACGGAATGAAGGATCTGAAAAAGAAGATGATAAGGGCAATAGGAAATCCAGAGGAGAGATTCTCTGAAGATGCCCTCAGGATGATGAGAGCCGCCAGATTTTCCTCTCAGCTTGGTTTCCAGATAGAAAAAGAAACACTTTCTGCAATGAGCAAACTTAGCGAGACAATAACAAGAATCTCTGCAGAGAGGATAAAAGAAGAGCTCTGGAAGCTGATAAACAGCAAGGAGCCTCGGCTGGGGCTGGAGGCTATGAGAAAGACTGGTATTATGGAGTGCATCCTTCCGGAACTTGCAGAAACCTATGGTTTTGAACAAGGCGGGATGCACCATGAAACGCTCTATGAGCATCTCCTCTTAGCACTGGAATGTGCAAGAGACCATGATTACCCTATGACAGTCAAGCTTGCAGCCCTTTTCCACGATATAGGGAAAACCAAGACAAGGGAAAAAGGAGATGATAGGGAGTGGACATTCTACGGCCATGATAAAGTCTCTGCAGCACTTACAGACAAGATATTCAGGAGACTGAAGACATCCAACGAGGAAAGAGAAGCTGTCTGCCATCTGATAGCTAACCATATGTTCGCCTACTCCCCTGACTGGACAGATAGCGCTGTGAGAAGATTCATCAATAGAATTGGCGTGGAGAACATCAACAATCTCTTCTTTCTGCGTGTTGCGGATATGTCAGCAACTGTCGGAATGAGACCTATCCCTGATAATCTTCTTGCATTCGCAGACAGAATCAATGCGGAGCTTGAACATGAGAATGCACTCTCTATAAAGGACCTGAAGATAAACGGAGAGAAAATGAAGGCCCTAGGAATAAAACCAGGGCCTCTTATGGGCGATATCCTCAAGAAGCTTCTTGATGAAGTTATTGAGAATCCATCACTCAATACCGAAGAGTATCTTTCAGAAAGAGCAATCAGCCTCGCTCAATGCCAAGAGCGATAAGAGCCATCTTCGCAGCAGCCTGCTCCGCGGCTTTCTTGTTCTTACCCTCACCTGGACCAAAGCTCTTGGTTCCCATTTCAACATTCACGCGGAATGTCTGGGCATGGTCAGGACCTGTCTGAGAGACAATCACATAGCGAGGGACTTTCCCCCTTCTTTTCTGGAGATACTCCTGAAGCTCCGTCTTGTAATCCTTGTAACTGAGCTTGTTCTCCAGCATCTTCTCGACCTGCTCGGGAATGAATGAAAGAACAAAACGACGCGCCGTATCTAGTCCCTGATCAAGATAAAGAGCGGCTATTACAGCTTCAAGCGCATCTGCAAGTATTGCCTTCTTCATTGTACCTTTCTGGCTTCTTTCGCCCCTCCCCACGAGAATATAGCGATCAAAATGAAAGGACAGGGCAATTTCCGAAAGACTCTCTTCAGAAACAACCACAGCCTTTATCTTGGAAAACTCGCCCTCGTGGAATCGGGTGAATGAAGAAAAGAGGTATTCCGCTGTTATCATGCCAAGAATGCTGTCACCAAGGAATTCCAGTCTCTCGTTGTTATCAACCTCACCCTTGCACTCATTTGCATAGGAAGTATGGGTGAACGCCAGATTCAGGAGTCTGTAATCATTGAATGTCAGCCCAAGGCTTTCTGTAAAAGAAAAAAGCTCCCCTTTCCTCTCATGAGAGAGCGCGGGAGCCTTATCAAGGTATGAAATCAATTTACTTCAGTTCCTTAGCAAGATAGCGGACAGCATCACCTACTGTCTCGAACTCATTTGCCATATCATCGGAGATTGTGATTCCAGTCTCTTCTTCGATAGCATATACAAGCTCGTATGTATCAAGACTATCTGCTCCGAGATCCTTGCGGAAATCCGCATCCATTGTAATCTTTGCCGGATCGATATTGAGCTTCTCGACAACAAGAGCCTTTACTTTATCGAATACTTCGTTCTCTGTCATAGATTACTCCTCATCCTTTACAACAACTGGCTTACCTGCATAGTAGCCACACTTCGGGCATACGCGATGCGAAGGAATAAGATTTCCACATGTCTGGCACTCTGAGAGAGTTGGTGCCGAGAGCTTCATATTTGCAGCTTTTCTTGATGCTGCCTTGGACTTGGATGTTTTATACTTAGGCGTTGCCATTTCTCACCTCTCTATTCTGTTATACCATCCGTCGATGGTAACAGAAGACCCTATTACCGTCAATATCGGACAATCTAAGAAAATATATGGAATAAACGACTCAGTCAAGGGGTAGGCAAACATGCTATTTATCGTAGGTATTGCAGTTCTTCACCATATTCAATGGATTGTCACAGCAAATGAGCATACAATATGCCCTGTAATCTCAGCTGAAAAGGCTTCTCGCTATTCATCGGGATAGCCCTGGAGGACGAAAAAAAAATGGAAATCAAAGTAACTGTAAATGGAATAGAATTCATAGCAGATCTTCTAAATAACAAGACAGCAGAGGAATTTACAAAAATGCTCCCCCTCTCATTCGAGATGGAAGAGCTAAACGGCAACGAGAAGTGCCGTTATCTTTCAAAAAAGCTTCCTGCAGAAAGCGAGACTGTCGGTAGAATCGAGGAAGGAGACATAATGCTCTTCGGAGCTTCCTGTCTGGTACTTTTCTACAAATCCTTCGATACCACTTACAGCTATACAAGAATCGGGAAGATCAGGAATACGGAAGGTCTTGAGAAAGCTGCAGGAAAGTGGGATGCAGCTGTTTCTTTCAAGGTGATGTGATGGAATACCGCAAGCTTCCTCATGGAAATGAGAAGATCAGCATAATAGGACTTGGAAGTGCTGCAACAGGGATAATTGATGAGAACACCGCAACAAGAACAGTAGAAGCTGCATTCGAAGGTGGGGTGAATTACTTCGATCTGGCATCAAGCGGTTCTGTCGCTTTCAAAGCTTGTCACAATGCTCTCGGAAGTGTCAGGAATAAGGTATATTACCAGATTCATTTCGGAGCAGATTACTCTGAGGGAAAGTATGGATGGACAACCGACAAGGAGAGAATAAAGCGCTCTGTCCAGTGGCAGCTTGATACCCTGAAAACAGATTATATTGATTTTGGCTTCATTCATTGCATCGATGAGATGAAAGACCTTGAAGCAATTGAAAGAAATGGAATCATCTCCAATCTCCTCTCGCTGAAAGCAGAAGGAGAGGTCAAACATATAGGGCTATCGACACATACACCTGCTATTGCTGAGAAGTTTCTTGATATGAAAATCCTTGACATGCTTATGTTCTCCATCAACCCCTGCTATGATTTCGCAAAGGGTGAATATGGCATAGGCACAAATGAAGAAAGGAGAAATCTTTACAGACGTTGTGAGAAAGAGGGTGTCGGAATATCGGTAATGAAGGCTTTTGCAGGCGGTCAGCTGCTGGATGAGAAGCTCTCCCCTTTCGGAAAGGCACTCACGAAAAACCAGCTAATAAAATACGCCCTTGATAGACAAAGCGTCATTACAGTGCTTCCAGGTGCCTCCAATCCTGATGAAGTGAAGGATGTCCTGAGTTATTTTGATTCAGATGAGAAGGAGAAAGACTACTCTGAAATCGGTACATTCTCCCCTTCCGATGCTACTGGCAGATGCGTGTATTGCAACCATTGCCAGCCTTGCCCTGCAAAACTTGATATAGCCCTCATCAACAAATACTACGATCTTGCAAAAATAGGAGATGAACTTGCAAAAGAGCATTACCTCTCCCTTGAGCATCACGCTTCAGAATGCTTAGGCTGCGGTCATTGCAGCACTCGCTGCCCATTTGAGGTGAACCAGTACCAGAGAATGATGGAGATATCTGAGTATTTCGGAGTATAAGAAAGAAGCCTCCAGATTGCTTTTAATCCAGAGGCTTTACTTTATATAGCATCAGACAATCACAAACTCTCGTATCAAACTTTTCCCCAAAGCTGATACAATCAGTAAATCAGTTTTGCAATTCCCAACTGAATGTCTCAGCATTCCAGTGGTAAAGGATTTGCGTTCCTGCAAAAATAGCCTCCCATATAGGAGAAAGAAATTCCTGTATCCCTCGAATAATCTCAGAGAATTCTATTTCAGGATTGCCCAAAGTCTTCAGGAAATGTCTCCATCTAATCTGCATATCCTCATTTTTTACCAAGGCCAACACATGAGAAAGACTATCTCTCTCATATTGAGTTCCTCGATTTTGCAATGTTTTCTGCATCGCAGTCTGAAGTTTCAATCCATCAAAATCAAATGTTTTTGACAGATAATAAATGTCATAGAAGTCTTTCATTCTACCTGTTAGTTCAAAACGCTGGATGATGGCATCAAATTTTTCCGCAATTGTACTTTCTAGAGAATATGTAAGAATTTCAGGCCGTGCAAAACCTTCCAGCTGTGTTTTAATCTCCCGCAACTCTGCATGCGGAATAATCACATCGCCCACCCCAATGTCCACATTAAAAGGTACACGCACATTCTTAATACATCCGATAATCTGCGTACTAACACCATGGTATTTGCGCTGCGGGGCAATCTGTACTGTGTTTGCTGCTTTGAACGTAATGAAATCATTACCGGTATTCACTGAAAGAATTTCTGCAATAATATCGTCCATATGAGCAAGATCATTGCTCAATCCATGCATTAGGAAATCTACATCCACAGTAGCTCGACTCTCAAAATTTGTCAGAGTATAGATAAATAGCCCTCCCTTTAAGACAAAGTTTTTTGAATACGGAGAACCAGAAAGCCTACGCAAGAACTCTTCTTGAAGAAATAGCTGCAAACACTGTTGATAACTAATACCAGATACTCTAGCTTTGTTTTTCAGCTTCATAAGCACAGAAGCTGCAATATCTACCACTATAACCACACTCCTATAAGCTCTTTTACAGTTTTTTTGACCCGCAGTTCTTCTGCATACTCCATTAGTCGAGGGATATTTTTCCCTTGATCATTAATATAGCCCAGAATGGCTTTATTGAAGATTTCTTTATCCATTCTGTTCCGGAAGCGCATGCAATCACAGATTACGCGTTCTTTGTCATATATTCGGACCTTATGCCCATCAATTACACCATAGCTCAATCCAATTTCCAGATAGGAAGAATTAACATAATGAGGTTTTACAAACGGATAGTCGATGTTGAATCTAGATTTACTAAAATCTCTGCTGACAGCTAAATGCCACTTAAGAGGATTCCGATCACTATACCCATAATATCGCAAAGCAGTCTCCATACAAAGAATTGCCTCGGGAAACAACCTGATTACAACACAAACCTCACTGAAATCATTTAGATTAATCCACCTGTAATAGCCATAACGAACCTTTTCGACAAAGCCCTGTTCAATCAATTTATGCAAAGTTCGATACAGAATCTTCTCGTTCTGAAGATCCCGTGTTCTCATCATGCCACCATAAGAATCGAATATCATTTTGTATTCGTTAATCTGCTTCATAACAAACCATTTGCACTAGTTTATCCGCATTTACATCAATAAGAGGATAAAGTAGTGCAATTTCATTGTATAGCAAATATGGTATGCGTCAATATATGCATTGTAACTACCCCGTTTAATGTTTCAGCTATAGACTTGTGAAAATAATTTATGTATCTGGATCTACACAAAGTGCATTACATGTTTTGCTGGAAATTAACCTGAAAGAAGCCTCCAGATTGCTTTCAATCCAGAGGCTCTACCTCATATAGCATTATACTTCTTCAACAACTTCTCGATATCACTTCCTGAGATACGCTTAAGCAGTTCTTTTACAGCAAGCTTCTCCTTCAGAGGAAGATCCATCTCAGTCAGCTTATGACCATCTCTTATCGCAACTGTTGCATTTACAAGATCTCGTACATCGTAGGTACTTCCCCATACCTCAGGAACACCTCTATCGACATCCATAAGGGTGTAAACAGCTTCCATTGCCGTTCTGATCGAGTACTCTGTAGTGAAGATAGTATCACGTTCAGTCTCAGCAAACTGTCCTATGAAAGCAAAGTTAACAGCTCCTTCAGGAACGACATAAGGCCTATCTCCAAGTGCTCTAGGCATGAAGAATGCTGTAATGTACGGCATCACGCATGGGATTGTATTGCAGCTGTTCTCAGCAATCTCCTCTATCTCTGCCTCTGGCACTCCCATATGATACAGCCACTCCATCGCTATCTCCTTGCCAGTGCATTCAAGCATTGGTTTCTTTACATAATCGCCCTCCACAAATGGGAAAAGACCATAAATCCAGCCAACAAGCTCATTATCCTTCTGAGCTCTGAACTGAGGCTGTCTATTGAAAGTCCAGCTTAAAAGCCATGAGGAATCACGAGCAGTAACAATACCTCCAGTAACTACCCTTCCAGTATGAGGATTTCGTTTAGCAATCTTCTCGATATAAGGCACAACACGATCATCAGTGAGAGTGACAGTAGCGCTCATCCAGGTTGTTTTCTCAGGCTCTGAGCAGAATTTCTCAGGATGACCGAAATCATCACTCTGAGAAGCAATACGCTTCCAAAGGTCCCAGCCACCACCTTCCTTTAGCTCAGGGAGATACAATGCAGGACTATTCTGTGTTCCTAATGTGCTATTCTCAACACATCCCCCAGGAGTGATGAAAAGAAGATCATCCTCTGACAGGGCTATCACACGATCACTTTCACTATTACGGATTGTTATAGAAACAGCCTGTTTCCTTCCGTCTTTGACACTGAATCTGACATCGGTAACCTTGGTCTCCGTTATGATATCCACACCATGGCTTTCCAAATATCTCTGCAGAGGGAGAATCATGGATTCATACTGATTGTACTTAGTGAAACGCAGCGCGGAGAAATCAGGGAGGCCCTTAACATGATGAATATAGCGCTTTATGTAAATCTTCATCTCCAGCGCTGAATGCCAGTTCTCAAACGCGAACATCGTCCTCCAATAAAGCCAGAAATTGCTATTAAGGACTTCATCCGAGAAAACATCCTCGATAGTCTTGTCATAAAGCTTCTCATCAGGTGTGAAGAAAAGCTTCATTATCTCCATCTGGCCTTTATCAGAGATGGCGAACTTTCCATCTGTTCTTCCATCTTCTCCTCTGTTCATTGTTGTACGCATCAGAGAATAATTCGGGTCATCCTTATTCAGATAATAATACTCATCAAGAACACTCATCCCCTCATTCTCTATTGATGGAATTGAGCGATATAGATCCCACATGCATTCGAAATGGTTATCCATCTCACGACCGCCACGCATTACATAACCAAGCCCTTCATAGGCCCAGCCATCACAGGCACCTCCGAGAACAGGATCCTTCTCTATGATATGAACCCTACTGCCATCCACATAGGCATCCCTTATAAGAAATGCTGCGGCAGATAAAGCCGCAAGTCCAGAACCGATGATGTATGCTGATTTACTATCCGCATACGCATTCTTTCTTGGCTTTACGAAAGCCTCATAATTTCCACTTGAATGATACATTTTGTTTCCTCCTGAGCAAAAACTACAGGAGTAAAGCAGAACTGGAAATTTACAATGAATGGGATTTATAAGGATATCTTACAACAAGGTCTTATTGTAAGGATGAGAAGAGCGAGACAGCATTCTCAAAGCTCCCAGACATGATGCATTCAATACGCTTTATCATGAGTTCAGGCTTCTCCCTCATACCATCACCTACCCAATCAAGCATAACTCCGATGAAAGCATAAGCATAGAAGGAAGCAATGAATGAAAGCTCATCTTCCTTAAGCTTCCCAGATGATTCAGTCTCCTGAAGAACAGATAGCAGCAGCTCCCTTACTGGACCTGTAAGGCTTCTCTCAAGCTGTTCACGGCTCATAGAGTTGTAGACGTTGAAAACAAAGACATGATCCTTCTCTACGGCTTTGAAAATGGACAGGAAGCCATCCTGCCAAGTGTCATGAGTTTTCCTGCCTGAAAGAATGGTTGTTATGTCATAGGAGATGATCCATCTGACAAGATCGTAGATATCACTGAAATGATAATAGAATGTCATGCGGCTCACCCCGCACTCCGAGACTATGTCCTGAACTGTTATCCGGGAAAGCGGTTTATCTGCAAGCAATCTTTTCAAGGCATCAGCTATAGCCTTTCTTGTAATATCCCTCATCTATCCTTCCTTTCCAAGATTATAGCATCAAAGGGATAATGAAAGAAAAATCGTTGCAAGTCACAACCGACTCACAACGATTCTGAAGCTATGCGGGAAATCTTCTCCTCCCATTCAATGACAACATATGTAATCACACCATATATAATTCTCACCCATCAACATCGGTATTGGTTGGAATAGATTTCTCGTAAAGAAGCTCTGGGGCTATATCACTATCATCAGGCCAAACAACAGTACCATATAAAGCCTTTGCTTGCATGAAGAAATCTATATTCTGCTGCTTTTTGAATATTGAACGTGAAAGATTCGGCCTGAAATCATAAACACCATTCTTTCCATCTTCGAATGTAAGCAGGAGAGTATAATCTTTTCTAGGAATGACTTTCTTCACTACCCAAACTGGATTTCCCATATTAATCCCCGCGGAGTTCAATTATAGCATAACCATGGGCATGGATTTACCAAAAGAAAAATCGTTGCAAGCCGCAACCGACTCACAACGATTCTGAAGTTATATGGGGAAGCTTATTACTCCCATTCCTTGATACCTTTCAGTATCTTGTCCTTCTTCCTTCTCCTTGGATCTATAGCATGCTCCACCATCTTAACAATGCGGATGAGAATAGCTGAGATCACAAAGTACATGATTGCTGTCACGATAAGAGGGAAGAACGCCTCATATGTCCTGCTTCGGACAAGATCGCTTATCTTCGTCAGATCGAGAACCGCTATGTAACCTACAACCGATGTCTCCTTGATAAGTGTTATGACATCATTGCGGTAAATAGGCAGGAAGTGCTGAGCAGCCTGAGGAAGGATTATCCTGAAAAAGCTCTGGCTATCGGAATAACCGAGAGCACGGGATGCCTCGAACTGTCCCCTTCCTATTGCATGGCAACCTACACGGAGCATATCAATCATGAAACAAGCGAACATCAATGTGAACCCAACGACAGAGACCCATGTCCCGCTGAGTGTAGATGAACCGAACACGATGTAGTAAAGGATCATCAGAAGCAGGACTGTAGGCATTCCATGGATGAGCCAGAGGAAGAAATTGGTTATCGAATTTGAAATCTTTCCACCCTTTCTGCAGACCATGAACACAAGGAAGCCAAGAATTGTTCCTGCTATGATAGATGTGACAGTAATGAGGATTGTTATGCCAGCACCCTGAAGGAAGAGCTGCCATCTTGATTCTCTAAGGAAGGTCTTCTCAAAACTCTGCTTGAGCTGATCGAAGAAACCGACAGAACTCTCATCATCGCCCATTATTACAAGTCTGATAGGCGTGGAGTAATAGACATCGGAAAGCGTACCGGTCTCATTTCTCTCCTCCGATACAACGATATTCATTCCGATATCATACTTACCACTCTCAACACCTGGAGCGATAGCCTCAAATGGAACTTCATAGAACTCAGGTGTATAGCCATATGCACGAGCAAAGCGGCAGATGAAATCAACATCGAATCCTGAAATATGGCCATTGCTTATGAATGAGAAAGGTTCATAACCACCCTCTACAGCAACGGAAATCACCCCATTCTCTCCCGTGAATCCACCTACATCACAGGTATCATTGACAGGATCGAAATCAGCAATCCAGTAATCATAAAGCTCAGCAAGAAGACCATTTGCGTGGCTTTCAGCTATGAACGCATTGAGCTCAGAGAGAAGCTTATCCTGTCTTTCATTGTTTCCAATGATACAGGTTGCGTTGATGTATCCAGCAGGCTCTTCGAGAACTGTAAGCTCAGGATGGTTTTTCTTCTGTACTCCATAGCTTACTTCCTCTATCAGATAGGCATCGATCTTACCAGACTGAAGCGCCAGGATCATATCATTAGGCATCGTATAGTACTGGAATGTGCTATCAGGAACCCTATCCTGGATAAGCTCTTCATAAAGAACAGCTGTCTGTACTCCGATATCATGACCATTGAGGTCTTCAATGGTGGTATATTCCACAGCAGAGAGCGTGAAGATGGCAAAGAATACCATCAGAAATGCAAGAATCCTCTTCATCACTCCTCCTCCGCCCATCTGAAGCGCATCGAGATGACATGGTCATAACCCATAGGATCATCTTTGATATCATCCTGCTTAACCTCTGTAGTAGGTTCAGCAAGAAGATCCTGGAAGAGCTTGCTTGCAGATGTATGAACATCGAACTTCTCTCCCTTGTAGCAGATAAGCATGGAAAGGATATCGAGCTTCTCGGAGTACTCTACCTTGACAAGGATATCAGGGACATCGGAATTGCTTGCGATGTTGTTAATACAGATTTCCTCCAATGCAAGGGAGAGCTTGCTGAGACGCTCTGCCTCGATAAGTAGCTTCTCACCATATGCATTAAGCTCTTCATTCATCGCCTCGATATCGAAATCTGTTGACTGGATCTTGTATGTGAGCGAGGAAAGACGCTGAATGAACTTCTTAGTTATCTCATGCTTAGGATGCTCGAAGATCTCCTTCGGAGTTCCCTCCTCATAGATGTAGCCATCGTACATGAAAAGGATGCGATTGGATATCTTCCTTGCAAAATCCATCTCATGGGTGACGATCATCATCGTTCTTCCGCTCTTTGCCAGCATCTTTATAACGGACTGAACTTCTCCGATCATCGAAGGATCCAGCGCAGATGTAGGCTCATCAAACAGAATGATATCAGGGTCCATGGCAAGAGTTCTTGCTATTGCGATTCTCTGCTGCTGACCGCCTGAAAGCTCCTCCGGATAAGCAAAAACCTTGGAAGCAAGACCAACCTGCTGCAGAAGATACATAGCTTTATCGTATGCTTCCTGCTTGGTCCTTCCAAGGAGTGTTATCTGAGGATTCATAATGTTCTCGATTATCGTGAGGTGTCCAAAGAGATTGAAAGACTGGAAAACCATACCCATCTTCTTTCTTATCTCATTGATATTGCAGCCTCTTGCAGTGATGTCCTGGCCATCAACGATAATGCTTCCAGATGTAGGCTCAGTAAGCATGTTAATGCATCTGAGAAGCGTTGATTTCCCCGTTCCCGATGGTCCGATGACTGAAATAACATCGCCGTCATTTATAGTTATATCTATATCTTTCAGCGGGATGGTATCATCATCGAATACTTTCCTAAGGTGCTTAATCTCTATCATCGCACTCCTCTGAAAATTAAACTGCCCGGAGTAATCCAGCCAGCCCCATAGTAACAATATGCCCCAACTTATCATAGCGTTTTAAGGCTAAAATGAAGCATAAAACCACCCAGGTTTCCTTAATGCATCAATATACAATAAAAAGAGAAACCGGGGGCATAATACATGCATCACCCCTCTCTGTCCATACAATTTGGGAAAGTATTTGAAACATTTATCGAAGCGGATTGGCAAATACCAAGAATAATTATTCAGCTAGAAAAGAATTACGCACCAATTTTCTATCATTTCTCCGTATGATTCCCACTCATTCTGAATTCAGGAGACAAGAAAGCGAATACGGAACGCCTCTAGCCCCTCTTACAGAGTAAATTCCATGCTCCTCATACATCATCGAACGTGTGAACTTATCTTCAGGATACGTTCTTTCGAGATTGAATCTAATAATCTTCCTGCCATCATCAGATGGTACATCAGTTTCAGTTACAAGGCATCTGAAGAGGATTGCCCCGACAGGTTCTGTGACATAAATGAATACTGTATCTCCCTTTCTTACACCCCTTATCTCATGCCAAGTCAGGGTATTACACTTTCTGAATGCATCAATGATATCAAAATACTTCGGATTAGCAGGAATGAGCCATTCCTTAGGCACTCTGAATTCATCTTTCTTAGCCTTTGATGCCGTCACTTGATAGCTCATATCAATCAAAGAAGAAAGTTCATCCATCGAAACTCTTCCATCAAGAAATACAGAGAACCAGTTTCCCTTTCTTAAATGATACCCTTCAATAATTCCTTCTCTATGCAGAAGGTCATCAAATGTGAAGATATCTGGAGCTTTGAGATTGAGAATATCATGCTTGATGCTATCATTAAGGCCAAGCTTAACACCCTGAACATCCATTATGACTGCAAACCATTTGCTATTATCCTGATGCCTGAAAACAGCATAATCCGGATAACGTCTCCATAGATATTCTGCTTCTGCTTTATACTTTTCAGAGATATAATTAATGACTTCATTCCTAAGGGATTCCATATTCAATTAATAGTCATTCCTGAAGGGAGAATCAACTTGAATCAGGAAGAGACATAACTTCTCAGAAAAGCTTTTATAGTTTGTTCCTCTCCACTTCCATTTGTACTGAAACGAAGAAGAGGCAACTTATATTTTCCAAATATCGAATTCTTGAGCTGGTCTCGTTCATATTGCTGACTACCCTTCTTATGGTAATTGAAACCATCAACTTCAATAGCGCAGACTGGCTCTTTTCCTATTGACCTGTATATCAGGAAATCAGCATGGGTCCCTGTCTTCGACAGATAAGAACGCTCTTCATCTGAAAGAAGTTCTGAATCACCGAATAGATATCTTATCGGATAATGACATACTATTCTGAAACCATAATCAATGAATTCAGGAGAATGGAGGATATCTTCAAGCATTCCAAACATCAGATTCTCTGAATCGTATATGGAAATCTTTCTGTGCTTTGAGAGAAATTCAAGACGAGCGGCAGTTGCCTGTTCGTAAAGAAGATCGAATACCGACAGAATCCCAGAATCAATTGAACGGAAATTGTTATAGGAGATATAGGATATCAAATCCCTGATATTACTCTTGTTAGGCTGCGGATTTGATGAGGCTACAAGAATAAACCTGCGTTTCGCACGGGATACAGCGACATTCAGAAGCATTGGAGAATCAGAGAACTCAGTAACGATATCATCCGAAGTCGAGAATATGATTGTATCCATTTCCCTCCCTTGGAAACTGTGGATTGTATCTACCTTGATATCATCACGTCCAATGATCGCCCTAATAAGCCGTACATTATTCTGATAGGGAGTAATTATTCCTATGCTTCCATCTTCTTCCCTGAGAGCTGGAAGGATTTCCTTGGCAATCACTTCAGCCTGTCTGAGATTTGAATGCTCCCTGCTATGAAAACCAGGGGCTGTGAGGAACAATTCAATCTCATCTTCCTCGCCTTTCTCCTCAGTCATTATCACAAGATCATTGCTATAGAATTTCTCATTGCAGAAACCGATTATCCTTGGCTGACAACGATAATGCTCACGAAGCATAACCGATGGAATATCAGGGAAGATTGCGCATATTGAATTCAGGAATGAATGAGTAGAATATCGATATGCATCGGGAAGTGAATACTTTCTGAAAACACGTTCTGTATACTCTTCATCCTCCCTTGTCACCACATTCTGAAGCTGTTTGCTATCCCCGACAATGACAGCATTTCTTGCAGATAGCAAGGAAAGTGCTCCCGCAGCGATATCACATTGGGAAGCTTCATCGATTATCACATAATCATACATCGTTGAGTTCAATGATGATTTGGCGGAAAATGTAGTACTTGTTACTATTGGATATTCTGCAAGAATGGCTTCAGGCGTCTTCCAGAGCTCCTCTTCTGTGAAAATAGCCCTTCCTTCCCTGCCTTTCAGTCGATTGAATAATACAGCTTTAAGTATCTTCAAGGATAATTCCGAGAGCTCTTTCAGATGCTTCTCCATATCAAAGGAATCAATAATATTTCTGGAAGAATCTATCTCTTCACGTATTTCTTCTTTCCGCGAATGATAATACTGCCATTGCAGATAAGAAAGGAGCCGATTGCCCCTCCAGCAGGATTTCTGCCATGAGATATTCTTATGGAAGAAAACCTCAATGATTCTTTTCAGAAAGGAGAAACTATCTCGCTTGCTGAAATAAAAATCATATTCCTGAAGCAAGGAAATAAGCTTTGCACTGCTACTGTTCTTGCAATGATCATATAAGGAACTGGATTCTGCGATAAAGTCAGAATAATGCTTACTTTCAAGCTCAAGCTTGGCTGCTTCCGTTATGCTATTCTGCAATGTTTCCTTAGCTTCAAAGTAGCGGTCAAGCTCATTGCTTAATTGATTTACTTTTGCAATATAAGCGGAGATATCCTTATCAGAAGCGAGCCAGTTTGAGATATCGGGATAGGCTCCTGTCTGAGACGAAATGAACCGAGCTTTATTTTCAGAACTTCCAAGAGAGGCCAGCAAGAAGGCCAGGCCATAGCTTTCTAGCTTTTCTCTGACATTATCTACCGCAGAGTTGTTATTCGAGACTATCTCCACAGTTTTGTTCTGCAGCAACAGATTTGCAATGATTGTAAGTATCGTCTGAGTTTTTCCCGTTCCAGGCGGTCCTTGAACGATACTCAGCTTATTTGACAAGGCATTCTGAACAGCTTTCTTCTGGCTTTTATTGCACCCAAATGGAAAGATAATCACAGAAGGTTCAGGAAGCTGCGAATAATCATCCTTTCCAGAAAGATATCCTGCTAGCATGGAATCATCGCTGACAAAATCAATCTGATTATATCGTTTAGCAAGAATACGATTTCCTTGTTCATCTGTTATCGGATTTACAAATGAAATCTCCTTCAGATAATCAAGAACAGCAGAAGAAGCTTTGTCATCAAGTACAGAATGCGATACAGATAGATTGTCATCACTGATGAGCCAATGCTTTGCGCCTTTCTCCAAATACCAGCATCCAGCCTCTTTGTATCTATATATCCCTGTTAGACCTGTGAATTCAGCATTGTTGTATGTTACAGAATGGTATGAAGAATTAAGTATCTCCGGCTTATATATCCTGACATCACACTCTTTGTAACTGTAAGTTTTCCCATCATTGCCAGTGAAATGAATATCATAGAGGTGTGTCTTATTATTGAATGTTATAGATAGTATGCTCTCTGTGCACTCTCTGTCCTTTAGGAATATCAAGCATTTAGATCTATCCATATCAAACAAATTTTAGCACATAAAACCTACTTTCTTAACAAACAGTATCTATAAACACTCAACATACATTGATATGGATTACAGTCATTGACTATAACAAAGCATCACTTGATAGAATTAATGAATCTCTGAGAAATATGGAAGGGAAAGCCTGAAATGAACTCTGGATTGATTGGATCGTTATGTGCCCTTGGATGCGAGACATTATATGGTCTCAGCTATATATTCACAAAGCAGGCTACAGAGAATGCAAGTGAGCTTGCTCTACTTGGATGGAGATTTCTCATCGCTGTAATCGTGATGAGCATATGTGCCGCAGCTGGAATTGTGAAAGTCAATTACAGAGGAAAGTCTCTGAAGCAGCTTTTTGCTATAGTCCTGTTCAATCCATGTATCTATTTCATTGCAGAAACACTGGGAATAAGCCACACGACAGCCTCTGAAAGCGGAGTATTCCTTGCCTGTATTCCTATCGCCTCCCTGATAGCTTCTACCCTTATTCTCAGGAAAGCTCCATCGAAAGCCCAGATTATCGGGATAGTTATCACTCTCATGGGCGTAATCATGACAGTATTAGCTATCGGGATGTCTACAAGCTTATCGATAACTGGATACATAGCACTTCTTATTGCAGTCATATCATATGCTCTGTATAGTGTGTCAGTTGAAAAAGCATCAGCTTTCACTGAAGCTGAGATCACCTATGCGATGCTTATCTCAGGAGCTGTGCTTTTCTCGATATCAGCTATCTCTGAAGCTGTCCTGAATGATAATTTCTCAGAGCTTATTCAGCTCCCATTCACTGACAGCAATTTCTTGTCTGCAATTATCTATCAGGGCCTTGGCTGCTCTATTCTTGCCTTCTTCCTTTCAAACGCCGCTATATCAAGGATAGGAGTAAACAGGACATCATCTTTCATAGGAGTTGCTACTGTTGTATCCATAATAGCTGGCGCGCTTATTCTAAAAGAATCCTTCTCCATCTATCAGATGATAGGCGCCGGAATAATCATAGCAGGGGTTTATGTTGCAAATATGAGAAAGCTCGCCTCTGATTAGATTCAAAAGAAAACCTTCCCCTTGGAATACAAAAGGAAGGCTCTATAAGACTTAATTAAGCAAGTGCTATAACTTCTACTTCTACCTGAACATTCTTTGGCAGTGTCTTCACAGCAACAGCTGAACGTGCAGGAAGCACAGGAGCGTCCTTGAAAGCCTCGCTATAGACTTCATTCACTGAACCGAAATCTGCCATATCAGCAAGGAATACAGTTGCCTTCACAACCTTTGTGATATCAGTTCCAGCTGCTTCAAGAACAGCTTTCACATTCTTGAACACCTGCTTTGCCTGATCAGCGGCAGTGCCCTCTACAACAGCTCCAGTTGCAGGATCGATAGGAATCTGCCCTGAAGCAAATACCATTCCGTTAGCCTTTACCGCCTGGCTATATGGCCCGATAGCAGCAGGAGCTGCTTTTGTTTCGATTTTCTCTATCATATTTCCTCCATTGATTTTTCTTATAATATCGAAAAGCTCTTCAGCAGAAGATGCAAAAGGATACTCCTTTCTTACCTCTCCTGGTCTGAAACCAAATCCATATGTCACCCCGGCAAATCCTGTTCCTGCAGCAATTGCGCCATTCAGGTCCGCCTCGGTATCTCCGACCATCAGCACATTCTTCCTTTCTGCACCAAGATCAGAGAGAACCATGTTTATTATATCGCCTTTAGTAAGATTCTCCGTAAGCGATGAGCCATGAATGCTATCGAAAAGATTAAGAATTCCAAGATAATCAAGACATTCCTTTACAAGCCCTTCATACTTAAACGAAGCAACACCAAGCTTTATTCCTATTGCCTTCAAAGCTTCAAGCATTTCCTTTATTCCAGGATAAAGCTTCATCATGTATTTTCCACGCTTGTTATATTCCTCCCTGTAGATAACAAGAGCATCATCAAGGAGGGATTCATCAAGATTGAATGCGACGACAAAACACTGTCTTAAAGGTGGTCCGACAAATCGTCTCAGGTCTTCTGCTGAATATTCCTTATCAACACCAAGCTTTCTTACAGTATAGAGAGCGGTATGGAATATTCCCTCTGAAGAATCAGCAATAGTCCCATCGAAGTCAAACAGGACAGCCTCAATCATCGACCACCTCCATCATCTTCCCATATGCAGAATGAGAGGAAGCCGCTACATCTATCCACTCTTCATTCTTCTTCGAAAGCGATACCTTCCCGCCAGCTTCTTTCAAGATTACAACACCTGCCGCGATATCATAGAGATGAAGACCGAGTTCATAATAAACAGTACAGCGGCCAGATGCTACATAGCATAGAGAAAGAGCGGCAGAGCCTATGGATCTCATATCAGAGACGAAGTAATAGAATTTCTCCATTTTCTCTATATAACCATGCAGAAGCTCATGATGGCGATGTGGAGGGACAAGTATTGCAAGCGTCTTACCCAACGGAGTTCTCTCATCTGTCTTAATCGGTTTGCCATTGAGGAAGGCACCTTCTCCACGCAAAGCGGAGAAGACTTCATTCTGTCTGGGGACAGAAACAACTCCAAATGCAAGACCTTCCTCATCCTGAAAAGCTATAGAGATTGTGTAATTAGGGAATGAGGCCATGAAATCAACAGTGCCATCAATCGGATCTATTATCCATCTGCAATCATGGCTTCCGCTCTCACCTGTCTCCTCTCCATAGATTCCATCTTCAGGGAATACAGATTGTATAGAGGAGATTATCAGACGCTCACACTCCTTATCTGCAGAAGTGACATAATCATTCTCAGCTTTCGAGCTTATCTCACTCCTGAGGTTCTCATGAGAAAGAAGAAAGCGGGAAGCTTTATCTGCAATGCGCTTTGCTTCTTCAAACCTTGCTTTCAGAGCTTCTTTATCCATCACTTTCCTCGCTCTATAAGCTGCTGACCAACTACCCTGCAGATTTTCCAGTTTGAAGGCGTGAAGCTATCTGGTGTGATTTTCTTCTCAAGCACATCAGAGATTGAGAAATCATCATCGATAACAAGGATAAGAGCGTCCCACTCCTCCTTATGCTTGGAGTACATAACAGCTCCAGCATTGTTCAATAAGCCATCTTTCTTAAGACTGTCATTGATAGGAGATGCTGATATTACAACGGAAATCGAATAATCATAGATCGAGAACATCTTATCCTTTCCATCCGCCTTCTGTCTCTCCCAGCTGGACTTCAACACCTTCTCAAGATATGAGAGCATCTCCTCATCCGCCATCTTCAGGAAAGAAAGGAATGGACTATCTGTTTCAAGACGGGAAGCTATCTCTCCAAGGATTCCATCAAATCTGATTTCATCTTCTTCCGCCTCTTCCTCTTGAGGAATTGCAGCAGCTTCCGTCATCACGAATACGCTACCATCGCCTTCGCTCTCCACAGGTTTGACAAGACCTTTATCGATAAGGGATTCAGTTGTTTCTTCTGCATCTGCCAGAACTTCTGAATCCTTCTCATTCTCTGCAGATGATTGTTCTGTATCTTCATTAGCAGATACGGAGTCCTCAGCAATTTCAGACTCGGAAGCTATCTCCTCTTTGGAATCATCTGGTCCAGATATTCCTTCTGCAACTTCTTCATTCCCAAAGCTTTCGGAGCTTTCTTCAGAAGATGTTTCTTCCCCATCGGCTGCATCTACTGAGGATACCTCATCTTCTATTTTTTCCGAAGGAACCTCTTCGGAGGTATCAGAAATTATTTCACTGGAAGCAGAAGCTGTCTCTTCTTCGGATTCAGCTGATTCAGATGCCATTTCCGAAACATCTTTATTTTCAACGCTTTCAGAAGTTGTTTCTTCATCCTCCGTTGCTTCTGAAGATACGTTATCTTCTATCGTTTCTGTAATAGTTTCTTCAGTGTTCTCAGGAACCACTTCACTAGAAGCGGAAGCTATCTCCTCTTCAGAATCATTATCCTCTGAGACCTCTTCATTATCAGAACTCTCAGAGTTTTCTTCATGAGATGTTTCTTCTGATACCGAATCTTCCATTGCTGCTGAAGAAAAATCATCTTCTTTCTTTTCAGGGGAAATCTCTTCAGTATTCCCTGAAATCACTTCATTGGAATCAGAATTAATATCATCAGCTTCCGATACCTCTTCATTTTCAGTGCCTTCTGCATTGGCTTCCGCGGAAGAAGAATCAGCTGGAGTTTTATCATCAAAGCAAGGGAAATCATCCATCTCATCATTTGCAGAATGAACAGAATCATCTGATTCATCATCATCGCTTGCTTCATGTATAAAAGGACTTGCTATCCGCTCAGCATTGGATGCGGAGAATTTCGCGGCTTCATCCTCGGATTCAGCAAACTCCTCCTCTTCCTCTTCCGCGAACTCCTCATCCGCTATCTTCTCCGCCTCAGCATCTTCCCCGAAAAGCTCATCAAAGAATGTCAGCTGATCAGGGCTATCCTCGGCAGCATAGATATCATCCTGTTCAGCCTCGTCATAGATTTTCTCAGCTTCAGGATCTACATCATCATCAGGGTTATCATCAGCATCTGATTCGTCGTAGATGAAATCATCGTCATCAAGTTCCTTCTCGTACTCATCAGCCTCAGCTTCCATCTCCTCATCGCGCTTTATGATGTCAGAGGTAAGCTCATACTTCTCGGAAAGCTTTGCGATCTCCGCGCTTCTCTCATAGTCGGAGTAATCCTCAGGGATACTCTCCTCCAGCTGTTTCTCCTTCTCCTCAAGAGCCTTCTCTTTCTCATCCTCATCCTCGCTCTCATACTCATATTCATCTGTGATATCATCAGCGAGGATATCATCATCCATCTTATCTTCATTCTCTATCTCATCAGGATCGATAAGAGCATCGTATTCACTTGGCTCCGGCATCTCGAGCTGTCCGAAGATTGTCTTGTAGAATATCTTCCTATCTTCAGCTTTTATCGATGACTTGATTATGAAATAAGCGGAGGATGCAAATACATCATCGGAAACCTTCCTGAGAACTTCAAAGTCGTCAGGCTCAACAATCAGAGCTTTATGCCCTATGCTTGGTTTCTTGTTTCCTTCCTCTTTTCTTCTCATTATTCGGGATTGTATGAGCTCTGGAGATGTGAACGCATTTACTTCTACCAAAGACGGATTGATGGAAACATCTACTTTATTGCCATCAAAAGCATAGACATCAACCTCATCTGTCTCCCTGAATATAAGTCGAAGCGCCTCATTGGTAGCTTCTGTAAACTGAAGACACAACCCTGCTGTCTCCTGCATTATCCTAAGACTATATGACTGGATATGCTGGGAGACAAAGGAGAAGTACATATCACCGAAATGAAGGAAAGGATAGATTGTTGCTGGCCAGAGCCCTTTAAGCATCATCTCGTTTATATCAAGGGTTCCTGGATAAACAGAAAGCGCTTCATACGTTTTATTAGGAAGATTAGCTGCGAAATCAGGACGGAACAGATCAAAATCATCCCTCTCCCCTGCAAGTCTTGAAACCCTAGCTTCCCATCCATTCTCTTTTATGATTTCATGGATCAGATCCTCATCTGTTATTACCCTGGTAGGATCTGCAGCTCGCTTCTGAGCCATCAAGGTCTCGACCTCAGCTTTGTACACAGAAGCCTCTTCCGAAAGCTTATCTATGCCCTCAAGTCCTCTCCTGATAACCTTATGCATCTGAGCGACAAGAACTTCAGGCTTTGCCCCATACTTCTCCTCGACAGTACTCTCAGCTCCCATCATAGCAGCATAGGTCATATAGGAAAGCCTTTCTATTCTCTCAAGGTCCTCCACAGGAGGGAAAGCTTCAAGGAAAAGAAGCTCTCTGTATTCCGGAGCTGTCTCCTCTGAAATCTTCCCGCTCTTCACTGCAAGAACCGTGTAGCATTCAATCGAGCGAAGGAGCCTCTTAGCAACATCTTCTGAAAGGCTTCTGATTCTCTGCCAGTCCTTTTCTTTTATATTCCTGTTGGTAGAGATTCCGTGGGACACATCATAGACAGTACTCTGGACTACCGACTGAAGAAGAACAGGCAGAAGTCTCCCTGTGGCAGCCGCCAGAGGTTCCCGGGTCTTTGTACGCTCTATGCGTCGCTCCTCCCATGCAGCCATCTTCAGCACTTCAAGAGGATGGTACTGACTGATAATCATTCCTAGATTACGGAAATCAAGCCTGAGATAATTCAGCGCTTCCTGTACGTTTTTCTCTGCTTTTTCCTTTGTCATAGATAACAAGGAATCAAAATCTGAAAAAAGAGGGTCCACAGCAATCTCCTGCCCCGATTATAACTGGAATAATGCCATTCGACCACACACATGCTATACTCAATTACAAGGAGATAGATTCAAATGCTTAGAATCGGAATCATTGGATGTGGCAATATTGCAGGAACTCTTGCATCAACTATGCTTAAAATGAGCGACAGAATCACAATAGAAGCTGTTGCTAGCCGCGATAAAACCAAAGCTGAGGAATTCGCATCCCGCTTCGGTGTAAAGAAAGCTTATGGCTCCTATGAAGAGCTTTATCAGGATAATGATGTACAGCTTGTCTATGTAGCTACACCGCATGCCTTCCATGCTTCTCAGATGCTGGATGCTATAAAATATGGCAAGAACATCCTTGCTGAGAAGGCTTTCTGCATCAATGCAAAGGAAGCTGAGGAAGTATTCAAGGCAGCTGCGGCTAAGAAAGTATTTGTCGGAGAAGCTATCTGGACACGCTATATGCCGTCCCGAAAGATGATTAACGACATCATCGCATCAGGCCGCATCGGAAAAGTAACAACTGTTACCGCGAATCTTGGCTACAAGATCATACATAAACCAAGGATTGCAGACCCAGCTCTTGGAGGAGGCGCTCTGATGGATGTTGGAGTATACCCTCTCAACTTCGTTCTCATGGCAAGAGAAGGAGACCCTATAAAATCGATGTCAGGACTTGCTGTAAAGAGCGATGAAGGTGTCGATCTGAGGAATATAATCAGCTTCACATTCGAATCAGGAGCTGCTGCAACGTTATTCTCCGATTCTGAGTGTGTATCAGACAGAAAGGGATGGATTTACGGAACAGAAGGTTCAATAGAGGTTGAGAATGTAAATAACCCAGAGGAAATAAAGATCTACTCCGCAGACAGGCCTCCTGTGCTTCAGGAAACAATAAAGATCGAGCATAAGATCAATGGTTATGAATACGAAATCGATGCCGCTGCAGAAGCTATCGAGAAAGGAAAGCTTGAGCCGGATGCAATGCCATGGAGCGAAACACTGAGAGTACTGAGAATAACAGATGCACTCCGCGCTGTCTGGGGCATCAAGCTTGGTTCTGAACTGAATGGTTAATCATCAGGAAAGAGGCTAAAGGAATTATCCTTATGCCATCGAAATTATCCGAAGCGTAATCATCAAGCACGATGACAAGCTTCGGATAATTATCTTTTATCGCTTTCAGATTAGAAATTTCCCTATCAGAAGATTCTGGCATAGTCCTGCATACCTGAACATACAGTCTTTCCTTCCCTCCTTCCTTTTCAGCTACAAAGTCAATTTCCTTGTCATAAAGCTTGCCGACATATACCTTGTATCCACGGCGACGAAGCTCGATATAAACAATGTTTTCTATTATCGCAGCAACATCTGTACCTCTGAAGCCTCTCAATCCATAGATAAGAGAATGGTCTGCAAGATAATACTTTTCCTGCGTTGCAAGAACTTCTCTTCCTCTCACATCATATCGCTGACATTTATAAATGACAAAAGCTTCTTCCAGCCATTTCAGATAATCATAAATCTGCTCAACATTCTGTACTCTTCCCTGCCCTTTCAGAAACTTTATAACAGAAGAAGCTGAAAATGTTTTACCCATGTTATCAACAACAAAATAAACAACTCTTGTAAAAAGATCGAAATTCGATATCTTATGACGGCGCTGGATGTCACGGATTACAATAGAAGTGTAAATTCCATATAGGATTTGATGTGCAGTATCATCATCAAACTCTCCAGTTGACAGAATAGGAAAACCTCCAGAAATGATATAGTCATGGATTGTATCAGTACCTAATCCTATCTCATTTCTGAAAACTCTGAATTCTGCGAAGGAAAGAGGATAAACAGGTATTTCTATATATCGTCCAGAAAGATAGGTCGAAAGCTCTCCTGAGAGAAGTTTTGAGTTGGAACCTGTCACAAAAAGGCTATGACCATCATCCTCGAATAAAGAGTTAACAACCTTTTCCCATCCTTCGATTTCCTGAACTTCATCAAGGAGAAGATAACACTTGCCCTTTCCCTTCGTAATCTCCTGTATATCCTTATACATGGAAAGACTATCGTTTATCTCTGCATCCTTGAATGAAGTATATCTCCTGTAAATAACTCTATCCTTATCAATTCCTTTTTTGATAAGCGCTTCTGCAAGAAGAGAAAGAAGGGTCGATTTTCCAGAACGCCTTACCCCAGTGATTATCTTTACCAAGGGTATATCTGCCAACTTCAGCAACTGCTCAATATAGATGGGTCTATTTATCTTCATATGGATATTTTACATATAAATCAAAAATTTTTAAAGTTTATATTGAATTTTCCTACAAACTTCAAAAGTTGATAAGGTTTATCGGATTATTTTCTATAATCTTCATCAAATAAACCCAAATCCATCCTGAAATATGCCATCTCCTTCCTCTGCGAATATACCAATGAGAGTACCAGTGAATGTCATGTACATAGTTCCTTCTGTTGAGAAGGAAGCGCTTGATGCCTTACCTATCTCAACGTCATCTGCGAAGAATCTATACCACTCTTTATCACTCTGTACTGAAAGAGATATGGAAGAGGCCGAAGGAAGAGTCTTTACAGATACAATCGTCTCAAGATCATGGATTTTCCTTCTGAAGGAAATCTTCAGCTCAGCTCCATCTCTTTCCACAAATAAATCTGCATGGTAATCACTATTGTAGAACACTGTGATACCGGCTTTTCCTGTGAGAGTCCCATCTGTTCTGAGCGTTGCTTTGAATACAGAATCAAAAGATGTCTGACGAAGCAGCAGCAGTCTCGGTTCTCCGAACTCTGCAGAAAGGGCATCCTTACCATGTATCATCAGAGAGCCTTCACAAACATCATAGTCTGATGCATTCTCCGCTCTGACACGAAGAACAGGACGAGATGATAAATCCTCATCAAATCTGACATACTCCTTTTCCATAGGAACAGTCTCAATAGAGGACTCCTCCTCCAGTTCTACCCTTCCATTCTTCCCTATAACAGGCCAGCCATCTTTCCAGGTAACATCTGCAAGGAATGTCTCACGTCCAAGATTATGTAAATGTGCTCTTCCCGGAACCCTTATTCCAAGAAAGACAGCTATCCATCTACCATCTTCAAGTTCCAGTAAATCAGCATGTCCTGTTGCCTGTATTTCATGCCCCTTTCTGTCTGTATGGGAAAGAATCGGATCAAGTCTCAATTCATATGGTCCATAGATTGATTCAGAACGTCCTACAGGAGCATGATGCCCATACTCTGTTCCACCTTCTGCAAATACAAGGTAGTAAAGACCATCTTTCATATAAATATGAGGAGCTTCTGTAGCTACACCTGAAATACCTGGTGAGATAAGACGAAGAGGTTCAAGAAGCTTTCCGCTATCAGGATCTATAAAAGCTCCGAAAAGCCCACCCTTCCCATTCTGAGTATAAAAACATCTTCCATCAGGGAGGAAAAGAAGACTCGGATCTATTCCATCCTTGCTGATAAACAGAGCCTCGCTCCAAGGCCCATGAAGGGAAGATGAATGAGACACGAAATTTCCGAAACCATTTTTGTTGGTTGTCACCATGTAGTATTTCCCATTATGGAAGCGTATTGTTGCCGCATATAATCCACTGCTGTTCTTCACCCCTTCAAGTGAAAACCCATTGGAAGAGGTCATTACGGAAGTCTCATATTTCCAGGAAGAAAGATCTGAGGATGTATATAAAGCAACTCCAGGATAGTACTCGAATGTAGATGTTGCGATGATGTATCTCTTGCCATCAAAGGTGATGGAAGGATCAGGATTGAAACCAGGAATTATAGGGTTATGTATCATGCCTTGATTATACAGCAAAAGAGCCATTGCCCATAACAGACAATGGCTCTATGAATGAGCTTTTTATCAGTCAACTGTAATTACTACAGTCTTGGAAACAGAACTCAATCCATCTGTGAGGTTGAATACTGCAGGATAATCACCACTAGGAGTTCCCTCAGGAATAGCCCATGTAAGAACGCCATCAGAGAATACTGCACCCTCTGGAAGAGACACAGCTGTAAGCTCTACAGGATAGATAGTTCCTGTTGCATCTGCTGGGTTATAGTATCCGATTGCAATCTCTACTGTGTCCCCTGCAGCTGCCTCAGCATCCTTTATAGGAGCGAAGAATGGTCTCCATACTGTTCTTGGAATCTCCCTACCCTCCTCGAGGTATGCCTTTACAAACTCCTCATCAGCAATAGGATCTGTAGGATAACTGTAAAGACTATCTGCAGGAGTTCCCGGCTCTGGAGCGTTAACAGCCACTGTTGATACACTGTGGTTATCAGAGATGGTGAAGTCAGTTACAGAAGTCGAGAAATATGGCTCATCTGGAACGAATTCATAACCTGTTCTTCTCTTATAGTTCTGCTCGACAAGCACGACATCAGTAGTTGATGGATCTGACATGAAATCAGAACTCTCATCAATTGTTACATCGCTTACATCATCAAGAACGACAGCAGGACGTGTCTCTATATAGCTATAGCCAAGCTTTACATTCCTTAGCTCAAGACCATCAACATGGCGCGCATAAAGACCATATGCAGGAAGGATTCCGAAATGTGCAGGCTCTGGATAGTCACGAACAAGCTCTGGTACATTGTATGGACTCTCAATCCATCCACCATTCTCAGCATCCCACTGCATTCTCGGAATAAGTCCAGCCTGTGCAGCAAGCCATCCGAACTGCTGTGAATATACAGGGGAATGATCTTCTGTGAATGTCCATGTGCTTCTGATCTGTCTCTGCTCTGCAGCATCCTCGAGAGTAAGGCCACCGCGGTATGTCACATCGATATTCTCAAGCACGACATTCTGTACCTTGCTGGAGACAAGACCTACAATCTCAATCGGGTAGCGTGGATTTACATCAACAGCCTTGAGGTTTCCGATATAGATATCCTCAACAACCGCAAAAGGTCCACCAAGGGCATTGCCATAGCCGTAAAGCTCCTGATCTGTCAGCTGATTGCCCCAATCGACTACATACTCATTTCTGGAAGCATCCCATCTGTATCCGTAGTTCTTTCCAGTATCCGGATCGGTGTAGATATTAGTCCAGTTAATGTAGATAGGATCGGCAGCAACTGGTCTCTTGAACTCGCTTTCATCTGCTACAGTCACATACTCATAGTTTGTCGCAGGAGCATAGCGCATCGCGGGGAATGTATGGTACTTTCCAGGGATATTAGGAAGAACATACTCGGAATTATCCTTGCGAACACTATTCTCAGGATAGACTTCCTCACTTGTCGAATGACCTGTAACAGGGTATCTGCCTCTGTCTCCAACCTGAATATAAACAGGGGAATCAACAACATCTGTCATATAAAGATCAGTTGCGATGATGTTGGTAAGGCTTGAGCAGTCAACACACTCAAGGTTAAGACCTTCGCTATGCGAGAAGAGAACATTAGCTATAGTGACTCTGTCAAAACCACCTGTTGCCTCTGTTCCAAGCTTGAGTCTTCCATTTGTTCCTCTGATATCATCAGCAGCGGATTCAAGTCTGTTCTCGGAGAATGTTGCTTCAAGAACAGAACCAGCATCATAGCCGCTTATTACACAGTTGTAGATAAGAACATTCTGTGTGATATCAAGACGGCCGGAACCGAAAGAAGCCTTGAGACAGATAGCATCATCGAGAGGAGCATTGACCCAGCAGTTGCGGACTGTCACATTGCTTGTTCCATCGATGTCCATACCATCACGGTTTGTATCAATGACCATGTTCTCAAAGAGGATATTGCTGCAGCCTGTTGTGATAATAGCAAAGTGTCCGGCTTCCCTCATATCAAAGCCACTGAAAACGATGTTCTTCGAATCGATGAGAGCAATTCCCTTGGAAGCGTTGTTCCAGATTGGCTGCTCATAGAGGAAGAAATGCCATCCCTGATCATCGAGGCTATCGATATCATCAGGGTTCTCCCAGTTACCTACATAACCTGGATCCGTTCTGAGCTCAGGATTTGCAGGGTCTCTTCTCGATACTGTGAAGTATGTATAGCCTCTCTTATCTACATAGCTACCGGAAATCATTCCTTCGCCATAGATCATTACATTCTCTACTTCCTTTCCGTAGATCATGCTGTTTCTGAGGTATGAATGGCCATGGTCCTGAAGACCGAAGTAGATATTAACCTCTGGCTCAAGGTAGTTGCCGCCATCAAGCCCTGGACGAGCACCAACGATTATGGCTTCATCTTCAAGGAAGATGTTCACATTGCTCTGAAGCACGATTGTGTACATCTTATAGATTCCGTCAGGAACTATAACTGTACCACCACCGGCTGCTGCCATATCAGCAATAGCTGCGTTGATAGCATCCGTATTCTTAACAGCATCTGCATCATAGCCTTCTTCAGCACCATATGCTGTTATGACAACAGAGTTCTCCTTGAGAAGCTCTTCCTTTGTAACCGATGCACCTGTTGCAACATTAATTCCCTTATAAACATTCTCACCCAAAAGAGAAGGAAGAGAAGTGACTGTAGGGATGTTATTGAATTCAGCAGCTGTCTCTGGATGCTGAACCCCATCGCGAGGTACATAATCGAAAACTCCTGCACCCTCAGGCCTTGGTTCTGTTGCCGGGTTGTATGCAGGATCTCCAGATGCAGCGGCATTAAGTGCCATTGTCGCTGCCAAAAGCAGGATAACTACAAACTTTCCAGTCTTCATGATTACTCCTGCCTATCAATATTAATCTCCCAGATATTACTATCTCAAGAAACAATTTTTCAGAAAAATACCCAAGTTCTGCACAATTTCATTCAATTCCAATCATGAATGAAACCCTTGGAGTCATGGAGATATGAAGAGCTGCAGTAATCTGACCGAAGGAGGTAGCAACTCCAACTCCTACATAGCCTCCTATATCCATCTGATTTCTATCAAGGGAAAGCTCTGAGTATGGAATCAGATCCCTTGTAATAGCCATATCATCATGCTCTCCGCCGAACATCTCGAAGAAAATACCGGCATCGACAAAGATTGATAGAGGAAGAGGCAGACGTATACCACCCATCAGATAGAGGTAATCAGAAGCTGTAAGTCCCATATTTGTTGAAACATAGGCATCGGAGAGATCTATTGCTCTTCTTATAGTAGCTGTTTCTCCCGAGATGATGAATTTGAAGATATCGGTAGGACCGAAGCTTCCGAACATCTCAGCCTTGAAGGAGTAAGCCAATTCCGGCTCTGGGAAATCCCCACCGAATTCAAATGTAACAGTTGTCTCAAAGCCATTGTTAGCAGCACTTGATCCATCATAACCATCATAGACGAAACCAAGCCCTATATATGGATAGACAAAGTGTTTATTGAAATCACTTCCAAGATAAGTGTAGTCAAAACCAAGGACAGCATCGAGGCGGAAATTCCTTATAGGAAGATACCCAATGCCTGTTTTCATAAAGAGTCCTACATCATTGCTGAATGTATACCCCGCTGTACCTGGAATCGAGTTATAAGACTGCTGTCCATACTTTATTCCAGCATCTCCATAGAGGAACGCAGATGAAAGGAATGGATAGGAAACTCCAGCTTCAACAGTTATTCCCTCATTAACGACAACACCATAGGTGAAATCGAGGCGTTCAAGAATAGCCATACGCCCAGATATAGTGAAATCAGGGGTATAGGCGAAGAATGGCTTATTATCTCCCGAACCATCGTATCTGATACCCACTCCACCAGTGAGACCAAGATGGATGCTTCCAGAAAGCGATGGATAGCGTTCCCCTTTAATGTAGATAACCCCATCCTCGATTTCATATGTCACAGCCTTCAGCCCCTCATGCCGCCTAATATCATCAAGAGTGGACTCAAGCTCTGTTATAGTCTCATAATCCATCAGCCTCCCTTCATATGGGCGCAGCATCGAAAGCGATGAAGATGGAATGACATCATCTATTACTACATGATCAATCTCAGGGGCTGGTATCGAGCTATAGCTAGCCCTCTCCATAGGAAGCCAGCGTTCAAGCCTCCTCTCGATTTCATCGAAGACTCCAAGATTCTCCTCAACCGCAATCTCTCCTGTTTCAAGAATCTCTTCTCCAGAACCGAATGACATGGAGGAGAAGGCTGCTGTATCGGGGACAATGACCCAATCAGCCTCATCATAGCCTGCAATGGAATTTGGTTCCGTGAGGTAATCAGAGAACTGGGAAAATGTCCCGGAGAGCGTTGACATATCATTAGCATGGTCACCATGGATATGGCGGGCATCATTCACGTCCACCGCAAGGACTATATCAGCACCGAGATCTCTAGCGACATCGGTCGGAAGATTATCTTCAAGACCGCCATCGATGATGAAACTTCCGTCCTCAAGCTGAACTGGGGCAAAGATTACAGGAATAGCCATTGAAGCCCTTACAGCATCAAAGAGAGAACCGGAAGAAAAGACCACCTTCCTTTTGTTCGTTATATCAGCTCCGATAGCCCTGAAAGGAATCGAAAGATCATTAAAATCCTTTACTGAGAGGACTTTGGAAAGATGCCGGCGCAGAAATCCATTTATGTATTGATCATCGATAAGACCATTCGAAGCTCCGATACCAGAAGATCCAAACTCTACTGTGAGAAGATTAGTATCGTAATCAGTGAAAGGACTTGGAATCGTGTCAGAACCACGGACAGCATATAGATGAAGGAAATAACTCATCAGATCGGTATCTTTAACAAGCTCTTCAAGTTCCTCTCCAGAATACCCTGCAGCATACAAGCTCCCAATAACAGCTCCCATGCTTGTCCCGATTACCATATCAGGGACGATTCCACGACGGTCAAGCTCCTTGAGCACTGGAATATGAGCAATGCCTTTTGCACCGCCGCCTGAAAGAACAAGGGCAAAACGAGGACGGAAAATCGAGGCTGGAAGCAGACTCAGCAGAGAGAAAAGCACCAGTATGAAAACAAGAATCCGCTTCTTCATTGTAACCTCCTATTCAAGAACCTTCCCTATCACATCACGTCTGCCATTTATAAACGAGGCAGCATCCATCTCCTTCTTCATCGGAGGAAGAACCTTGTTGATATAAAGATACCCATCTGTAAAAGCTATCTTCAGGCCCTTTCCCTTCTCAAATGATACTATAGTTCCGGGCTTTTCCTCTGGATTTTCTTTGATGATATCAAAGGCACTTCCATAAACTCCAGTTAAATACAGAGGAGAGCCATCGAGAAGCGCATAAGCCTTAGGCCAAGGATAACATGCCCTTATCTGTGAATGTACTGAAAATGCCGTAGCAGAGAAATCAATTCTTCCATCTTCTTTTGTTATGAAAGATGTGAATGATGGCTCCTCTTCCTGCTTCATAGCTTTCCTATTCTCATCAAGGAGGACAGGAAGAACGAAATCAGGAACAAGCTTCGAAACCTTCTCAGAAAGGCTCTCTTCAGTTTCAGTGCCATCGAGAGATATTCTCAATGTGCTGAAGATATCGCCCTCATCAACTCCTAGCCCTATCTTCTGTAGAGATATGCCAGTTTCCCTGTCGCCATTTCTTATCGCCTGATAAATAGGCGATGGACCACGATACAGAGGAAGAAGAGATGGATGGACATTATATGTTTCCTTAAAGATCGAGAGGAATTTCGGTCCGAATATCTTGCCACAGCAGAATGAAAGAAGCGTATCAGCCTCAAACGATGCTATATGCGCCCTCTCATTCTTCTTGATGCTTTCCGGCTGATAAACCTCTAGCCCCAGCTCAAGCGCACGAACCTTCACCGGGGACGGAATCAATGTCTTTCCCCTTTTCCCTGGAGCATCTGGGGCTGTTACCACAAGTGCGATAAGACCTCTTTCCGCAAGAGCTTCCAAGAGAGGAATAGCTATTGTTCCTGTAGCTGCATATACGATTCTCATCAGACCCTCGCCTTCTGCTTGCGTCTTATCCTGTTCTTCTTCTCGTAGGAGCGAAGAACCTTCTCCCTTTCCCTTTCATCAAGATGATCTATATAGAGTTTACCATATAGATGATCATTCTCATGCTGAATGACTCTTGCGAGGAGTCCATCTGCCTCTATAGTGAATGGCTTGCCTTTCACATCCTGAGCCTGAACTGTTACTCGCAGTGGACGGACTACATCATGGTATACACCAGGAATTGAAAGACACCCCTCCTCATAAACACCTGTTTCGATGCTTGTTGAGATTATCGAAGGATTGATGAAGACAATAGGCTCCTCCCCTCTGATATGCACAACGAAGATTTTCTTCGAAACCCCAACCTGAGGACCAGCAAGCCCAACACCATCAGCCTCTTCCAGGGTATCGATCATCGCATCAGAAAGCATCTTAAGAGCTTCATCGAATTCTTTTATATCCGAGCACTTCTCAGTGAGTACTTCGTCTCCTATTTTATATATATCCAACATATCTCTGGATGGTATACTTCCCTCTTATTCTTGGCAACACACGATTTGCCCAACAAAACCGGAACAAATGGCACAGCATACATTTATGAAATTGCTTTCATAGAATCCTTATACGCTGTTTTTATTTTATGATATTACCCATCCTTTCCGATTACACGAATGATGACTATATTCCGAGAGGAGGATAATCATGGCAAACAGAATCATGCTCAATGAGACTTCCTATCATGGAAGCGGAGCAATTAAGGAAATCGCTACGGAAATCAAGGCAAGAGGATTCAAGAAGGCATTCGTATGCTCAGATCCAGATCTTGTCAAATTCGGAGTGACAAAGAAAGTCACAGATGTGCTTGATGAAGCAGGAATCCCATATTCACTTTATACAGATATCAAGGCAAATCCGACTATCGAGAATGTTCAGCATGGTGTAAATTCATTCAAGGAAGCTGGTACTGACTGCATCGTAGCTATCGGTGGTGGTAGCTCCATGGATACAGCAAAAGCTATCGGAATCATAATAGCTAATCCAGAGTTCGAGGATGTAAGAAGTCTTGAAGGCACAGCTCCTACAAAGAATCCATGTACCCCGATCATTGCAGTTCCGACAACAGCAGGTACAGCTGCTGAGGTAACAATCAATTACGTCATTACAGATGTTCAGAAGAAGAGGAAGTTTGTCTGTGTAGACCCACATGACATGCCAATTGTAGCTGTTGTGGATCCAGATATGATGGCAACAATGCCAAAGAGCCTTACAGCAGCAACTGGAATGGATGCTCTCACACATGCTATCGAGGGATACACAACAAAAGCTGCCTGGGAGATGACAGATATGTTCCATCTCAAAGCTATTGAGATTATTGCACGCTCTCTCAGAGCTTCTGTAAATGGAGAGCCGGAAGGCAAGAAGGAAATGGCTCTTGGTCAGTATATTGCTGGAATGGGCTTCTCGAATGTAGGTCTTGGCATTGCACACTCTATGGCTCATACCCTTGGAGCTGTTTATGACACACCTCATGGAGTTGCCTGCGCTATGATGCTTCCTATCGTAATGGAATTCAATGCTGATACAACTGGAGAGAAATACCGCGAGATTGCAAGAGCAATGGGTGTGAAAGGCGTCGATTCGATGTCCCAGGAAGAATACAGAAAGGCAGCTGTAGATGCGGTAAAGCAGCTTTCCAAGGATGTAGGTATTCCTGAAAAGATGGATGCCATCAAGGAAGAGGATCTCGATTTCCTTGCAAAGAGTGCCGCAGCTGATGCATGCGCTCCAGGAAATCCGAAAGAGGCTTCAATTGATGATTTCAAAGCACTTTTCAGAAAGATAATGAAGTAAGCAGAAACCGGCAGAAATGCCGGTTTTGCTTTCCATTAATCATCCTCTGGCTCTCCCCTATGCACATTTCTCATCAAGAGAAGCGCTATGAACATGAATACAAGACCGAAGATGAACAATGCAGGGTATCCAAAGAGGTCTATAGCGCCTCCAGCAAGAGGTGGTGCCACGATTGAGGCAAGCTGGGAGAAGAAATAATAAGCTCCTGTATAGACTCCTATTGTCTGGTAATCAGCCATCTGCCAAAGCATCGGGAAGGAATTGGTGACTACAGTTACCCAGAAGATACCGAAGAGGAAGAGAAGCACCCAGAACGAGATGAGACGGAATGTTGCGTTCATTCCAGCTGTCAGCGTTCCGTGGAGGAAGACAAGCAGGAGGATTATGACAATAGCAAGAAGCGCTCCTCTTATGGTCTTCTTCCTTCCATACTTGTGGGCGAATTTCCCTGAAGGTACTGCAAATGCGGCATATGCTACTCCTACCATTCCCGATGATAGCGCGGCAGTTCCAGCGCTCGTTCCAAGCTCTTCCATCGTATAAACGCCTACAAAAGGAAGTATTCCCTGGTAAGCTATGAACCAGCAAAGAAGGGAAAGGAGTATGAAAAGAGCACTCTTCTCTTTTTCTGAGAATATCTCCTTGAGGCTCTTAAGAAGGGGTTCCTTGGGCTTTTCCTCCCTCTCCTCTTCCGTTGAGACAGTGCTCTTGTTTTCTTTCACGAAGATGAAGAGAAGAACCACAGCTAATAGAACAAATACAGAAGCGACAGGGAATGCAAGGATTTTATCAACCTCTCCGAAACCTGGAAGATTGATTTTAACATCCATCAGCCTCGCAAGGAGGATCGTTCCAAGAATAGTAGCCAATCCACCCATTGTGTTGATAACCCCATTTGCCTCACTTCTCAGATCTGCAGGAACCATATCTGGCATAAGTGCAACAACAGGACCACGCACAGCCTGCTTGAAGATATTCAGGAAGAAAATAGTGGCAAAAAGCAGCAGGAATGATTCAAGCGCAGAGAATGGAACGAGAGCAAAGAAGACAGCAGCAAGAGGAAGGAGCGTCACTATATAAGGCATTCTTCTTCCAATCCTGGTTCTGGTTCTATCAGAGAGTGCTGAGAATACAGGGATAAGGAATATCGCGAGGATATTATCCAGTGTCATTACAGCACCGATAAGAGATGATGAATCAATATAGTATCCGAGGAACATCGGAATATAATTGTCATAAAGCGGATCCATGAGGCCCATAGTGAAGAACCCGAGTCCGATGAGGAACGTAGTCCTCCAATAACCTGTGAGGCTTTTCTTTTCAGCCATAACTCCTCCTTTTCATACCATACATTATTTTGTGAGTATTGCTCCATTGCTCTATTACACTCCGAGTGCTATAAAATCCGCATGGCAATAACAAAGCTGGAAGATTTGAGAGGAATAATAGAACTTGCCGATGAAGAGAAGGCATGGGATGAAGATGGGGAGAATACCCTTCCCCTTCTTATCTCCGATGATATAATCCCTCTTCTACCAATAAATGGGATAAGGCATCAGTTTGTACCAAGCATAATGGAAAATGAAGACAGTGTCGGAAGCCTGGACCCACAGGAAGAGAGAGAGCACAAAGGTACGGAAAGACTCGTTCACAGATACAGAAACAGAGCTGCATTCTTCACAACGGACAAGTGCTTTGCATATTGCCGCCACTGCTTCAGAAGAAGAATGACTGGGCACATGATAGGCCCTGCTTCAAGAGAAGAAATCGAGGAAGCAAGCAAATATATCGCCGAGCATAAGGAGATAAAGGAAGTGCTTCTTACCGGAGGAGATCTCTTCACACTCTCCGACAGCCATCTTGATATGCTCCTTTCAATATTCAAGACAAACTGCCCCAGCGTCATATTCCGCTTATGCACAAGAGCTGTCGCAGTGAATCCAGAGAGATTCACAGACTCCCTTATGGAAATAATAAAGAAGCATAACCATGACGCGCCTTTCTTTCTCATGACACAATTCAACCATCCTGCAGAACTTACAGAGAAAGCTATCAAAGCCACAGCTAGATTTATAGATATGGGAATCCCGGCATTCAATCAAAGCGTGCTTCTCAAAGGCGTAAACGATGATGAGAACATACTTATTGAGCTTTCAAATAAACTCCTATATACAAGGATTAAACCTTACTACCTATTCCAGGATGATCCTGTGAGAGGTACATCCCATCTCAGAGTCAGTATTGAAAGAGGTCTTGAAATCGAGAAGAACATCAGAAGTGAGTTGTCAGGGCTTGGAATGCCTCAGTACACAGCTGATCTTCCTCAGGGAGGCGGGAAAGTAATACTCACGCATGCCTACTACAAGGGTTCTATTACAGAGAACGGCAAGGAGAGATATATCTTCGAAACTCCCGATGGAGAGATAAGATACTACCCGGAATGATTAAATTATAACTTTATAAATCACGATTTAAGTATCATAGGAAGGAAAAGAGAGCAAGGAAAGCTTGAAGAAGCTGGAAAAGCGAAAAGTTTGAATTCGTAGTTCTATATGGCAGACGCCGCGTAGGAAATCTTTCCTGATCGATACCTTCATAGAAGGAAAAACGGAATCTAATTTGAAGCCATGGAGGATGGAACTGAGAGAACTCAGATGAAATTGATGTCCTGAGCAGCCTCCCTTGGACTACACAACACAGAATGACTTGTATATTCAGACTTCATTTCAATCTTTGATTGATATTGCTATTAAAGCTGAAAAGGAAAAATTCTATTTCGCTATAGATGAAATTTTCTATTTGTGTGAAGCATGCCCAGAAATGATATGACTTCTGCAGCATTATACCGATGATGTATTCCGAAAGACTAAGCTTGTTTTGATTCTCTCTGATCATCCAGAAGATTCATTGAGGAAAATATCCTCAGCCGACAAAGTTCTTTATATGGCAGAAGAACGTGCAGATAAAGCTTCTTCCGTTCACTACGGCAGAAACTGCTGAAATGCTTCCTTCATGGAATGTACAGGACGGGGCAATCGCTCATGCAATCACAGGAGGTATTCCATATTACCTGAGCTTCATTAACAAGCATAATAATATCACAGAAGCAGAATCGATTTTCCGAATCCAATCAAGAAGAATGAGGAAGATGCTCCTAGTTGGAGAAGATGAGGCTATCTATTTCATCCTCTCAGAATCTGGTTTTGCAGAAGATCTGGAAGCAATAGCGAAAAATCGGGATGACATTCATCTCATTACAGGAGAAAATCTCTTCGGAAGGAAATGAAATCATGATCAAAATAACCTACTCCACAGTCTATGGCTCTTCTAAAACCTATGCCCAGCATATAGCCGCAGCACTTTCACTGGAAGCTGAGGACATCAATACAGCTGATACAGCCTCTGCAGATTGCCTTGTAATCGTGGGAGGTCTCTATGCAGGATTTATGATTGGATTGAAAAAAGCCATCTCAAAACTGCCAGAGCAAGCAGAGTTGGTTGTCATTTCCGTAGGTATCGCAGATCCGGAGAAACAAACGAACGCGGAGAAGATCGATAAGGATATTTATAAATCAATACCATCAGACATTCAGGCAAGGACAAGAGTCTTCCACCTGCGAGGCTGTATGGACTACATGGTTATGTCTCCAAAGCACAGAGCGATGATGTGGATGCTCTGCAAGTACATCAAGAAGAAAGGTCCAAGAAATGAAGAAGACCAGTCCATTCTCAACACCTATGGTGAGAGAATAGACTTTATAAACCTGGAAACAGCAGGACCTGTTATCGAATACCTGAAAAGCAGAATATGATTTAAGCTTCTATCGCCTCAGCTTCCTTCAGCCATGCATCTGAAGAGGCATCGGAAGGCATTCTCCAATCTGATCGAGGAGAAAGCGTGACAGTTCCAACCTTTGGTCCATCTGGAAGACAGCTTCTCTTGAACTGCTGCTGGAAGAAACGACGGACAAAGACCACAAGCCATTTCTTGATGAATGCAGGAGAGTAATCGCTCCTGAAGGAATCACAGGCAATGCGGAATATCTTCCTTGGGGAGAATCCGAAACGCACCATGTAATAAAGGAAGAAGTCATGAAGTTCATAAGGTCCTACAATATTTTCTGTCACCTGTGATATCTGTCCATCTTTAGCTGGAAGAAGCTCTGGGGAAACAGGAGTTGCAAGGATATCATAGAGGACAAGAGAAGCCTCATTTGACATCGTGTCAGCAGTATGACGCACAAGGTATCTGACCAGGGTCTTGGGTATGGAGGAATTAACACCATACATACTCATATGGTCACCATTGTAAGTTGCCCATCCAAGCGCAAGCTCAGAAAGATCGCCTGTACCAATAACAATGCCGCCATTTTTATTAGCAACATCCATCAGCACCTGTGTTCTTTCCCTAGCCTGTCCGTTTTCATATGTTACAGAAAGGTCGTCCACACTCTGCCCTATATCCTCAAAGTGCTGAAGCACGCTCTTTGTTATGTTAATCGTTCTGAAATCAACACCAAGAGCTTCCGCGAGCTTTTCGGCATTTGTTCTGGTCCTTTCAGTTGTACCGAAACAAGGCATTGTTATAGCAATGATATCTTTTCTATCACGTCTTAGGAGATCAAAAGCCCTTACAGTAACGAGAAGTGCTAATGTGGAATCCAAGCCCCCGGAAAGACCGACAACTGCCTTTGAAGCATGAGCAGCTACAAGTCTCTTCTTCAAGCCATATGCCTGAAGTGTCAGGATTTCCTCACATCTGGAGTTCCTCTCATCCTCATCTGCAGGAACAAACGGATGAGTCGGGAATCTCCTTGTCAGCTTAGTCTCCTCCTCATGGAAGGAAACTGAAAGATGCGCATAATCATCGTCCTCTGATGAGAAGGTATTCATCCTACCACGCTCAAAGACAAGCTTATCAGTGTCTATTTCAGAAACAGTGAGCTCATTGTTTCTGAACATCGAAGATGTAAGGATAGATCCATTCTCCGCAATGATATTGCTTCCAGTGAAGACCATGTCTGTGGTGCTTTCTCCATCTGAGGCATCTGCGTAGATATAGCCAGCTGCAAGACGCGCAGATACAGATGAGATGAGATTCTTTCTATACTCCTCTTTGCCTATGATCTCATCAGAAGCTGAAAGATTTACAATGACAGTAGCGCCATTCAAGGCAAGACGCACAGATGGAGATTCCGGAACCCAGAGATCCTCGCAGATTTCACAGCCTATTGCCAATGTTGAAGGAGATGAAGCATCAAAGATAATCTTATTTCCAAGAATCACATCATCATCGAACAATTTAACGATGGTATTATCATCAGACCAGGAAGCAAACCATCTTGTCTCATAGAACTCCCCATATGTAGGAATGTTCTTCTTTGGAACAAGCGCAAGCAGCTTACCGCTTTTTATTACTGCAGCAGTGTTATAAAGCTTACCTCTATATAAATAAGGATATCCAACGAAAACCAGTGCGTCAGACGAAACACTATCTTTTACTATCGAAAGCAAAGCGTCATCTGCAGCTCTCTGCAAGCTTTTCTGAAAAAAGAGATCCCCACATGTATATCCAGTAATAGCTAGCTCGGGAAAAACAAGAACCTTAACACCAATGCCTTCAGCTTTTCTGATTAAATCTACAATCTTTCCGGCATTGTAAGCAGGATCGGCAACTCTAAGCTCTGGAGATGCCGCCGCAACCTTTACAAACCCATCTCTCATAACAGCATCATATCAAATATAAAGATTAACAGTCAAAGCAAGGTAATAAATTTGCCTCAGACACCTAAGCATCTGAGGACAAAAGAAAAACTTCGGAAGATAGGTCTACGATGAACCTCTCTTCAAATAAAAATGTCGCGGGAGACTTCCACTCCCCTCACCGCATAAACGGTGAATCTATATCATTCCCCCAGCGTCCTGAAGGAGTAATATCCAGCTTTAAAGCCGGACCAGGAATAATCCTGATCCAGCATAATCTTTATTCTCAGACGGAAAGAACCTTCCCGCCTCTGTCCGCCCAGGACATATCTCCTGCAGCGAACTTCCGCTTATACTCCCTGACTGTATATGTGTTCAGTCCTGCAAGCTGAGCGGTCTTTTTGTATCCGTATCCCTGCTCAAAGAGCTTCAAGCATTCCTGACGCTTCTCATTAGGAATCCTTTGACGGAGGGACGTGGGTTTGTTTTCCATAGCGTCCTCCTTATTCCCATGAAAAACATGGGTTCAAATCATTAAGCTTTAGCACCAAGAGCCTTTGCTGAAAGTGTTGCTGTCTTGAATTCGTCGCCGTATGTAACCTTTACAACAGGTGAAACAGACTGACCTGCAGTGAAGTCTTCCTCAGGGAATGAATAAACTCCGATATAAGAGAAAGTTACTCCTGTATCAATTGCTGTTCCACTAAGCTTCTTGAGAGAAACAACTACATCATCACCACTTGTTGTGCTGAGAGTTCCTTCTACCTTAAGATTCTTTGGAGTCTCTGCCCAAGTTACAGAAAGAGAATTCCAATCTACATCATCTACAACATCATAAGAAACTGTTGTGTCGCTAAATGTAATTGCAGGTGTTCCTGTAGTATCTACAAGTGGAACAACTGTAAATGAACCAGCTGTCTTAAGTTCTCCTGATGGAATTCCATATACCTGATAATCGGAACCCTGTGTAAGAACCTCTGTGGTAGTTGTTGGAGCACCATTTCCTACTTTTGTTGTAGTTGTAGCAAGAACTCTGATATTTGCAAGAAGATCTGACTTAGTCTCGCCCCAGAGAATAGATGGCTTATTTGAAGAAGAATTATAATTTGTATACTCTCCATCTTCATCTGCTACCTGAACATTCCATGTTACAGTGACAGTTGTTGCAGGAGCTGTGTAATCAGTTACTTCAATTGCGTACTCAGCTGTAAGATCCTTATCATCAGCTGTAAGGTTTGTTCCAGTTACTGTTGCAATAACTGCTGTTGAATCCTGATAAGAAGCAGCTGCTGTTCCGTTGAACTTATAAGAAACATCTGATGTCAGAGTTCTCTCATGTCCATCAGCATATACAAGAGTTGCTGTTACTCCATCTGTATCAATAGTTGCAGTTTCTGATGTGATATCAGCCTTTGCATACTCAACCTTTACATCCTCATCAAGAGCAAGGCGAAGCTCTGTTGCTGCAATACCTGTAAATGAAACATCAAGTGCTGATCCTGTAGAAGAATCTGCAACAGGAATAGAAACTGTACCATAGTTTGTACCAGCTTTAACATTTCCTGTGGATGCAAGCTTTGCATTTACATTCTCAAGAACATAGCCATTGTCATAAGTTACGCTAACAACAACTGGTGTATTATTTGCAGAAGTTCCTGCATAGAAAGAACCAGAACTTGTTATTGTAGCTGCAACAGGAACACCATTTACGTTGTTCACTGTCATTGAGCTTGGTTCGCATGCTGTGAAAGCAAAAAGCATCATAGCTGCGATAAGACCAACAAGAATTTTTCTCATTGTGTATTCCTCCGAATTATTTACTGCAAATAGCCTACCCCCCCCCGGTAGCGATTTGTCAAGCCATTTGTTCTTTTTTTTCTTGAAATTTTATTTACTACCCATTGGTGGTATGTTTCGGTTATCTGAAATTTCTCTCATTTTTTCTGAAAAAGTTGATTTTGATATTGACAGTTAGATGTGTTTCATGGTCACCTCGTGCGCACGTAGCATGCGCACGTATTTCCTTTTTCTGAAAATATTTATGAATTTTATGTTGCTTTTTATGATCTTCTGTCCGAAGATGTTTTCAGTCATTGCAAAAAGGAGGTTTTCTGTGAATAGTTTGTTCACAAGGTCTGCGCTTCTGCATGTCCTTATCGCTTATGAAAGAAGGGGTATTGCTCCTTCGGTTTCCTATGGATATCTTGCTTCCGTCTATAACGGAGATGGCTGGTTCCCTCTCCTATCCACTATCGAAGCTCTGTTCTATCCATTAGGGATAAACCTATATGAAGCATTCTCAATACTGGAAGAGAAAGGTCCTGAGGGGTTATATGGAATAGAACCATCTTCAGATTTCTTTCCTATTGTCCATTCCAGATGGAAGATGCTGAGGGTAATGCAGCAGATGATGAATGAGAATACAGGCTCCGATACATGCCGCTCTGATATGGCTAAGGCACTTGAGAGGGAGACAGCAGGAGTCGGAGTTGACTTCAGGAACAAGGCGAAGACGATAACAATGCTCAAGCTTGAGGAGTATGCTGAAGCTGCAGGGATAAGGCTTTCGGAAACATTCAGGAGATACTATGAGATGTATCCTGAGGATACAGATTATTCCCTCTATTCCAAGGCAGAATCTGAAGAAGAATCTTCGAAAGATCCACAAGATGAAGCTACTGAAGAGAATCCTGATAATGAGGAATAACCATAACTATTAGGTTGGGTTAAAGCGTTAATCCTATTTATTTATATAACCTTTTAGGTTGTATCTTATGATTTGCTTTTATTTGAACTGGGAATGTTATTCAGGTAAATGAAAGGGCCTGATTCTGCAGGAAAGCCCTCCGTTTTGGAGAGCTTTCTCAATGTCCATTATGATCTGTAAGGAAAATTTCTATTGCGATTCTCAGAGAGACATTGATTTTCTGAGATTATTCACCTCATCAATTGAAAGGTTCGTAAGCTCTGAAACCTTGGATAATGGTGTTCCATCTGCTATAAGGCTCTTAGCTACTTCTTTGCGGCCTTTTATAATTCCATCAGATTCTCCTTCCTCGAAACTCTTTACTCTTATCCTTTCCGCTATCGCTTCAAATACTGCACTCATCTCCGCCACTCCTTCTTCTGTTTGCTTGTAGTATCTTGCCTTATTCCTTAGCTCAGTATAATGCATCTCATCTGGATCCGCACACCTTAAATCATGCATAAGCTTGCCAAGAGGCGTTCCTTTCTCTGTGAGATTGGCACTCACATGGATTATATGAGTTCCATCTCCGTATTCTCTCCATGTTCCTTTGACATATCTTTCAATCTCATAGACAGCCTGGCCTTCTCCTATGGCATCTTCATGGGTGATGAATATCACATAGCTTTCAGGAAGATCATCATAGCTCTTTCCTTTTCCGAGGCTTCTCGTATCCATCACCGCGCTGTAAAAGCGGGCCCTTCTGCTGCTTGCTCCTGCCTTAATCTTCTGGATTTCCACATCAAAAATGTTTCCCGCTGCGTCGCGGCAGAACAGATCAAGCTTGACAGAGTGTCCTACCAGATTCTGAATCCAGTCCTGAGTTCTTGCTTCGACTACTGTCAGGTCATCTCTGTCCAGGATGATCCTCAGGATAAGAGCAGAGCATTCATTGTCTCCGCTGAAGCACTTAGTGAAGAAGTAATCATCTTCCATCGTGACACTTTTGAGTTCTTCACGATAATCTGCCGTAGTGTGTTGATCGCACATAGCAGGCCTCCTTTAGGAGCACCATCAGATGCACCTATAAGTAATACCCGCTAAGTCCTGATTTTGGTCAGGTTTTGAAGGAAAAAATCTGAATAAGTCGATATCAAATGAATGAGAAACAAGAAAAGGAGGCATTTCTGCCTCCTCGTTGTCTCAAAGGAATAAAGCTTAGAGATCCTCGTCCTCGAATGTCTCGATATCCATATCATCTGTATCGATTCCTGCAGAGAAATCCTCTGCCTGGGAAAGCTCTTCGGAGTCGAGAGTTCCGAAATCCTCGAAACCTTCGAGATCCCCGAGAGATGTATCGAGCTCTTCGAGAGCTGAGGCAATGGCCTGATCGATAGCAGCCTGATCTGTGCTTAGCTTATCGTAGAGATCCTGAAGCTCTTTATTATGATTCTCAACAAGTGTGAACCTAGCTTGAAGCTCCTTGTTTTCATCGCGAAGGTGTTTGATAAGTCCAACCGCCTTCTGTACTCTCATTAGCAATAGCCTGCTGCTTTCAATCGTGGTCATAAAACCTCCTTAGGCAAGTGCCTTCTTAACCTCTGCTACGAGTGCTGAAAATGCAGCCTTATCCTCGATAGCCATATTGGAAAGAGCCTTTCTGTTGAGAGTGTTGTTCATAAGCTTGAGTCCATGCATGAACTGTGAGTAGTTAAGACCTTCTGCCTGAACTGCTGCAGAGATTCTTGCAATCCAAAGCTTTCTGAAATCTCTCTTCTTTTCCTTTCTTCCACGATATGCGTACTGACCTGCTTTTGCAACAGCATCTTTTGCAACGCGGTGATTGGTGCTTCTTCTTCCCCAATATCCTTTAGCCTGGTTGAGGATCTTCTTCCTTCTATCCGAACGCCTGGTTCCGTCTACTGCTCTTGGCATTTCTCACACACTCCTTAATTAGCATAAGGGAGCATTGACTTTGCTCTCTTCTGTTCGACTGGGGAAAGAATTCCACCATGTCTCAGGTGCATCTTTCTCTTAGAGCTCTTCTTTGTGAGAATATGGCGGAGGCCCATCTTCTTGTAAGCCACCTTGCCAGATCCCGTCACCTTGTAGCGCTTGGACGCTGACTTTCTTGTTTTCATCTTAGGCATTTTATTACCTACCTCACTTATTCGCGCCGCAGGGAACAAGAACCCCTGAAGCTACGATATATCATCTCCATACGGAGAATCTTTACTTTCCTTTGGAAGGGGAGACTGTCATGCTCATCATCTTTCCTTCCATAAGAGCACCCTTATCAAGATTATACTGCACTCCCAGCTCTGTAAGAGCATCGAGAATCTTATCAAGTACAACCTTTCCAAGTTCTGGATGGGCAAGCTCACGTCCGCGGAAACGGATTGAGACCTTTACTTTATTCCCCTGCTGGAGGAATTCAGCAATTGCCTTGCTCTTTGTCTCCAGATCGTGCTTTTCAATCTTAGGCTGCATCCTGATCTCCTTGATCTTGACTACAGTCTGATTCTTCTTAGCCTCTCTGGACTTCTTCTCCATCTCATAGCGGTATCTGCCGAAATCGAGAATCTTGCATACCGGGGGATTTGCATTTGGGGAGACCTCAACAAGATCCATTCCCGCTTCATCTGCCAAGCGGCAGGCCTCAGGAACGCTCATTACGCCCCTCTGCACACCGTTCTCATCGATAACCAGCACCTGATGTGCTCTTATCTGCCGATTGATTCTAAGCTCCCTAGTAGCCAACTGAACTCCTTATAGTACAGATATCTGACCTATTCACATGAAGAAATGGCGTGACTGAATCACACCGAATCTTTATATCATATTCTGATTCACTCTGTCGAGAGGGAAAAGCAACAGGGACAGATTGCTCTGTCCCCTTTGTACTTCCATCAGTCAAGTGCATGTCCTGCGCTGCCAAGAACGTCAACATTCTTGTGCATATACATCTTCTTGAGCTCCTCACGAGCTGGTCCAAGATACTTTCTAGGATCAAACTCAGCTGGTTTCTCATCGAAGATCCTTCTGATAGTAGCTGTCATTGCAAGACGACCATCGGAATCGATATTGATCTTGCAGACTGCAGACTTAGCTGCCTTCCTGAGCTGCTCCTCTGGAATACCTACGCTGTCAGCAAGCTTTCCGCCATGCTCGTTGATAATCTTTACATACTCCTGTGGAACTGAGGAAGCTCCGTGAAGAACGATTGGGAAGCCTGGAAGCTCCTTCTCGATTTCCTCGAGGATGTCGAATCTTAGCGGAGGTGGAATAAGAATTCCCTCTGCATTTCTTGTGCACTGCTCCGGTGTGAACTTGTAAGCGCCATGGCTTGTTCCGATAGAGATTGCAAGAGAATCAACACCAGTGCGTGTTGAGAAGTCTACAACTTCCTCTGGACGTGTGTAGTGGGATACAGCTGAAGATACTTCATCTTCGATTCCTGCAAGAACTCCAAGCTCTCCCTCTACAGTTACATCATGCTCGTGAGCATATTCAACAACCTTTCTTGTAAGAGCGATATTCTCTTCATATGGAAGGTGTGAGCCATCAATCATGACAGATGAGAATCCATTGTCGATGCAATCCTTTGCTGTCTGGAAAGAATCACCGTGATCGAGATGGAGAACGATAGGGATATCACAGCCAAGCTCATGTGCGTACTCTACGCTTCCGCGAGCCATGTTGCGGAGAATGTTGATGTTGGCATAGTCTCTTGCGCCCTTTGAAACCTGAAGAATAACAGGTGCCTTTGTCTCGACACAAGCTGCGATAATCGCCTGCATCTGTTCCATATTGTTGAAGTTGAAGGCTCCGATGGCGTACTGGCCTTTCATTGCCTTTGCGAACATGTCTCGTGTATTGACAAGTCCTACTTCCTTATAGCTGATCATGGATCTGCCTCCTTGTTCTTATCTTAGATAAGACTATCCCATAGCATGGAATGCGGTCAACATGGAATTGATTCATCTTCTCAGTCTAGGTATTCTCTCAGTATGCGGAAGAAGGTGTTGGTAGCATTAGCTGCAGTTATTCTCTTTATAGTGCTCATATGTGCTGTTTTCTATTTCACAAGGCCAGCTGTTGCTTTTGTGACATCTTCGTCATTCCCTCCTGGGTATGAGCTTCCAGAACCTGGAAACATCCTGAAATACAGAATGACAGCTCCAGAGAATGCAGATCTCGTGATAACCGCACCAGATGCTGCCCTTCCTGATAACACCAACACCTATCTTTTCGGACGAGAAGCTGAAGAAGGGGAGAATCCTGTTGCTGTACTGCAGATAGATGAGGGGAGAATGTGGGAGTCTGCGTTATCACTTGAAAACCCTGTGGTTCTTTTCGAGGAATCGGATCCTTATGCAAAGGAAATCTTCTCTCATCTTTCAGAGGTAAGGCCAGAGCTGGATAGCGTGACATATTCAGGTCGTGTTTCTGTTGCAAATCTTGATGCGCTGAAAGCATCTCTTGCCAATGCGGAAAATGTTCTTGTTCTCACACCTATTTCCTCAATGGAGCTTCTCAGGTCTGATCATGATTGGAATGCTGTGCTTGATGTACGAGACAGTGCCGCAATGGAGACAACGGATATAAGCTATGCTGTCTCCATCGATTGGGATAGCACCATAGAAAATCTTTTATCAGGAAAGGCTGAGCTTTCTTACACTCTCCTCACGCTGTAAAACCGCATAGAGATTATCTTTAACTGCTTCCTTGAGCTTTTCCCTGTCTTCTCCTCGCAGAGCGGAAAGGAAATCGAGTGTGTATTCAGTATATTCCGGGCAGCAGGGCTTTCCTCTCATCGGGAGAGGTGCAAGGTAAGGGGAGTCTGTCTCATAGAGAATCCTGTCAATAGGAACATATTTTGCGGCTTCCTGTATTTTCACATTTGATTTGTATGTGACATTTCCTGCAAAAGAGATGTATAAGCCTTTATCCAGAGCCTTTCTCATAAGTGAGATATCAGAGGAGAAGCAATGCATTATCCCTCGGCATCTGAAAGCTTCGGACTCGAATGCTGCTTTAATCTCCTCGTCGGCATCCCTGGTGTGGATTATGATCGGTAGCATCAGCTCTGATGCGAGTTCAAGCTGCATCATGAAAAGCTTTTCCTGCTCCTCCTTAGTGCCATATCCCCAATGATTATCATAACCGCATTCACCAATGGCATCGCATCCGAATTCATTGTAATCCGCAAGAAGCTTCTCCCTTTCTTTCTCAGGGCTTTCATAGCTCTCATCATCCAGTACCCAAGGCCCCGATCCTATTGATATGAATATATTCTTGCTCTTTGGAAGGACAGCTATCCTTTCTCTCTCATCTCCTCCATCTGTCCCGATATCTATTCCGATAAGGTCCTCAGGAAGGGTAGCGATGCCTTTCCTCATCATCGAGCTGAAATGGAAATGGCTGTCAATGATCATATCCTCTTCTCCATGTAGACAACCGACCATAGTTTCCCGAATTTCTCTCCGCAGTCTGTAAGCTTCCCGACAATCCTGTAGCCCATCTTCTCATGGAACTCCACGCTTCCAGCTCCTGGATACATGACGATAGCATAGAGATTAGTTACACCGCTTCCTTTCAGTCTCCTCTCTATTTCATCGTAAAGAGCTTTCCCATAACCATGGTGGAGCTCTGATTTATCGAGATAGATCGTTATCTCAGCGCTTCTGTAGTATGCAGCACGCTGTGAAAACGGATGAGCGTATGCGTATCCAACGACTTTACCATTCTCCTCAGCGACAAGATAGGGATAGAAATCTGAATATGTCTTTCTCCTTCTCTCCATCTCATCTTTGTCCGGAGCTGTATATTCAAAAGAGATTGCCGTCTCTTCAACGTAGTATCTATAGATATCAGCAAGAGCTTCAGCATCCTCACTAACTGCATCCCGTATTACCATTAAAGACTCCTTAACATCGATAGTATGTCATCAGCACTGGCAGGACATCCCTTAACGTTTATCCTTGCTTTCGAGCAGCATGCGCCAACACCTAGTTCTGGGCTTTTCCCTCTGTATCCCTGCCCGATAGCTATCTTCTCCTGAATCTTTCCTCCTTCTTCCTCGAAAATCTTCAGTGCCCTTATAAGGGATGCATAACATGCGGAACATGCTTCATCTGGAAGTGTATAGCTTGAGAGCTGCTTTACGCTTCCCTTTGGCTTTGCTTTTCCAGCAACTGGCTTTGAAAGCTCGTTAAGGGTCCAGTCATAGCTTTCGATAAGCCCAAGCTTCCTTGCTTCCCTTATGTATCCAATCTCATCAGGGCTATATCCCATAAGAGTGGCTGCATAGGCATCGAGAAGCACAGGGTTATCAGAAGACATCATTCTGTCTGTCTCTACAGGATTCCCTCCCTCCTCGAAATCCAGGTCCCCGCAGATTCCATCGGAAATTGTCAGGTCAGGTTTCAGGACAGTATTGAGCGCGGCAATAGGCAAATTCAGTCCCATGCGATGGAAATCCCTTTTTGATTTATCTGAGAGACATCCCTTGAGATTCTTCATTGCATGTGTCATAAGCGTCTGGCAATGTCCTTTAAGTACAGGAATATTTATGAAGAAATCCGAGTCAAGAAATGTCGTTGAGATCTCCATCTCGATACCAGCTGGAGCGACTTTCCTGTACTTGTCCTTCTTTGTATCGACAAGACGCACTCCATATTCCTTTTTGATATCGTAGTAGCCAAGCTTTCTGAAGCATTCCTCGGTGGATGCTCCGATCCAGGAACCTTCTGCGATTGTTATGTTCCTGAAGCCATTATCGAGAAGATACTCAACTGTAGTCTTCACTATACTCGTGTGAGTGGTTTCCCCATTCTCCGGATCTGAAGAGACTACAAGATTAGGTTTGATGACTATCGT
>CASDRY010000010.1 GCA_949283235.1 uncultured Spirochaetales bacterium | reverse complement strand
CTCTCAGATTATCTAGAAAACTGATATTGAATATAACTATACAAAGGAAACCATATGTTGAGATTTTAACAGGCATGATTAGTCAGATATTGATGTCATGCCTATTGGAAATTAGATTTCAAATAATTTTAAAGAACTCTCATAGACAACGAATTCTTCCTCTGAATCTTTCTATGAACTTATTATTCTACTCATCACCTCCTGGAGCATTTCCACTCCTCCAAACAGGAGGATTAAACCATGTTTTATACTTGTTTCCTGAACTCTATTCTATTAACTATGAATAATATTCAATAAAAGTGTAACTTCTTTACTGGCAATGAAATCTTTCTCATTTATGTTTGATATATCATAGCGATAATAATAACTATTGAAAGAAAGTTCGTAAATTTGTCAATTCTATACATTAAATCAATTTGTATACAGAATCCCTAGTTTATAAAATAGAGTTCAAGTTGTTTTTGATAAAGTGATACAGAAAAGGTACAACGAAAATACCGCTGATGAAAAAACTCCTTGCAGTACAAGGAGTTTTTCTAATGGAGGATACAAGGATTGAACTTGTGACATCTTGCTTGTAAGGCAAGCGCTCTCCCGCTGAGCTAATCCTCCGTTTGAACGACGCTATTATTGCAGAACTGCAGGATAATGTCTAGAGAATTTGGAATAAATTTTTTATTTTATCTTGGAATTTCGAAGTAGCACTCTTATATTGACTAAGAAACTCCTATCTTATATCGTTCATTAGAGCCGGTAAAAGCCGGCTTTTTCATTGAAAAAGAGGTTAAAAATGGAGAAGAAAAACAGACTTACCGAATTGCCGGTAGTATTTCTGCTCGCTATGCTCTGCTGCTTTCTATGGGGAAGTGCAACGCCTTCAATCAAGATTGGTTATCAGATATTCGGTATCGAGAATTCAGACACTGTTTCCATAATTCTCTTTGCAGGAATGAGATTCTTTCTTGCAGGTATTCTGATTATCATCGTGCAGTCTATAATGGAAGGACATTTAATCAAGCCTGAAAAAGGCTCCTTCCCTTCCATATTCAAACTCAGCCTTGCCCAGACAATGGTCCAGTATTTCTGCTTCTATGTTGGACTTGCCCATACAAGCGGAGTTGCAGGAACGATTATATCAGGCGCAAGCGGATTCTTCTCAATTCTTCTTGTTTCATTGGTATTCAGACTGGAACCGCTCACAGTGAAAAAGATAGCTGGCTGTATAATGGGATTTGCTGGCCTTATAATAATGAATATCACATTCGGAGAGAAAACAGTCTTTTCATTCTCCTTCCTTGGAGAAGGCCTTGTTCTTCTTTCGACAATAAGCCTTGCACTTTCCGGAATCCTTGTTAAGAACTACTCAAAGAGATTCAGCGTGGTAATGCTTTCAGGCTATCAGTTCATACTTGGAGGATTTGTAATGATGGTTGTAGGCTTTGCCCTTGGAGGAAGAATCACATTGGTTCCTCAGGTATCTGCCTACATCCTTCTTCTCTACATGGCTTTCATATCTGCAGTTGCTTACACTGTCTGGGGAATTCTCATGAAGAATAACCCCGTAAGCAGGGTATCAATCTTCAGTTTCATGACACCGCTTTTCGGGGTTCTTCTATCAGCTATATTCCTGGGAGAGGTCGATCAGGCTCTTCAGATCAATAAGCTGCTAGCCCTCATTCTTGTCTCCGCAGGTATCTATATCGTAAATAGGACAGGAGAGAAGAAACTCCTCTCTCACTGATCCCTATCCTTGAGGATAACGTCATGTGCGCCTCCTTCCTTTATGGAGGTTGCACTGACAACTGTAAGCTTTGCCTTTGTGCGGAGTTCCTCAAGCGATAAAGCTCCGCAGTTGCACATCGTTGATTTTATCTTGGAAATAGTCAAAGCAACATTATCCTTCAAAGAACCAGCATATGGCACATATGAATCAACACCTTCAGGGAAGGAAAGCTTCTTAGCACCTCCCAGGTCATAGCGCTGCCAGTTCCTTGCTCTCTGAGAGCCCTCTCCCCAATATTCCTTGAGATAATTGCCATTTATATTCACCAATGCAGAAGGAGACTCGTCAAAACGGGCAAAATAGCGGCCAAGCATAACGAAATCAGCACCCATAGCAAGTGCAAGCGTTATATGATAATCAAAAACGATTCCACCATCTGAGCAGACAGGAATGTATATACCGGTTTCCTTAAAATACTCATCACGGGCTGCAACAACATCAATGAGCGCACTAGCCTGCCCTCTTCCGATACCTTTTGTCTCCCTGGTGATGCATATAGAGCCCCCTCCTATTCCGACTTTTATGAAATCAGCACCACACTCTGCAAGGAACCTGAAGCCTTCAGCATCAACAACATTGCCAGCTCCTACCATCACACTGTCACCATAGTTTTCGCGAATCCAGCCCAGCGTCCTTTTCTGCCACTCTGAAAAGCCCTCTGAGGAATCGATACAAAGCACATCAGCTCCCGCTTCGATGAGTTTTGGTACACGCTCCTCATAATCCCTTGTGTTGATACCTGCACCGACAATGTAGCGCTTATGAACATCAAGAAGCTCATTGGGATTTTCCTTGTGAATGGAATAGTCCTTTCTGAAAACGAATGAGACAAGACAGCCATTCTTATCAACAATCGGCAACTGATTTAGCTTATGCTCCCAGATTATGTCATTAGCCTCTGAAAGAGTAATCCCATCCTCTGCCTTCACAAGCTTGTCATAAGGAGTCATGAAGGTATTAACAGGTGTGTCGATGCTCATTCTAGAGACTCTGTAATCACGGGAAGTGACCACACCTTCAAGCTTACCGCTCGGGCTTCCATCGCTAGTAATTGCTATTGTGGAATGACCTGTGCGTTTTGTCAGATCAAGGACATCCTGAAGCGTATCATCAGGACGCAGATTGCATTCCGAAACAACAAAACCTGCTTTATAGGACTTAACCTTCCTGACCATCTCAGCTTCGCTATCAGGGCTCTGAGAACCATATATGAAAGCAACTCCGCCCTCTCTTGCAAGGGCCTCACCCATTTTCTCGCCAGAGACTGCCTGCATTATCGCACTTACCATAGGTATATTGAGATGCAGTCTAGGTTCTTCACCTTTTCTGAACTTAACGAGGGGTGTTCTTAAAGAAACATTACCAGGAATGCATTCCGCTGAGGAATATCCGGGAACAAGAAGGTATTCGCTGAAAGTACGCGAAAGATCCTTGTAGAAATAGGCCATGTATCGTATCTCCTTGGCCTATTATCTACAAAGGCATATTCAGGTTCAAGATGGAAAATCAAGAAGGTGAAGATTATCAGAAAGAGTATCTGAGAACATTCCAGGAAGCTTTATCAAGCTTAACGTTGCCATTCTCAAGCGTCTGTGTTTTAGGAACGATCTCTCCGCTTTCTGCTGTGTTTGCAGCCTTGAGATCATAACCAGACATATAGATGTGCTCTATCGGCTTCACTTCATCTGAGAAGCTGAGAGAAAGCTCCACATCATCAGTGAGGGAACGATTGAGAACAAATACAGTAAGCTCCCGCTTCTCATCGTTTCTTACAGCAACGCTATCGATAAGAGGAACATCCTTGTACTTTGCGCTGTCGTATGTATCGCAGCTTACCGAAGAAGCAATAGCGGTACCACGCCCATATGAGGATGCATGGAAGAATGGGTAATAAATCGTCTGGGCCCAGGCTTTCTCATCATCTGTCATTATCGGGGCGATTACATTTACAAGCTGAGCAAGGCAAGCGATCTTAACTCTGTCGGAGTTCTTGAGGAGAGTAATGAGAAGGCCTCCTACAAGAAGGGCATCCTCGAAATTATAGACATCTTCAAGACGATGAGGAGCTCTTCCCCAATGCTCAAGCTCATCATCATGCTTCTTCGAATGATACCAGACATTCCATTCATCGAAGGAGATGTTGATAGTCTTATCGCTCTTCTTCTCTGCCTTGACCATGTCACAGATAGCGACAACAGCTTTGATGAATCTGTCCATCCCTATATTCTCAGCAAGGAAAGATGGCGTATCATCCCTGTCATTTGAGTAATACTCATGCATTGAGATGTAGTCGATATGATCATACGTTTCCTTGAGAACCGTATGCTCCCACTCTCCGAATGTCTTCATGTTGAAATTGGAGCTTCCGCACGCGACAAGCTCTATCGATGGATCAATCCACTTCATGAGCTTAGCTGTCTCGGTAGCTGTACGAGCATATTCATATGCTGTCTTATGCCCTATCTGCCACTGTCCATCCATCTCATTTCCAAGGCACCATGTATGAATTCCATATGGCTTCTCCTTGCCGTGAGATCTTCTCAGATCGCTCCAGTAAGTTCCTCCGGGAAAATTTGCATATTCAAGGAGATTCCTTGCCTCATCAGGGCCTCTTGTACCGAGATTGACAGCCATCATCATCTCTGACCCTACGCTCTCGAGCCACTTGTCAAACTCCTGCATACCAAATTCATTTGTCTCTGTAGTGAACCAGGCAAGGTCAAGCTTTACAGGTCTCTTATCCTTAGGACCGACTCCATCTTCCCAGTTATAGCCTGAGACAAAATTTCCGCCCGGATAGCGGACAATAGGTACTCCAAGCTTCTTTACAAGCTCTATTACATCCTTTCTGAATCCGTTTTCATCTGAATTAGGATTTCCAGGCTGATAGATTCCTCCATATACAGCTCTTCCGAGGTGCTCAATAAATGAACCATAAATCCTGTTATCAATCTTTGATATCTCATTTCCAAATGAGACAGTGATGGAAGCATTCTTCATTGCATACTCCTTACCCTGCAATTCTGGCATGAATCATGGATGAAAAGTCAATCATTCCTTGCTGATTTTCAGTCTTTAGTAAGGAGTTTTTTGTATTAGACAGAATAGTAGTTGACAAACATCCAAAGCAAAGGATAATGCACGTTGCTATGGAATGCGACATGACAAAGGGCTCGCCCCTTAGATTGCTTCTTACCTTCACCATTCCCCTCTTTATAGGGAATGTCTTTCAGCAGCTTTACAGCATGGTTGATACCATCGTTGTAGGACGATTCGTAGGAGTTGATGCCCTTGCAGCTGTAGGCTCTACCTCGGGTTTCAGCTTCATGGTCGTTGGTTTCGCTCAAGGCCTCACTGCAGGATTTGCAGTAATCGTCAGCCAAAGCTATGGAGCGCGCGACATGAAGATGATGAGGAAATCCTATGCGATGGGAATTCTCTGCTCTGCACTCTGGTCCGTTGTGATAGCAGTCCTCTTTTATGTCTTCTCTGAGGCACTTCTTCGACTTATAGACACACCAGAGAACATCATAAAGGAAGCCAATGCCTATATCAGCATAATCTATGCAGGCATCGGAACAGCTATATTCTACAATCTCTTCTCATCCATCCTGAGAGCTGTCGGAGATGGAAGAAGCCCTGTTTACTTCCTGCTTCTTTCTTCAGTGCTGAATATAGGTCTGGATCTCTTCTTTGTAATTGTCATACCACTTGGCTGCGCTGGAGTTGCAATAGCAACAATCATCGCACAAGGTATAAGCGCTCTGGTATCGCTTGTGTATATCAGGAAGCGTTTCCCTATATTCCAATTCGAGAAAGGTGACTGGAAGGTAGATATACCTCTCTGCATACGGCTCACAAAGATAGGAATTCCAGGAGCTGTTCAGTTCTCTGTATGCGCGCTAGGCGTTATTATAGTGCAGGCTGCAATAAATGGGTTCGGTTCTGATACAGTCGCCGCCTATTCTGTTGGCGGTAAGATCGAGAATCTTGTAACACAGTTCTTCCCCGCTCTTGGCATGGGGATATCAACATTTGCAAGCCAGAACCTCGGAGCAGGAGATACTGCAAGAATCAGGAAAGGCTTCAGGATATCCTTTCTTATCATGTGTATCGGAGCATTCATTACATTTGCTATTGCATATATCTTCGCAGATAAGTTCAGCCTTATCTTCATGGATAGCAATTCAACCTCCCCTGAGATCATAAGCATGGCTGTTCAGTATGTAAGAACAGTTGCATGGTTCTTCATTCCGCTTGGAATGATTTTCATATACAGAACAGGAAGCCAAGGTCTCGGATCTGGAACAATTCCACTTATAAGCTCAATTGCAGAGCTTGTTATGAGAGCAATAGCAGCGTTCACCCTTCCCCTCGCACTTGGTTATACCGGAATCTGCTTCGCCTCCCCTGTTGCATGGTGCGGAGCTGGTTTCCTTATTCCATTCTGCTATCTTTACAAGATGAAAAAGATCGAAAAGGGACTTGCGCTGCGAAGGAATATCAATGCAATCCCAAGCTGAGGAGTTTTACACCAGGCTAAAGAGAGGTCACCGCACCTCTCTTTTTTCATCTAAATGAAAATCAGAGATCTCCCGTAGACTGGAGGAACATTCTAGTTGCCTCATAGTATTTCTTCCCATTCTGAATAGCTTCTATAATCTCCGCCCTCTGATGGATAAGAGCTGAAAAATCAGAACTGAATTGTGCAAGAATCCGGTCACGGCTATAAAGCGTTTCTATATCCTCTTTCGAAGGCAGCTTTGATACATCCAGAAGAGAAAAATCAGAAATATGTTCAACAGATGCCTTATATGAGCGATAAAACCCTTTGATCTTCTCATACAAAGATCGTGAAAGTGAAACCTGATCAGGTGTTTTGTACATCATGCTGTTTCCTGAATCGAAAATCGGTGCAAGTTTTATAAAACGCAAAGTTTCAGAATCTCTTAAAACTCCGAAATTATTCATATGGCGGTCAGCATTGCATATTACAAAATCAGTAAGGGCCATGTAATCGAGACCTTTTATGACCTCTGCATCATCAAGCCCTCCAGAACAGCAAGCTTTTATGAAATTCTGTCTGAATGATTCCTCTTTCCCATAGTCATTACGTCCAACAAGTTCCCATGCACTTATGAATTCCTCTTTTTCAGATGTAAATGCTGAGCATCTGCAGCCAAATCTTGAATTAGGAAGCTTTACAAGGCTGTATGCAGCATAATTACTATATCCCTGTGCTGCATGTATTTTTGTCGCTAAGACCTCATTGAGGCTTTGCTGAGAAGTCTGGCCATCATTTCCTTTTACAAGACATCTTACATCGTTATCTATAATCCACCACTTTGGTAGATTACCACCTGTGGAGGCGTCTGGACTGTAGGCTGAAGTGTAGGTAGTCATATCCTGTCCGGAATGGCTCTGAGTTTTCTTTTTAATAAGTAAGGAATTCTGGAAAGGATTCTTAAACAGATTTACATCTTTCCAGGAAATAGAAACTCCAGAAGGTCTGATCCAATAGCAATCTGAAAGACTCAACCCCAGGTTATCAAGAAGATATAATCCTGTTGATTTGATATCATGGCTTGAAAGAAAATCCTTAAGAGCCGTTCTTGTTTCAGGAATAGCCCGGTCTGCCCACCATTGCCTGAAGTCATTTATACTTCTAGCAGCTCTATATGGCACTATTTCTGGATTGACTATCTTCTCAACAGATACCAAAGCACCATTGAAATCATCAATGGTAACATCAGCAACAACATCATCAAGATGCATGAGTTGGTATCCTGCCATCTTCAGTCTCCATCTTTCAGTTTCATTGATAATACCAGAAAAGCAATGAGATTGCACACAAAGAACTGATTCAAGTTAAAGCAACAGCGGCCAGAGTTTAGGCAATCAGCAGCATATCAAATAAATATACATGAATTTTTCTGAAAATCAGCAAAGAAAAAGGTCCCCATCTCTGAGAACCTTAGTCATCTCCCGCGGGGATCGAACCCGCGTTGTCGGGATGAAAACCCGATGTCCTAACCACTAGACGAGGGAGACACGATGAGCCGTATTGGATTCGGACCAATGACCCACGCCTTAAAAGGGCGTTGCTCTACCTGCTGAGCTAACGGCCCGCTTGCTCTGGATTCCTTTCGAAATCCTTCACAACCTTACCCCTGCACAGGCAGAGTGGCATAGCCTTTGAATTTATACATGGAATTAAAAACAATGTAAAGTATTTTAGAAAAATTTTTTCCAATATTTTAAAAGCCCTGCGACGATGCAGGGCCATAGCTTCTTATCCCTTGATACCAGCAGAGGCAACACCCTGGACGAAATACTTCTGTGTGAAGATGAAGAGTATTATAACAGGAATGAGAGCAAGAGATGATCCCGCCATCTGCACAGGCATGTTCGCCCCACCCTGCTCCTGGAAGAACTGCAGAGCAGGAGTAATAAGCTGCATGCTTATCCTGTTTATGAAGAGATATGGATCAAGGAAGTTATTCCAGATATTTATGAAGCTGAAAAGGATCGTAGTAGCAATCGCGGGACCTGAGAGCGGAACGAAGATCTTGAAAAGAACTGTACCATGCCCTGCCCCATCTATTGCGGCAGCTTCTGTGAAATCTCCAGGAATTGAAGAAAAGAACTCTGTAAGGAGTATCAGATAGAAAACCTCACTAGCTTCAGGAAGAACAATAGACCAGAGAGTATTGAGAATATGTATCTGCTGGAAATAAAGATACCTCGGAACCATTGTAGTCTCTCCCGGAACCATCATCGTAGCGACAAGGAAGCCTAGGATGAGAGCCTTTCCACGGAAGCGGAGACGGCTGAACGAGTAAGCCGCGAGAAGTGTTATAGCAAGCCTTATTATTATCGTCACAGCAACTGTGACTATCGTGTTTCTGTACCAGTCAAAGAAGTTCGGGTGAGTAAGGACTTCATTGTAGTTTCTCAAGGTATAGAGAATCCCTGACGAGAAGAGAGGCATGTATGCCTGTCCGGAGGGTCTGAATGAAATCGCGACCATCATTATGAATGGATAAACCATGAGAATGGCCAGAATCCACATCACGATTGTGAAAACAATATTATTCTTCTTCAGCGATTTTCCCATACAGTCCTCACTTTTGTGAATATCCTATTCACTATGATGATAAACAAGGTGAAGATAACGCCTTCAGCACTAGCAATACTGAACTTCATGAAATTGAAGGCATCATCATATATGAGAAGCGAAACAACCTTGGTTGATGTGCCAGGCCCGCCACCTGTCAGACCAACAATCGCTGTATAATTCCTGAATGAATTTATAAGCGTGATGGTAAGAAGCATAAAAAGCGTAGGAGTAAGATAAGGAAGGATAATATACCTGACCTTCTGCATGAATGTAGCGCCCTCGATATCTGAAACCTCATAGACATCTCTTGGAATATCCTGCAAAGCTGCAAGACATGTGATGATATGGAAAGCAAGCGCCGCCCATGCTGCAACGAGTGCGGATGTAGGGAGGGCAAGCGTTGGACTTGAGAACCATTTTGGACCTTCCATTCCAAGAACACGGAAGATAGCATTAACAGGTCCTCTTGAAGGATTGAGAAGGTATTTGAACACAATACCAACTGCAATCATATTTGTGACATAAGGAATATAGAAGCAGGTTCTTACAGCGGTTCTTCCCTTGAAATTCCTGTTGAGGACTATTGCAATGATGAAGCCGAAGACCATCAGAAATGCAATATAGATAACTGAGAAAACGATGGAATGCCCAAAAGCTTCCCAGAAGGACCTGTTTGTAAGAACATCGATATAGTTTTCAAAGCCGACGAATGTGGTATCCATCAGCTTCATCTCTGAATTGCGATCCCAGAAACTGACAATGAATCCGTAAATCATCGGATAGAGCTTGAAAACCGCGAACATAATAAGGAAAGGAGCTATGAAAAGATAACCTATCCCCT
>CASDRY010000009.1 GCA_949283235.1 uncultured Spirochaetales bacterium | reverse complement strand
GTCTAGACTCCTCGAGAAGATACTCTTCTGAGGCTATCTGAGAAGCAAGTTCCGCTTCCTTTAATGTAGATGCTGTTGTATATGAAAGAATATCCGGGAAAGATGGGAGCGGAATGCTATCAACACCATCCCACTCCATTCCTGTAAGATTGCTGAAGACCTTCTCGAGCTCAGCTCTCTCTCGATCGAGTATTGCGATACTGTCTTCTTCCCTTTTGATTGATAACTGAAGTTCTATATAGTTCAGGGAATCCTCTGTAATCATTCCGAGTGCCAACGAATCTGAAAGTTCCCTTTTAAGATCTCTGAGATTCTCCTCACTTTCCATCAGACTTCTCTCATTTTCCAGAATCGAGGAAATAGAGCCAAGAACACTGGATTCCAGAGAAAGAAGATCAGAATCGAAGCTTCGATCAACAGAAAGACGGGATAAAGCTATCTGCAGGTTCTCCAGAATATCATCATCACGCCCCCAGTCAAAAGCATGGGAAACAGAAAGCGATGGAGATAGATAGCCGCCACTTCCATCATAACGCACGCTGAATGGGATAGAGGCTCTTATAAGGGTATCATCATCGGGAAGCGTAGCACTGAAAGAGAGGTCAGAGATGGAAATTATCTCAGTCTCGTTCTCAAGAGGCGAAACGGCAAGGGATACAGAATAATCTGTTTTATCGTCAAGCTCTGCCTGGGCTATATCAAGAAGTCCAGATTCATATCTAAGCCTCGCGCTCTCAGCTTCGGAGCTGGTTGAATAAGCACTGGAGAGAATATCATCAAATGCAGCACCGCAAAGCAATGCTGGCATGAGAAATAAAACTAACAGGAGAATCCGCCTCATAGAGAAAGGCTACCATAAAATCAGCGACACGTCAGATTATGAAACCACGATTTAAGCAAATCAGTGAAATTCATATTGCAAACAACAATCTTTTTCCTGATACTCTAATGCGCCATGGAAAATAATGTTAAAGAGAACATAATGGGCTATGAGTCCATTCCCAAGCTGATAGTAAAATTATCATTACCCTTGATGCTGTCGATGCTTATTCAGGCTCTATACAATGTCGTTGACAGTATCTTCGTTGCAAGAGTATCGGAAAATGCGCTCACAGCTGTATCCCTTGCCTATCCTCTCCAGAGCCTTATGATAGCTTTCGGAATAGGTACAGCAGTAGGTGTCAACTCATACCTTGCGAGAAAGCTTGGAGAGAAGAGAAATGATGAAGCTGAAGCCGCTGCAAATAACGGATTCTTCCTTGCCATTATCACATGGCTTGCTTTTGCCATCTTCGGCATCTTCGGAACAGGCCCGTTCATCTCGCTCTTCACAGAGGATGAGGAACTCCTTGCTCTCACGACAGAGTATGCAAGTATCTGTCTTATATTCTCCTTCGGCATCTTCATTGATATAACAGCGGAAAGAATAATGCAGGCAACAGGGGATTCTATCCACCCCATGATAGCCCAGTCACTTGGAGCTATCACAAACATAATCCTTGATCCTGTCTTCATCTTTGGCTTCAACATGAGCGTTACAGGAGCTGCAATTGCAACTGTGCTTGGCCAGATGGTATCAATGACCGCAGCCCTTATATTCGTAAGCAGGAATAAATACATAAAGCTTCATCTGAATCTGAAGAAGTTCAGGCCATCTGGAAGGATAATAAAGGAAATCTACGCTGTAGGTGTTCCCACAATAATAATGAACAGCGTCGGTACTGTAAGTGTAAGCGCTATGAATTCAATCCTGATTTCATTCACAGCAACAGCTGTTTCCGTACTAGGTGTTTACTTCAAGCTCCAGTCCTTTATCTTCATGCCTGTATTCGGACTTCAGGCTGGTATGATTCCGATCATCGCTTTCAACTATGGAGCAAGAAAGAGAAGCAGAATGCTTTCAACACTTAAAACCGGAGGAACGATTGCGGTATTGATCATGTGTCTTGGCTTCCTTCTCTTCCAGCTGGTACCAGGAGTGCTTCTCTCAATGTTCGCAGCTTCCAGCGAGATGCTCTCGATAGGCACAAGAGCTCTCAGATTGATATCCCTCTGTTTCATTCCAGCGGCAATCTCGATAAGCCTCACATCAATGTTCCAGGCAACAGGTGGAGGCTACGCTTCCATGATAGTCTCGATTGTTCGTCAGATAGTCGTGCTTCTCCCTGTAGCCTGGTTTCTCTCATCACTTGGTGTTCTCGATAACGTCTGGCTTTCATTCGGGATAGCTGAAATATTCGGACTAACGCTTTCAATCATCTTCTTTGTTTATGTCTATAGAAAGAAAATAAAGACAATCCCTATTGATATCGCCTAAACTCACAGAGCCTGGAACCCCTCCAGGCTTTTTCTTACAACAGAGAGAAGCTCTTCGGTGAATGTATCAGAACTCTCCTCTAATCCTGTTCTGAGCCATTCATCGATGAGTGCTACTATTCCGCCTGAAAGGAACCTTGCAAGCTTATCTTTCTTTCTCTCCGGAATGGATGAGAATGCTGTATCCCCAGCCATGTAGGAGATTATCAGCTCATCTATCTTGTTAATAAGGAGTCTCTCTATTTCATCATGGCTTGATGAATGATGAATTGATAGAATGAGGGTTCTGTTTTCAGAGACATATTGAACAAGCTCTGGAATAATTAGTCCCCAGGTACCTTTATCCTGGGTTATTATCCTGGATATCTCCTGATCGAATATCCAGGAAACAAGGTCATTGAGACCTTTGAAATGATAATAAAACGTATGTCTGTCATAACCTGCGGCAACAGCAACATCCTTCACTGTCATCCGCCTCTGAGGATCTGATGATTGGAGTCTTCTATATGCTTCAGCAAATGCTGCCTTTGTCTCTTCCCTTTCCATATATGAAATATGGCAGGAGAAAGAGCATTAAGGCAAGCGGAATCATACAAAACCTAAAAGACTACCGATAATATGAACAGCAAAAGCAGCAAGCCATGCAACAGCACACTGGAGAACAACCACTCCAAGCGCCCATCTTCTGCCAAGTTCTCTTCTGACTGTCGCTATTGCGGCTACACATGGAGTGTAGAGAAGAGTGAAGATAAGGAAACTGAAAGCTGTAAATGGCGTGAACAATGTTCCAAGAACAGAAGCTGTTCCGCCAAGAAGAACTGTAAGCGTGCTGACCACGCTCTCCTTTGCTGTGAATCCTGTAATGAGCGCTGTAGATATTCTCCAGTCATCGAATCCAAGAGGCCTGAATATCGGGGAGATGAAAGAACCGATAGCTGCAAGCATGCTGTCCGAGGAATCTGAAACAGGATTTAGGCGGATATCAAAGCTCTGAAGGAACCAGATTATCAGGGTAGCACCAAGAATGATCGTGAATGCTCTTGTAACGAAATCCTTGGTCTTCTCCCATATAAGCTGGAGGACTGTCTTAGGGCTTGGCATCCTGTAATTAGGAAGTTCCAGGACAAATGGAACAGGATTGCCTTTGAACCCTGTATGCTTGAGAATCAGCGAAAGCGCTATTCCCATCACTATGCCGATGACATAAAGGAGTATCATCACAAGCGCACCATTGTCAGGGAAGAACGCGTATGTGAACATCGCGTAGATAGGAAGCTTGGCAGAACACGACATGAAAGGAACGAGAAGGATTGTCATCTTTCTGTCTCTTTCAGAAGAGAGCGTTCTTGTAGCCATTATCGCAGGAACAGAGCAACCGAAACCTATCAGCATAGGAACAAAGCTTCTGCCTGAAAGCCCTATCTTCCTCAATAGCTTGTCCATGACAAAGGAGACCCTTGCCATGTATCCGCTGTCCTCCAGAATCGAAAGGAAGAAGAAGAGGACAACTATTATCGGGAGGAACGAAAGCACGCTTCCAACTCCCGCAAATACTCCGTCTATTATCAGGGACTGAACTATAGGATTAAGCCCATATGATGCGAGGAGATTGTCAACAATAGCTGTAAGCTTCTCTATCACAAAGGAAAGGAGATCTGACAGGAAAGACCCGACAGGTCCGAATGTAAGGTAGAAGACAACCGCCATGATAAGGATGAATGCAGGAATCGCAGTATACTTTCCAGTAAGGAACTTATCTGCGTTGATAGACCTTAGCCTCTCCTTCGACTCATGAGGCTTCACAACGCTTTCAGCGCATATTCTCCCTATAAACCTGAATCTGGCATCTGCAAGGGCCGCATCCCTATCTGTTCCGCTCTCAGTCTCAAGCTGCTTCAGGATATGCTCAAGCGTTTCCTTCTCATTCTCATCAAGAGCGAGTGCTTTCATTATAGGCCCATCCCCCTCAATAAGCTTGGAAGCTGCAAATCTTATCGGAAGCTCTGCCCTCTCCGCATGATCCTGAATAAGGTGCATGATAGCATGAAGCGAACGATGTATCGCAACATCCTTGGGCTCCCCTTCCGCTGGACAGAAATCCTTTAGACCCGGAGATTCCTTGAAGCGGGCAACATGAATTGCATGGTTAACAAGTTCCTCAACACCCTCGTTCTTCGCAGCAGAGATAGGAACAACAGCAACCCCAAGGCTTTCCTCAAGCTGGTTTACATCGATGGTTCCTCCATTCTCCCTGACCTCATCCATCATGTTGAGTGCTATTACGATAGGGATATCCAGTTCGATAAGCTGCATCGTAAGATAGAGATTCCTCTCTATATTTGTCGCGTCAACGATGTTTATTATCCCATCTGGCTTATTTTTCAGGATGAAGTCCCTGGAGACTATCTCCTCATTCGTGTATGGAGAGAGTGAGTATATGCCCGGAAGATCGACAACAGTAGCATCCTCGTGTCCTCTTATCTTTCCAGCCTTGCTGTCAACAGTTACGCCTGGGAAATTACCAACATGCTGATTAGATCCAGTAAGCTGATTGAAAAGCGTCGTCTTTCCGCAATTCTGATTTCCCGCTAAGGCAAAGACAATCTCCCTTGTTTCTGGAATAAGAGGTTTATCCCCAGGCTTATGTGTACTTATCTCACCAACATGAGGATGCTGTATCATCTTATGCTGAGGGGTAGCTTCAGTATGCTTTGGAGCTTCAGATCTTTCGCATGTTATGCGAGCGGCATCTTCCTTGCGCAGTGTCAGCTCATAGCCTCTTACATATATCTCAAGAGGATCTCCCATAGGAGCTTTCTTAACAAGTGTAACTATTGTCTCAGGAGTAAGTCCCATATCCAGGAAATGACGGCGAAGAGCAGCATCGCCCGAGACAGTGAGAATCCTGGCACTCTCACCTATCTTAAGATTATCCAATGTCATATTCATCAATCCTGGAAGGTATTATACAAATCAGGAAAGACTGAATCCAGATATGAAAAATCCAGCCAAGGAAGAACCCCAGCTGGATTTTCTCTGATATCACAAGAGGGATCAATAAGCTGCGTTAAGCCACTCGATACCATCAATCTGGATAGTGAAGTATGGAGCAGACTGGAATACTGATTCGTGGAATGCGCCATCGTATACAGCTTCCTCTGAATCTGCTGTGAAGTCACCATCTGTATCAAGAGCGAATGCATGTGTAAGAGTCTCGCCGCCTACTGTGAATGTACTTGTATCGAATACCTGGAGAGAGCCATCAGCGATAGCTGCCTCAACCTCTGCGATCTTCTCTGCTGTTCCAGGAGCTGCGATAGCTTCATTAAGCTGTGTCATCACAACAGCGCCATCGCCCATACCCTTGCACCAGTCCTGAGGAATCTCCTCGCCATTTACATATGCCTTGATAGCTTCATAGAAGTAAATAGCCCAGTCGATTCTTGTGGAGATGAGAGAAGCGTTTGGAGCAACACCTGTCATGTCGTTGTTGTATCCAGTGTGGAATACACCGCGTGACTGAGCAGCTGTAGCTGGAGTTGTGTTGTCAGAATGCTGGGAAATCATGACACATCCCTGATCTGCAAGAGCAAGAGCCGCATCGGACTCAGCTGTAGCATCAGACCATGAACCAACGAATGATACCTTCATTGTCACTGATGGACATACAGACCTTGCACCAAGGAAGTATGATGTGAATCCGGAAATAACCTCTGCGAAGGAATATGCGCCAACATATCCGATTACAGCCTGATCAGGAGTAATCTGTCCTTCATCGATCATCTGCTGGAGCTTCATACCTGCAACAACACCTGCAATGTATCTGCCTTCGTAGATATTCGCGAATGCGTTATGGGTATTGTCTCTGCCATCAAATGCAGAAGCGCAGTTTGTACAGCTGATGAACTCAATCTCTGGATAATCATCAACAACCTCAAGCATGAATGGCTCGAATCCATAGCTGTTATTGATGATGATCTGGCATCCCTCTTCTGCAGCTTCGATGTTAGCATCGATACATGTAGCATCCTCTCCGATGTTGTACTTTGTTACCCACTCAACATTGATGCCGTCAGCTGCAAGAAGCTCTGTTGCCTCATCTCTGCCCCTAATGAAGTTATAGGTATATCCCTGGTCATTCTCGTCACCGATACACAGAAGACCTACCTTCACTGTATTAGGGTCAGTAGCTGCTGCTGTCTCTCCACTACCAGATGCGAATACGAATCCGGAAAGAAGAACAAGCACGATAAGAACAAACGATAATCTTTTCATTATGCTCTCCTATTGGTTTCTATGATCGGAAACCTCGATTTAATTTTAACAGAACTGATCTATTCTGCAATTGCTGAATCCTTCACAGGAAAGAATTTAGCAATATTTACAAACTGAACTGCTCAGAAAGAACTATCTTTCCTCCCTGAAATAGTTATTTCCAAGCGACGCAGGAGGCTGCTTATCGCGGCTATTACGCATACTTGTGAGAACAAGCACGATAACAGTAACGATATAAGGCAGGATCTTATAAAGCTCGGTAGGTATGAATGGTATCGAAACCCTGAGATACATGATCATCATAGCACCGAAGAGAACCGAGCCCCAGATCGCATTAAGCGGCCTCCACATACAGAAGATTACGAGTGCAACAGCAAGCCAGCCTACTCCGGAAAGACCTTCATGGTTCCAGACGCATCCTGCTGTTGTCATGATATAGACCATGCCTCCGATAGCAGATATTCCACCTCCGATGGTCGTTGCCAGGTATTTGTATTTCGTGATGTTTATACCTGCGGCATCGGATGTCGAAGGAGACTCTCCAACAGCTGTCAGATACATTCCATACCTTGTCTTCTTCAAAAAGAGGAACATAAGAACAGCTATGACTATCGCGAGATAGAAGAATACGGTATGTGAGAACAATATCCTTCCAAGCACTGGTATCCTGATAAGGAAATCAGGGAAAATCGCAGCTGAAAAAGCTTCCTTCAGGTTATTGCTGAGCGCTACATATCCCCCTTCGCTCACTCTCATGAACTCTCCTACAAACTGTCCTATTCCAGTTCCGAAGATAGAGAGCGCAAGTCCTGTAACATTCTGATTTGCACGAAGAGTGATTGTCAGGAAGCTGTAAATCGCGGAAGCGGCAAACCCCGCTGCAAAAGCCGCGAAGATTGCTATCATTATCGCAAGGGGCCCTGAGGCAGCAGCTCCTGCTGCTTTCTCATAGTAGAAAGCTCCTGCGAGTCCGAACGCACCTCCCATATACATGATACCTTCAACACCAAGATTGAGGTTACCGGATTTCTCTGTAAGGATCTCTCCGAGCGTTCCATACATCAGAACAGTACCGAATGTAACTGCAGCTACGATAAGAGTAATCAGAGTGGTCATTCCTTCACCTCCTTTCCCTTGTGGCGGAAGATCAGCTTATAGTTGATGAAGAACTCACAGCTGAGCATACAGAAGAGAAGTATTCCTGTGATGATATCCGCGATGGATGCTGGAACAGACATTCTTGTCTGAAGGGTATTCGAACCCTTTTCCAGGATAGCGAGAATCATCGAGATAGCTATCATCGCGAAGGAATTCAGCTGTGAAAGCCAAGCTACTGTGATAGATGTAAATCCAACACCATCTGCAACACCGCTGTAGAGCGTATAGTTTGCTCCAGATACTATTATGAATCCGACAAGACCGCTTATTGCACCCGATATGAACATTGTCCTCATTATTATCCAGCCAACATTCATACCAGCGTATCTGGCCGTATTAACTGAGTCTCCTATAACAGCAATCTCATAGCCCTGCTTTGTCTTATTCATATAGATGAACATGAGAACTACAAGCACAAGAACGATGATCCAGCCGCAGTTGACACCTAAGACATCGGGAAGTCTTGCCCTGTCATCGAACATCGGAATGAGCTGGGAACCTTTTCTTCCCTCCCATGGTCCACCCTGAAGCCAGGCAACGATACCGATAGCTATATAGTTCATCATCAAAGTGAAAAGCGTTTCGTTAGTGTTCCACTTTGCTTTGAAGAAAGCCGGAATAAGTGCCCAGATTCCGCCTGCGACAGCACCAGATAAAGCCATTATCAAGAGGAGAACTGCATGCGGGACTTTATCGACCCAGAAAAGGGCAAAGTATGTGGAGAATACCGCACCCATTGTAATCTGGCCTTCAGCTCCGATATTCCAGAACCTCATCTTGAAGCAAGGAGCTATTGCAAGAGCACAGCCAAGGAGCGGAATCGCAGTTCTTATAGTCTGCCTAAGATATACAGGTCTTGATACAGACCCCTGTATGATTACCCCGTATGCTGATATAGGATTTGTGCCTGTAAGCAGCATCGGAAGACATCCAAGAATAAGCGCTATCAAAATCGAGCCAACGCGGATAAGCCACATATTGCGTCTCGACATCTCCGTGCGCTTTGCAAGTCTTATGAAAGGAGTTTTATTTTCCGCACTCATTTAATCCTCCTTCGTATTGAACTGTGTCATAAGAAGGCCGATTTCCTCCTTTGTCGTAGTTCTTGCATCCACGATACCTGCAACCTGACCTCCGCAAAGAACCAAAATCCTATCTGCCAGTTCAAGAAGAACATCAAGGTCCTCTCCTACATAGAGAACGGCAACACCCTTCATCTTCTGCTCTGTGAGAAGGTTGTAAATCGTATATGATGTGTTGATATCCAGACCACGGACAGCATAGGCTGTCATCAAGACCTCAGGCTCACTAGCTATTTCCCTTCCGACAAGAACTTTCTGTACATTTCCTCCCGAGAGTCTTCTTACAGGGTAATTTATATCTGGAGTGACAACTTCAAGCTCTTCCAGGACTTTATTAGCAAGCGCTTCAGGTTCCTTTTTATGGACAAGAGCACCTTTGCCCTTCTTCCAGGACCTGAGGAGCATGTTTCCTGTCATTCCCATGGAACCTACAAGTCCCATTCCAAGTCTGTCCTCAGGAACGAAGGCCATTCCAACACCTGTCTGCCTTATCTTCTTGGGAGTGAGTCCGACGAGTTCGACAGCTTCTTTTGTATCGGACTTTATGATCTTAACACTGCCTTCCTTCACAGGATAAAGGCCCGTAATAGCTTCAAGAAGCTCTTTCTGGCCAGAACCCGAGATACCGGCAACACCTAATATCTCGCCTGTATTTGCTGTAAAGGAAACGGAATCCAGCTTCTTGACACCTTCCTCATCAACACAGGTAAGATTCTCCACAATGAGCTTCTCCTGTGGATTCGGATAGAGAGGCCTATCTATATTAAGAGATACAGCATGGCCTACCATCATATCTGTAAGGGCCTGAGGATTTGTCTCTGATGTATTTACAGTTCCTATAAGCTTTCCTTTTCTGAGGACTGTGACTTTATCCGAGACCTCCATAACCTCATTAAGCTTATGCGTGATGATTACAATGGCTTTGCCATCTGCTTTCATATTCCTGAGAACCGCAAAGAGCTTCTTTGTTTCCTGCGGAGTGAGAACTGCTGTAGGTTCATCCAGAATAAGGATATCTGCACCACGATAAAGCACTTTCACAATCTCTATCGTCTGCTTCTGCGATACGGACATTTCATAGACTTTTTCCGTTGCATCTATCTCAAATCCATATCTGTCACAGATTTCCTTGACCTTAGCCTCTGCAGCTTTGAGATCCATACGGCCATCATTAAGACCAAGGATAATATTCTGAGTTGAAGTGAAAACCTCTACAAGCTTATAGTGCTGATGAATCATGCCTATGCCGTATTCATAGGCTTCCCTTGGGGAGCGGATGTATATTGTCTTTCCATCCTTGAGGATTTCACCCTCATCCGGCTGGTAGATTCCGGAGAGCATGTTCATTAGAGTGGTTTTACCGCTGCCATTCTCCCCAAGCAGAGCAAGTACCTCGCCACGCCTGATCTCTAGATCAATGCTATCATTGGCAACGACCTGTCCGAAACGCTTGGTGATTCCCTTCATTTCGATTGCACAGTTCTTATCCAAGGTTTACCTCTCCATATCCCTATCTTAACACAGCTTTTCAGAATGAAATGGAACAAATTGCAACAATTGACTAAATAAAGATGCTTTTTTTCAGAAAAATGTACTTAAATTTAGCTATTGATAAAAATTGTATGCTGCAAATCCAAGCTTTTCTTTTATATTAGGACAAATAGAAAACAAATATATCAAACAAACATCTGCGATACTGTAGGATTTCTCCCTGAAGCACAATCTCCAGGGAGAAAAACAGATTACTCAAAGAATGCCTTGCTGCTATCGTCCTTGATAAGGGCAGTATAATCCTCTTCTGTGATATACCTATCCTCATAAAGAGTCAGTGCTGCCTTGTTGAAAGCGGCCTTGTACTCCTCATATCCAGCTGGGTATAGTTCAGCCAGTTTTTCCTGAGAGAATCTGACCATGCTTCCATCGGTTGTGGATGAGTCATTTCTAAATGGCTTATACATAGCAATAGGAGCTTCCATCTGAGGCATCCTTATTCCTCCTATTGCATTTCCATTTTCATCAAGCACGCATTCAGGCATAGCCCCAACAAATGAATCAACAACAGTACGATACTCCAGCCAATGCGTATCGGCAGAAGGTGCAGGAATTCCCTCATCAAGCCATACTTTGAGGTTATCGAGAGCCCCTCTTATGATCTCATCAAGCTGCAGGTCACTAGGCTCCTCAGGCACATTATATTCCTTAGGAGGTCTTCCGGCCCCATTTCCCTTCTCGATTTCACTGCTATTTGGAATTATTGGAGAAACAGGGTCTGAATGACCTGAGCCTGCAACCTCATAGAATCTTGTGGTTTCAGTATCAGGCACCCTTGTATATTCGAAATCGAGATACCAAGAACCATAGCTTCCGAAATAATGTTCGCCCTGGCTCATAATGGAAATATAAGGTTCATCAGGTGTGATGAAAGCTCTCACAGGACCTGCAACTCCCGTAGCTATGAATGTCTCCGCAGGATTTACCAATGCAAGATACGCATCGAAAAGAGGTCCATCAGCTGTGAAATAGTCATAGAAAACACTAAGATATGTATTGATATAATCTCCAGACCATGACTGACCAGTAAGGATGAGATTTCTGATATCGAATGATTCAGGGAAAATAAGCTCAGGCTCATTCTTTATTAGATTACCCATCTGGGTAAGCATGTCAAAGAAGAGACCATCCTCAGCAACTCCTCCAGCCATCCAGTTGATATCTGCATATCTCTCAGCATCGAAATTCTTCAGAGCATCAGCTGCTCCGCTCTGACTTGTAATTCCAACGTATGCATCCCCTGATTCCATGATATAATCCCAGCCCCTTCGCCAGAAATCCTCAAGATCTATAGCGCTGGAAGCATTGAGAATGTCAAAGACAACATTGCCTGAGAACTCCTTCACAGCAGGATCAGGATACCTTACAAGAAGACGAGTACAGTATGGATTATCATAGCTGACAGCATAAGGAACATCATTCGGATAGAGATTATATACATTAGCATTTCCGTAAATAAGGAATTCCTTCTCGATATATCCATACTCCGAGATATCAACATGTCCAGTTGAGCAGTACATGCTTGAGAAAGGATGAGATAGCTCTATGGGGCCATCATGGAAAGTAACACCTTCATCCGATGGAATCTCCTTAACAGCAGGAATATCCTTTCCAATTTCAATAATCTTATCCTTGTCGGGGCTTTCAGCAGGACCAGAAAGCGATGGGTCAACAATCTCTCCTCCTATGACAGGAAGACCTTCCTTTCCTACCATGTCACCAACAGTGACACTATCAGGAATTACAGCAGAAACAAGACCATCACCATTTGCTCTTATTCTTTCAACTGACCCTTCACCTTCTATAGTCACGTTCTTTCCATATACTGCAATAGTTCCGACATTCGCACCATCCAATATGATAGAAGAATCATCTCCCCAGACAAAAAGATATTCCAAGAAAGCAGTCTCCCCTAGCGTTATCAATGCTTTCCCTTTAGTTTCCAGAACTCTCGCACTGGATGAGAAGGAAATATCTCTGTCACCATATGAGTAGACATTACCGAGCACTATGCAATTCTCTAAATCAATATTGTCTGCACTCTCATGGATTACAATATTTCCACCATAAACCAAGCCTTCAAAAGCAGCATCTGTGTAGAAATCGGAATTTCCTTTAACAATGAGACCTTCAAGTTCTGAAGGAGAACTAACTCCGAATTTCGCCAAAAGGGAAGCATATTCATCCTCGTTTACGAACCGCTCTGGATTGAAAGCTCCATCAGGATCCGCTTCCATCAGACCAGCGCGAACAGCTTTTGCAACAGATTCAATGTTGGAAATAGCTGCATTGTCGCTGAAATAGAGAATTCCCTCATCTTCAAGACCGAAAAGAGCAACAAGCTCATCCGCAAGTTCTGCTCTTGTGATATCCATGCTTGCAGCAAGAGGTGTAGCTAGAAGCAGGATGCAGAACAAAGCTGTAAATATTTTCTTCATAAAACCACCTTTCAAAGATTCTCACCCACTTCCTTAAGGAACACAAATGCAAAATATTGATTAGCTTTATCAGAAAGGCAGTACAAAGCATCCGATCTTTTGAATATAATCTTTTGTTATGGTTTTCAGGATTCAGAAGGATTTCTTTGTGTACTGCATATTCGGAGCAATGGCTACTGCTGTGAATATGCTCAGCTATGAACTCTTCTACTCTATTCTGAAACTCCCCAATACCCCTTCAGTCATACTTGCATGGTTTTCAGCTGTAACATTCGCATTCTTCACAAACAAATACATAGTATTCAGGGAGAAAGGAAAGGAGAATAAGCATGGCATTATCTCTGAACTTCTATATTTCTATCTCTGCAGAGCTGCCAGCGGTCTTCTGGACATAGTGATAATGTTCATCGCTGTAGATCTGATGGATTGGAACCATACCCTGTGGAAATTCATCTCTAATCTTGCAATGGGCATCTGCAACTATATAGCAGGAAAGCTATTCATATTCGCCAAGAAAGATGAATAATTAATCTATTTACAAATAGACTATTCATAAATAGACTATTTATAGGTAGATAAAAATGTTCCTAAAAAGAGAAAAAGAACTGAGCAAGCTAAAAACATTCCTTTCATCTGAAAACTCTACAGCCGCCATGATTTATGGGGTGCGGCAGATAGGCAAATCCGCCCTTATATTGAAATCAATAGAGGGAATGAAGAATATTCTCTACTATGAATGCCTTGATTCAACTACAGAAGAAGATATTAAACAGATTTCAAGAAGAATCAGAACACAGCTGCAGCTTCCAGAAATCAAAGCTGATGATATCATTGAGCTCTTTGATAATCTGAAAGCTTTCAATCGGAATTTCACAATAATCCTTGATGAGTATCAGTATCTGAAACGGAACTTCACTTCGGGAAATATGGATTCATATATGCAAAGCATCATCGATTCCCTTAAAGGATCTGGAATCAAAATAATATTATCTGGTTCATATGTCTCTGAAATGAAAGAACTCCTGCTGAAAACAAATCCTCTCTTCAACAGATTTCAGCTGATAATCCATCTGAAAGAACTAGATTACTATGATGCTGCAGCATTCTACCCAGATTTATCATCAAGAGAAAAAGCAATGTTCTATAGCGTCTTCGGAGGAAGCCCGAATGCCCTATCATTGCTCAATCCCGAGAAAAGCCTGGAAGATAATATTAAAGAATTGTTCCTTCATGAATCTGCCCCTCTTCGATTCTATATTGAATATATTTTGTTCCAGGAGTTAAGAAAGGCCCAATCTGCAAATGCTGTAATGGATATACTTAAGAACTCAAAGTATAGATTCAGTGAAATAGAAGAGAAAATCAAAGGTGTAGAAGAGAAAAATCTCGCAAGACAGCTGAAAGTCCTGCTAGACATGGAAGCTGTAGAAAAAGTCTCTCCTATAAATGCAAAAGACGATAAACGGAAAACATTCTACACAATCACGAATAACCTTGTCAGATTCTATTACGCCTATATCTTTTCCAATAAAGCTGAACTTGCAAGAATAGGTCCAGATCTCTTCTTCCGTCTGTACATTGAACCTAGTCTCAATACATTCATCAGCTACAGAGCTGAAGAAATAGCTCGTTCATATTTCATGCGGAAAGCAAGAGAAAACGCATTAGGCGATGTATTTGATATCGGCACATACTGGTACGATGATAAAAAAAGAAAGAAAAATGGCGAGTTTGACTGCGTGCTGAAAAGAGATAACTCATATGACATATACGAGGTCAAATTCCTATCGTCAAAGCTTTCTAAAAAATTGATGGAAGAAGAAATAAGGAAAATTCAGGAGATTGAATCCATCAATATAGGGAAAATGGGGTTCATCTCATTTTCAGGATTCGAGTGCGAACTGAGTGGTATCGATCAGATATGCGGAGATGAATTATATTTGTAAATAATATGTTATAATAATAACATTATGTTACTATATAGACATAAATGTTCCTTTTAAGCTATTCTAGTGTTAAGGAAACAACATGAGAATAGCTATTATTGGTTATGGAAGAATGGGAAAGATGATTCAGAAGGAGATTGAAGCCTCGGGCAACAATCAGATTTCCGCAATCATCGATCCATATGCAGAAGGAGCAACGCACAGAGCCCTCACAAAAGAAGCTCTGCAGAATTCAGATGCCGCTATTGATTTCTCTGCGGCCTCTACAACACTGGAGAATATAAAGATCTATTCTGAGAGCGGAATTCCTGCTGTAATCGGAACAACAGGCTGGCTTAATAACCTTGCAGAAGCAGAAAGAGTAGTTTCAGAGAATAAAGCAAAGCTTATCTACTCAGGAAACTTCTCAATAGGAGTTGCTGTCTTCCTTCATCTTGCAGAAGCTGCAGGAAGGATAATCAACAATATTTCCTCCTATGATGTCTCTGTATCGGAAGTGCATCACAGGGAGAAAGCAGATGCGCCATCAGGAACTGCATTGATGGTTGCAGAAAAGCTTCTAAGCACAATAGACAGGAAGACTGGTTTGCAGATTGGTAATCCTGAAGGGAAAATCGGAAAAGAACTTATCAACGTTGCTTCGATGAGGGTCGGTTCCGTTCCGGGAATACATACAATCACACTCGACTCTGCAGCCGACACTATAGAGATAAGGCACACCGCAAGAAGCCGTGAAGGGTTTGCGGAAGGAGCTGTGAAAGCAGCAGCATGGCTTATAAAGCAGAATCCAGGAATCTACACAATGGATGATTTCGTCTCAGCATTGATAGGAGGACAGAATGCATAGATACAGAGGAGTTTATACAGCGCTTGTCACACCATTTACTGATATTGGCACTGTCGATTACCAGGCATTGGAAAGAATAGTCAACCAGCAGATAGAAGCTGGAATCGATGGACTTGTCCCATGCGGAACAACAGGAGAAAGCCCTACTCTCTCCCATGAGGAACATGACAGAGTCATAGCACAGACTATAAAGTATGCGGCAGGAAGGGTTCCTGTCATTGCAGGGACTGGCTCAAATGCGACAACTGAAGCAATAAGGCTCTCACAGCACGCAGAGGATTCAGGCGCAGATGCTGTTCTTCTTGTCAATCCGTACTATAACAAGCCAACTCAGAAAGGTTTGTACCTTCACTTCAAGGCAATTGCCGATTCAGTGAAGATTCCATGCATTCTATACAATATAAAGGGACGCACGGGAGTTAATCTTGAAACTGATACGCTTGTAAGACTTGAGAACGAATGCAGCAATATTGTTGCTGTAAAGGAAGCTTCTGGGTCACTTGAGCAGATGAAGGATGTTATAGAGAAGACAAGTGATGATTTCATGGTTCTCTCCGGGGATGATAACCTTGCGCTCGATCTCATAAGAATGGGAGGGGATGGAGTCATATCTGTAGCCTCCAATCTTTTCCCAAGCGAGATGGTGAGGATGACTCATGCCGCGCTAGATGGAAACTGGGAGGAAGCTGATAAGCTCGGGGAATGGTTTGCTCCTTTCTTCTCCGCATGCTTCATTGAGACAAATCCAATACCTATCAAGACAGCAATGGCAAGAATGGGATGGTGCAGGGAATCATTCAGGCTTCCTATGTGCACGCTTGAATCCTCTGAGCATAGAAGAAAGCTCTTCTCAGTGATCGATCAGATGGCGGAGGATGTAAAGGAGGGAAGAATCTGATGGCTAGGGTTAATGAAGATTTTCTCAATCTGCAGTCCGGATATCTTTTCCCAGAAGTCGCAAGAAGGATAAGAGCCTGGCAGGAGAAGAATCCCGGAGTGAATGTGATGAAGCTCAGTATAGGGAATACCACAGAAGCTATAACTCCTGTAATCGCAAAGGCAATGCACAGGAAAATCGAGCTTCTCTCTGACAGAGCCACATACACAGGTTATGGCGATGAGCAAGGTGATACAGCACTCAGGAATGCACTTTCAGAACACTATAAGAGAGAATATGGAGTGAACCTCTCCCCTCTTGCGTTCTTCGTCTCCGATGGGGCTAAAAGCGATGCTGCGAATATCCAGTCAATCTTTAGCAGGGATTCAATCCCTGCTATACAGGACCCTGCCTATCCTGTCTATGTTGATTCAAACGTTGCAGGAGGACATACAGGGAAATATGACAGCTCGAAAGATGCTTATAATGGAATCGTGTATATGCCCTCAGATGCTTCGAATGGATTCATTGCAGAACCACCGAAGGAGCATGCAGACCTGATCTACCTTTGCTTCCCAAATAACCCAACAGGGGCAGTCGCAACAAAAGAACAGCTGAAGAGCTTTGTTGATTATGCCCACAGGGAGAAAGCGATCATCATCTTCGATAGCGCTTACTCCGATTATATAGAGACAAAGGGTATTCCTCACTCAATCTACGAGATAGAGGGAGCTGAAGATGTGGCTATCGAGATTGGCTCATTTTCCAAGAACGCTGGCTTCACAGGAGTAAGACTTGGTTGGACTATCGTTCCAGAGTCGCTACATTCTGATAACGCACCAGAAGGAACGATTCACAGATTATGGAACAGGCGTCAGTGCACATTCTTCAATGGAGCCTCGAATATCTCTCAGGCAGGAGGTCTTGCCGCACTCTCCGAAGATGGAAGGAAAGAATGCATTTCACTTGTTGGATACTACAAGGAAAATGCAAAGATAATACTCGAGGGAATGAAAGCGGCAGGACTTGAGTGCTATGGAGGTGTAGACAGTCCTTATATCTGGACAGCTTGTCCTGATGGAATGTCGAGCTGGGACTTCTTCGACTTCCTCCTCGATAAAGCTCATGTTGCGGTAACACCTGGTTCTGGATTCGGAAAAGCCGGAGAAGGATTTGTCAGGATATCAGCATATGGGCACAGGGAAGATGTGGAGAGAGCTGTAGCTTCAATAAGGGAGAATCTATGACAGAGAAAAGACTTCCTCTTTCAAGCGAGGAACTGACAAAACTTGCTAACAGAACAGGAACCCCCTTCCATATCTATGACGGAAAAGGAATCAGGGAGAATGCGGAGAGAATGATGAAAGCATTCTCCTGGTCAAAGGGATTCATAAACTACTTCGCCGTGAAAGCACTGCCTAATATAAATATCCTAAGGCTCTTAAAGGAAGCAGGCTTTGGAGCAGACTGCTCATCTGGTCCAGAGCTCAGGCTTGCAGCGGAAGCCGGGATTGCACCGGAGAGAATAATGTTCTCCTCCAATGACACAGCAGATGAGGAATTCAAGCTTGCTTTTGATATGGGAGCTATCATAAATCTGGATGATATAACCCATATCGATGATGTGATAAGAGTCTGCGGAAGGCTTCCTGAGACTTTATCTTTCCGTTACAACCCTGGAAAGGAACGCACAGGGAATGCCATAATCGGAAATCCTGTCGAAGCAAAGTATGGTGTAACCCATTCCCAGGTCATCGATTGCTACAGAATTGCAAAAGAAAATGGTGTGAAGCATTTCATGCTGCATACCATGGTGGCATCGAACGAGCTTAACGAGGATTACATCGTTGAAACAGCAAGGATGCTCTTCTCCCTTGTAAACGAGATCTGGGAAAAGACCGGAATAAGAATTGAGCAGATAGACCTTGGAGGTGGCATCGGAATTCCTTATCGTCCAGAAGATACTGCAATATCATTCGAACATCTTAGTTCCAGAATCAGGGAGCTTTATGCTGAGATGATAGAAAGAAAGGAACTCTCCCCTCTCCGCCTCTCATTCGAATGCGGCAGATGCATAACTGGCCCATACGGATGGCTTATATCGAAGGTAAGGCATGTTGCACATAAATATAAGGACTATGTCGGTCTCGACGCTTCAATGGCAGACCTGATGCGACCAGCGCTCTATGGCGCATATCATCATATAACTGTTATCGGGAAAGAGAATGCAGAAAAAGATCATATTTATGATGTCACTGGTTCGCTCTGCGAAAATAATGACAAGTTTGCAATTGACAGAGCACTTCCGGAGATAGAGAAAGGAGATCTCATTGCTATTCACGATACAGGAGCACATGGTCACGCCATGGGATTCAACTACAATGCGAAGCTGAGACACGCAGAGTATCTGATAAAGGAAAATGGGCAGATTGACTGCATAAGGCGTTCTGAGACTTATGAAGACTACATCAGGACCCAGCTGTTCCAGCCAGTGCATGTGGATTTAACTTAACACCGAAGCGCAATCTGAACAGGGTTGCGCTTTTTCTGTTAATATAGTCCCAATGGAAATAGATACAAAGGGAAAGAGAATTACACTCTTTGGAAAAGGAAGCCCGCTTGTAATTCTCAATACTGTGCATGGAGAGGGAGAGAGCGTATATAAAGCTGTGAAGGATATTACAGATAAGCCATTCACATTGGCTTCTATTTCCAGAATAAGGTGGAATGATGAGATGACTCCATGGCCGTCTCCTCCAGTTGCTTCCTGGGATTCTCCATACGCAGGTCTTGCTGATAGCTATATTTCAGATCTTGAGAACACAATAATCCCCGCGATTGTGGAGAAAATGAAGATAGAACCTGAGTATATTGCAATCGCAGGCTATTCTCTTGGAGGTTTATTCGCCATCTATTCATTGTTTCGAACAAATATCTTCAGGAGAGCTGTAAGTGCTTCCGGGTCGCTGTGGTATCCTGGATTTACAGAATTTGCAGCTGAAAACGAACTCAAAGCAACAACCGACAGAATCTACCTATCCCTTGGAGATGCCGAATCAAAGAAAGGAAGCGCCATCATGAGAAGTGTCGGAGAGAAAACCGAACAGCTTCTGAGTGTGCTGAAAGAGAAAGGCTGCAATACTTTCTTTGAATCAAATCCAGGGGGGCATTTCAAAGATGCAGATCTCAGGATGGCTAAGGGAATAAGCTGGATTATCAGCTGAAACTGAAAGCTTTACGGCAGATTGGAATCGAGATTATAGCTGTAAGGAGTTCTGAAATCCAGAAAGAATGCCATACGCCATCTGGCCCCAATCCAGCCATTCTGCATAAGAAAAATGCGACAGGAATTATGATAACAACATACCGCAGCAATGATATCACAAGGGATGGGAAGCCTTTTCCAAGTCCCTCCAAAGCTCCGGATGCTGCAACTGAAAGAGAAGAGACAACGAACCCGATGCTTATTATCCTCAGCGCTCTTGATCCTATAGCTATGGTCTCTGGATTATCAGAGAAGAGCGCAATGAATCTTCCTGGCATCACAACTGAAAGAATAGTTCCAAATAGCATTATGATGGCACACATGATGATAACAGTGAAAAATATCCTCATTACTCTCTTATGCTCACCTGCCCCATAATTATACCCGATTATAGGTCTCATACCTTGGACAAAGCCGCTTGCTGGAAGATACAAAAATGTCTGCAATTTGTAATAAATACCAAGAATCAGGATATAGATCTCGGAATAAACAGATAGAATCGCATTTAGCATTGAGATAAGGAATGAAGGCAGAGCCATATTCAGCGTGGCAGGAATTCCCACTGCATATAGTCTCATTATGATGTGCTTCTCCATCTTCAGATTGCTCAATGCTATACGAACGCTAAGTGGCCTGAAGAAAGCAACAGCAAGATAAACAGCAAGAGCCAGTGTCTGCCCAAGCCCTGTTGCAAGAGCCGCGCCTTCGATTCCCAGCTCAGGAAATGGGCCAAGGCCGAAGATGAAAGCAGGGTCTAGAATAATATTTGCAATACATCCAGACATTAAGGCTATCATCGAGACTTTCATTCTTCCAACTGCCTGGAATATCTTCTCAAATGTTATTCCAACTACATTAAGAGGAGTGAATGTGAACGCAACGACTGAATATCTTATTCCATACTCGATTACAGCTTCAGAGCTGGTAAACATCGCAAGGAATGACGGCAGCATCAGAAGTGATACAGCTGTCAGTATCAAACTATGGATGAAGGAAAGTACAACTCCTATTGTCGCGGCTTTATCTGCAGCTTTCCCTTCACCAGCTCCTGAGTAAAAGGAAATAAGCGCGTTGATACCGACGCCAAAGCCGACTGCTACAGAATTGATGAAATTCTGAACAGGAAAGACCAATGATAAAGCTGTCATGGCTTCCTCGTTTATTGCAGCAACAAAGTAGCTATCGACGATGTTATAAAGGGAATTTACAAGCATCGATACGACCATCGGAAGCGACATTGAGATTACCAATGGAAGCACAGGACGCGTTCGCATGAAATCAGATTCGTTCACAGTTCTTTCTTTCCCCGCCATACATACCCCTTGCTGTGTGGCGAAAAGAGATCATCTGATCTGGAAAATTCCACAGCGTGTTTTCGTGCGTTTTATATACGGGAAATACAGAAAGCTGTCAATCACAAAAACATCTAATAGTATTTGAGATAATGCTCTAGGCAAGAAATTGCATCAGGAACTATGAAAATCCAGTCATTTAAACCTGAAAATATATAACTTTTATGAACCCAGAACAAAGATTTTGCATAAATATTCACAAACGTGCATATGAAATGTTGAAAAGTACCTACCCATTAGCTATAGTCTAATAAATTCCGGAGGAATCATGAAAAAAACTATAGCCCTATTTTTGATGCTCATTGCCGCATTCACTCTCGCCGCTGGCGGAAATAGTGAGGCGACAGCTGATGATGGATCCGTGCTCATCGGCGTATCCAAGCTTCTTTCCCATGCAGCTCTCGATGCTGTAGAGGAAGGACTTCAGGACTATCTTGCTACAACAGATCTTAATGTAAGATATGATTTTCAGAATGCTAACGGAGATATCTCGACAGCAGCTTCAATCGCACAGCAGTTCGACAGTGAGAACTGCGATGTAGTTGTCGGTATCGGAACAGCTTCTGCACAGGCTCTTGCAAATGTCTTTACAGATATTCCTGTTCTCTTCGCAGCTGTTACAGATCCAGTAGATGCTGGTCTTGTAGAATCCAATGAATCTAATCCTGGACTTAATGTAACAGGTGTTTCCGATATGAATCCTGTCCAGGAACAGATCAGCCTTCTCCATGAAATAACAGGTGCTACAAGAATCGGTAATGTCTACTCCTCTGGAGAGCAGAATGGTGTTGTTCTCATGGAACAGGCTCAGGCAGCTTGCGACGCTCTCGGTCTTGAACTTGTAACAGTCGCTGTCTCAAATTCCTCAGAAGTCAGAACAGCGCTTCAGTCAATAATCGACCGCGTTGATGCTGTTTACATCGCAACAGATAACAATGTCATCTCAGCAATTGCCGCAATTGATGATGTCTGCAACAACGCTGGTGTTCCTCTTCTTGCTGCAGATCCTTCCGGTATCGATGGTCTGGAATGCATGATCGCATGGGGATTCAACTACCATTCAATCGGAACTGCTACCGGTCGTCTCATCGAGGATATCGTGGCTAATGGAGCTAATCCAGGAGATTTAGGAACAGTCTTCCTTACCGACCCTGCTGATTTCGAGCTCTGGTTCAATCTCGACACAGCAAAGAAGCTTGGTTACACAATTCCACAGGAGTATCTTGATACTGCTGCTGTAATCATCGAAAATGGCGTAAAGACAGAACGCTGAAATCCATAGATATGGATGGGAAGGCCGCCTGTGGTGGCCTTCTCTATTGTTTTCAGAGGTAGAAAATGATTGAAGGAATACTCGTAGAAGGACTTATCTTTGCAATCATGGCGCTAGGAATCCTGATAAGCTACAGGATTCTCGATATGGCTGACCTTACCTGCGATGGCTCAGTTGCTACAGGTGCGGCAGTTGCCACGATGTGCATTGTAAATGGTCTTGGGATAACAATGGGTCTTATACTCAGCTTCCTTGTAGGTGTGCTCTGTGGTCTTCTGACAGCTACAATACACAACAAGCTGAAGCTTCCTGTATTGCTTGCAGGTATTCTTATGATGACGATGCTTTACTCCGTCAACCTGAGAATACTTGGAAACAAGGCGAACGTCTCCCTTGTAAGAGTCGAGACGCTTTATCGTCTCTTCCCGGAATGGTTCTCATTCGTTCCAAGCGATGTTGCAGCTCTTCTCGGAACACTTATCTTCGTAGTTGTCGTAACAGTGCTGATGGATCTCTTCTTCCGCTCTGACCTTGGTATGGCTATCGGAGCGATGGGAGGAAATGAGCAGGTTATCATCTCACAGGGGATGAATCCTGCAACGCTCAAGCTTATCGGGCTTGGGCTTTCAAACGGTCTTATCGGACTCTCAGGAGGACTTCTTGCACAGTATCAGGGCTTTGCAGATGCAAACCTTGGCCAGGGCATGGTCGTACAGGGACTTGCCGCTGTCATGATCGGAGAATTCCTTTTCTCATCAAATAAGATCTCCCTCATAACGCTCCGCTGTATTCTCGGAGGTATCATCTATAAAGGTCTTATGTTCCTTGGAAGAAAATATGGATACCTTGTCGGAATCACACCAAATGACTTCAAGCTTCTCACAGGTATACTTGTTATCATATCGCTTGCAGTGGCAAAGACACGTTCCATGGCTTCTGACAAGGCTGCAAGGAAGAAATCAATTGAACGTACAATGAAAAAGGAGGAGTCCAATGCTTGATATACAGCATGTTACAAAGGTCTTCTTCCCAGGAACTGTAAATGAGAAGGTCGCTCTGGAGAATATAAATCTCCATGTTGATAAAGGCGATGTTGTCTGCGTTATCGGATCAAATGGTTCTGGTAAATCCACCCTCTTCAACATGATTGCGGGAACTTTCCCTGTAACAAACGGAAAGATCACAGTAAATGGCAAGGATGTTACGAACGAGCCGGAGTACAAGAGAGCTTTCTATATTGGAAGAATCTTCCAGGACCCGACAAAGGGAACAAGCGCAAACATGTCAATTGAGGATAATCTCAATCTCGCATGCACAAAAGGCATGAAGGGTATCAGATTCGGGCTGACAGCTGAGAGGAGAAAGGAGTTCAAGAGGCTTCTTGAACCAATTGGACTGCAGGACAGGATGGCTGACAATGTAGGGCTCCTTTCAGGAGGACAGCGTCAGGCGCTTACTCTTCTCATGACTACCCTATCAAAGCCATCCCTGATGCTTCTTGATGAGCATACAGCTGCGCTCGATCCAAGAAACGCTGAGATAGTCATGGACCTTACCAAGAAGTATATAGAGGAAGGTCAGCTAACAGCCATGATGGTCACGCATAATATGCAATTCGCTATTGACTATGGCAACAGACTTATTATGATGGATGAAGGCCATATCATTCTGGATATAAAGGGCGAAGAGAAGAAAAAACTCACAGTCCAGTCCCTTGTGGACAGATTCAGGGAGATAAGAAAGAAGGATTTCACATCCGACGAAGGCCTTCTCACAGAATAGAAAGGTTGCAGATGGAAAAGCATCAATTCACAGCCCGGGATCTCCGGGCTTTGATTATCCCTTTAATTGCGGACTCATTTCTATCAATCATGATAGGAATGGCTGATACCATAATGGTATCGGGATGCGGAGAGGCAGCAGTTTCTGGAGTATCACTTGTCGATACTGTCTCTAATCTACTTATCACGCTCTTCTCCGCGTTCGCTACAGGAGGGGCTGTCGTTGTTTCACAGTATCTGGGACATGGCGAAGCTGAAAGAGCCAGGGACAGTGCAAAGAACCTTATTTATATATCAATAGCGATTTCAGTGCTGATGACAGCAATACTCCTCCCGATAAGAGAACAGCTCATAAGCCTTCTATTCGGCTCGATAGATGCAGATGTAAGGAGATACACAGATGAATACTTCGTTCCTATTCTCATCTCCTATCCATTCCTCGCTGTCTATTCTGGTCTGACAGCTATATCCAGATCTGAAAGAAAGAGCTTCAGAACAATGATGGTTTCCATCATGATGAATGTCATAAATATCGGTGGAAACGCTATCCTCATCTATGGTATAGGTCTTGAGTCCAGAGGAGCAGGAATTGCTTCCCTCGCATCCAGAATGGCAGGATGTGCTGTAATGGCAGCGCTCATGATGAATAAGAATGAAGAGCTGAATATAAGAGGTCTTCATAAAGGGCCTTTCTCTCCTTATCTTATCAAAAGGATTCTCCGCATAGGCATTCCATCAGGACTGGAAGGAGCCGCATTCCATTTCGGTAAGATAATGGTCCAGGCGCTTGTTGCTGGTCTTGGAACTTCAGCTATCGCTATCAATGCAGTTGCAAGCAACTACAACTCCTATGCGAACATCCCTGGAAATGGTATAAACCTCGCTATAATCACAATCATAGGTCAGTGCAGAGGTCAGAATAACATCAAGGATGTTAAGTACTATACAAAACTTCTAACAGGCCTTGTATTCATAGCGACTATCATAATCTGTGTTCCTTTCTATATAATCACACCGCAGGTTGTAAGCTTCTATGGCCTTGAAGCCTCCTCCATCACACAGGCAATACCTATCTGCCGTCTCTGTCTTGTGATGTGCTTCACAATCTGGCCTTTTGCATTCTCGCTACCTAATATGCTGAAGGCTGTAGGAGATGTTAAGTACATACTCTTTGCCTCATTCACATCGATGTGGCTCTGCAGAGTCGGAGGAGCATATTTCATGGTAAAGGTACTGGGAATGGGTGTTGAGGCTATCTGGTATGCAATGTATCTCGACTGGATTCTGAGAGGAATTCTATATGCAACAAGAGTCATAAGCGGGAGATGGGCATCTAAGCAGGTTATATGAGGTTTTCCATCTGATTTTCAGATTGCTAAACAGCCACAACTTGCTAACATGGAATCATGCAAGATTCCTCCCTCATGTTTGATAACCGTTATCTAAGGTCTCTGATCATTCCCCTTCTGATAGAGACCCTTCTTTCTGTCACAATAGGCATGATGGATACGATAATGGTATCCACAGTCGGAGAGCATGCTGTATCAGGAGTTTCCCTTGTTGACTCAGTCTCAAACCTCTTTGTATTTCTCTTCTCAGCATTCTCAACAGGTGGAGCTGTTGTAGCTTCGCAGTATCTGGGAAAGAAAGATAGAGCATCTGCCTGCTTTTCAGCTAAGCAGCTGATGTATCTATCAATCTCTTTTTCTTTTACAGTCTCCTTACTACTCCTTCTATTCCGCAAGCCTGTAATGACATTGATCTATGGGCATATTGAAGAGAGTGTAATGACAGCTGCCCTGGATTACTTCATTCCGATTGTGATTTCCTTCCCATTCCTTGCGGTTCTCAACAGCACGAATGCAATATTCCGCTCAATGGGAAAGAGCAGAATCACAATGATTGTCTCAATCATAATGAATGTAATCAATGTAAGCGGAAACTCCATCCTTATATACATCTTCGATATGGGCACAGCGGGAGCAGGAATTGCCTCGCTTCTATCAAGAATGGTTGCTTGCTTCTTCATGGTCTACAAAGTCACAAGAACAAAAGAAGAGGTCCATGTTGATAAACCTCTCAAGCTTGAAGTAGATATCCCGATGATAAGAAGAGTTCTCAGGATAGCCCTGCCTTCAGGTATAGAGAACAGTGTCTTTCACATCGGAAAGATTCTTGTAAGTTCTACTGTAGCTTCGCTGGGAACAGCTTCGATCGCGGCAAATGCAGTATTCAATGCGCTATCAACATTCGCAAATATTCCAGGAACAGCTGTTGGTATGGCCGCTGTCACGATAATAGGACAGTGCTGTGGTGCAAAGGCATATGATGCGGCATCTTATTATGGGAAGAAGCTTCTGATCCTTACCTATCTCATGATGGGAGTCACATGCACTGTGATGTATATACTCACACCTGAGCTTGCACTCCTTTATAATCTGTCAGAACAAGCCAACGCTCTAGCTGTCGAGGCAACACGACTTAACATGTTCCAGACTGCAATATTCTGGCCTTTCGCATTCACAGTTCCAAATTATCTCAGAGCAGCAGGAGATGCCAGATACACAATGGTCATTTCGATACTATCAATGTGGCTTTTCAGAGTGGTGTTATCAAGAATACTTGGAATAACTCTAGGATTCGGTCTTATAGGAGTAATGTGGGGAATGTTCATAGACTGGTACTGCAGAGGACTCTTCTTCACAACAAGATTCATAAAAGGCAAATGGAAGACAAAGAGAGTTGTATGAACATCAATATTTATAAGAAAGCCACATTTTTTATAAACATCACAAAAACCTTTATAAGAAATGGCACTTTTTTATAAAGATCAATTCTCAATTCTCAATGTGTCAGTATCAGAATCTGCAAGCTTCTTATCATGCCGGTTGTTTACATAATGATAATGGGCCAGCGGAAAGCTGACCCAAATTAGAAAATCTTTGAGGAAGGAGATGTTATTCTCTCTTCATCCTAATTCATCAGGGAAATCATCTTCCCCTTTCTGCCCAGGAGTTATCTCCTATGGCATACCGCCTCTTGTACTCACGTACTGTATATGTATTCAGTCCTGCAAGCTGAGCGGTCTTTTTATATCCGTATCCCTGCTCAAAGAGCTTTAAGCATTCCTGACGCTTCTCTGTAGGAATCCTGAGTCGGAGGGACGTGGTTCGTGTCTCCATTTCGTCCTCCTATTTTTCTGCCTCTGCAACTCAGAGGCAGAAAATACTTTCAATCAATCACTCAGCAGCAGGAAATGTAACTGAGCCAGCTGTGATAACTGTCTTCTCTGCATTATTCTTTCCAAACTTAACTTCAAAACGTGGAGCATAAACACCTTCGCTTGGAGCTGTTGGATCAAGAATAGTTGCATTAGTAGTATCAAATTTTGTTGCACCCTTATCGTCAAATGCTGTTGTAACTGTAACATCATAAGAAGCAATAGTTACATTTGTAGCACCAGCTGTTGGACCACCCTGTGTTTTTGGTGTAATTGCAGTTACTGCAGTAATGTAGTTTTTGCCAGCAGGAATAGAAAGTGTTGCAGTCTTTGCAATATCCTCTACTGCCATAATTGTAACACTATCCAGAGCCTTATCTGTGAGTGTCAAAGTAGAAGCAGGAAGAGTCTTCTGATCCTTTACATAGTACTCGGAAGCAGTAAGATCCTTCTTAGAACCATCAGAATATGTTCCTACAACCTTCCATGTTACTGTGTCCCCATAGAAATATGTGTTAGCAGCAACAGTAGAAACTTCCTCACCCTCTACTGTGTATTCAATTGCAATAGAACTAAGTGTAACAGGTGTAGCAGCAGGCTTACCAGTAATTGTAAGATCAGCAGAAAGAACGATATCCTCAGCACCTGTAATTGTAGCAGGTACAGTTGTTGTTACTGCTGTGATATCAGCCTGTGTTGTAGAATTCCAATCAAGCTCTACATCTTTCATTGATATAACTGTGCCATTTGCATAAGTAAGAGCAATGTCACCAGTAATAGCGCAATCAGAAGCAAGCGCTGTATACTCTACTTCAAGATCATCCTCTGCAACACTAAGCTCTGCGCCTGTTACTGCGATAGCATTGAAACCTACTCTCCAGGAACCTGGCTGCCCAGCAGATGTAGTAAGTCCACTATATGTAACTGTTCCAAAGTTCTGCCCAGCAACTGGTGTTCCAGATACTGTAAGCTCAGCAGCAACATTCTCTGTAGTAGAGCCATCTCTGTAAACAACTGAAACAATAGCAGGTACAGCATCGCTATATGTCTGTCCAGCATAAACTGTTGCAGAAGTTACTGTGATATTAGCGATTTCCTTCCCATTTTCTGTAGGATACTCAATCGTTGCAGGCTCACAAGCAACAAATGCAAAAAGCATAAGAGCAGCAAGTGCTCCAATCAGAATACTTCTTTTCATCGTATTCTCTCCTCCAAAGTTTTATCTGCTAACAGACTACCCCCCCCCGGTAGCAATTTGTCAAGGGATTTATTCAGAAATCATCAAAATATATTTTTTACCCTATACAGGTATATTCCAGTTATCTCAAATTTCTCTAAATTTTTCTGAAAGAGAGCTTTCTAGTATTGACAGTTAGGAGTGTTCCATGGTCACCTCGTGCGCACGCAATACGCGCGCGTATCTTGTTTTCCTGTAAATATTTACCATCT
>CASDRY010000008.1 GCA_949283235.1 uncultured Spirochaetales bacterium | reverse complement strand
ATAGGGCGTAATGCCTCTTTTATAGTGGCACCATATCCTGTATTCCTTACAAGATCCCTCACAGACAGAGCTCCTGTTCTCTCCATCAGAGTTCTTCCTGAAGCAGCAACTTCAAGGCAGCCTTTCCCTCCGCATTCGCAGTTTCCATCCCTCTGGGCTTTCATGTGAGGAAGAAGTGGCAGATGTATAAGCTCTCCTTTGTTTATTGCGGCATCGAATGTATCCGACCAGGAGAGAAATAGAACATTTTCAAGGTTATCTGACTTCGCAAGTTCCGCCTCCGCTTCAGCAATTGCCCTTGGAATGACCACAACGGGCTGTGGGAAGAATGAGGTGTCGAGAGAGGTGTCAGATGTGACAACGGCACTTCCATAGATTGTGATACCATTTCCAGCGCTCATCTTCTCTATAGCATGAATGATATTCTCTTTTGCCTCAGCATTTCTTGGAAAGCGTTCAAACCGCAGAATATTCCCTACAGTATCTGAAACTGATACAGACACAGAACGTGGCCTGATATCAAAGGCAAAGACCCTACCTGCTGTTTTGTTGATGGATACAAGAGTCCCAGGCCTTCCCGAGGATGGGGTGTCTTTCTTTCCCTCTGTTACTATTCCATCTGAGACAAGGCTCTGGATGATATCCCCGATTGAGACTTTGTTTATTCCTAGTCTTCTCGATAGCTCTGCTCTGGAACACTCTCCATTTCTTAGCTCTGATAGAACCTTCAGCTTGTTAATTGTTCTTGCATTGTCAGGTCTTGAGAAATCCATACCCTGATTGTATACGGCTAGAATAAGTTTTGAAAGAAAGCTAGTAGAAATATTGACAAAATATAACGGGGGGGGGGTATATAATAGTTAATCTAATGTGAGGGTGTTTGTTATGAGGCGAATGATATTAATCTCAATTTTTGCTATTGCAATTTTAGTCGCATCTTGTAGTCAACCTGGTTATCCAGGAATGATTCCTGGATTATTTCCTCAGAATAATCCAGAAGTTTTGAATCCAGTAGAAGGTGCAAAACGAATTCAGCTGGATAAACTTGTTTCAGATGTTCTTTCAGGAGAAAGCATAACTGGACTTAATGTTGGAGCGTGGTCCGAATATGTTCAGCCAGAAATCATTCTGTTAAGAGCAAACAGTGATATCAGTAATAATGCTACTGGAAAGAGTTATGCTACGACTGTAACCTTTTCAGGTTATGACAATGGCTTTGTTACCATAGATGATGGTAGTATTCAGCTTATTCTTAAAACAGATGGGACAGAAGATAATACAGTAAACTCCTTTTCAATAGTAGAAGAGCGTTCTCTTGTTGTTTCTTCTACAGGGTTTGCTGATTTCACTCTAGGAATTGAGAATGTTGCAGGTACAATTGAAACAACAGTGACAGTTTCAGAGGGAAATGTTTCCGTAGCCCCTGCAAAAAATGTAGCTGTCTCTTTGAATAGTACTATTTCTATGAACGGCACAACTGTATCACAGGCAGAAGCTGCTGATTTGGTAAGTGGTGGTGATGGCCTTACTGCAGAAACTGCGTTCAAGATATCAACAAAAGAAGAGTTCTTGGGGATGAGTGAAATCTGTGCAGAGAACATGGAAGGAGTTACCTATTTTGAGCTGACTGATGATATAGAACTTTACGCTTCCGACTATGTAGACCAATTTTCAGGAGTTCTTTCTGGAGGAGAGCAACATCATTCGATTTCAATAGTAAGCGGGGGAGGAGACCCGGTTTCCTATGTGTTTAGAGCGACAGGTATAAGGGCGGAGTTCAGAGATTTGGATTTCCATACAGCATATGAAAAGATGCTTGTATATGGGGATGAACTTATGGACGCTACTGGGAAAATAATCCTAGATACTGAATTTGTTGGTTTCTATAACGTAGATGCTTATGGGGAAATGAATGATGTTGGAACTAATACTGGCATTTATCTCACATATGGTGAATCTAATGAGATAGTATTCGATGGTTGCACTAATAATGCTTCTATATATGGCTCTTCTGTTGCTTATGCTGCCCCATTCCTTGGCTATCTTGTTGGAAATAGTACGAGTTTACACACTAACAAGCTTACTTTTAATAATTGTACTAACAATGGTAATGTTGTAATTGGCAGTGCTGGTATGATAGTGGCAAATGGTGGAAATACAGGCAATTGGGTTTGTCGCTATGTGACAGGAGAGAGTGGAGCTGTTCCAGAGGGTGGAATACGCCTGATTGTAAATAATTTCACAAATAATGGCAAAATAACTGGATATGGTGGCAATGCAGGAGCTTTTACATGGAATACTCAGGACGGCCATGGAGATTGTCCACAGAGTAATAGATCTTGGGAAGCTATCAATACATATGTATCTCAGAATACAACAGGAACAGGACGCATTGATAATGTCGGTATAGAAGGACTTCAGTTGACAGCAAAATCAGATGCGGATGGCAGTAATGTTGAACTCAGTGCAACCATAAATGGCGAGGCAATACCATCTCAGTATCGTGCAGTTTATGAAAAGTCTTATTATGGACATTATAAGTATCCTAATGGAGATGATGCTGGAACACTTAGAACAGTAATCGAAGTAGATCCTGCAAATGCTGGTTCAAAATTTGTTGATAGGTCTGAACTTAGAGAATTT
>CASDRY010000007.1 GCA_949283235.1 uncultured Spirochaetales bacterium | reverse complement strand
GCAGAAGGCGAATAAATATGAGTTCTAAGATGCCACATATTAGGCTGGATGATAGTATAGGAACCAAGCTCGCGATTCTCCCAGGAGATCCAGGAAGAGTTGAACGCATAGCTGGTCATTTCACAGACATAACCGACTATGGCATGGCGCGTGAATATAGAAGCATTGCTGGAAATTACAAAGGAACAAGAATCCTTGCAATCTCTACAGGAATGGGTGGTCCCTCTGCTGCGATAGCTGTCGAAGAGCTGAAGAAAATAGGCGTTGAGTGGATGATAAGAATAGGAAGCTCCGGTTCCCTTAAGGAAGATGTGCATGTAGGAGATCTTGTTCTCGTTACAGGTGCTATAAGGGATGATGGAACAAGCCGTGGGTATATTGAACCGGAATTCCCTGCAATTGCAGATTACACCCTTCTCTCCCTTCTTAAGGAAAAAGCAGAAAAGGCTGGCATAAGCCACTATCTCGGAATCTGCAGAAGCCATGATACAATGTATAGTGACAGGAATCCGGAGCTATACAGGAAATGGTCGAAAACTCCAGCATTGGCTTCGGATATGGAAACTGCAACAGTTCTCACGGTGGCAATGCTCAGAGGTGTTCATGCAGCTTCTGTTCTGAATACTGTATCAGGATTCCAAAGCGACGTACCGACCTCTGTAGGAAAGTATGCCGATGAGGAAAAGCTCTCGATGATGGGAGAAGAAAACGAGATAATCATTGCTCTTGAAGCACTGAAAGGAGTCGGAAATGGAAGGTAAGAGTATCTTCAGGACGAAATTCGATGTAGCATCGATTGTTCTTATACCAGCTTGTATTGGTATCAACTACATAGGAAAGCTATTTGCTAGTGCACTGAAGCTTCCTCTCTGGCTGGATTCAATCGGAACCTGTCTTGGTGCATGTCTCGGAGGCCCTATCATCGGAGGTATCTGCGGTGCGGCAAACAACCTGATTTATGGTCTGACAACAGGAGATTCGATCACCCTGATTTATGCCTTGACCAGTTTCTTCATCGGTTTCTTTGTAGGAATCATGGCAAGAGCTGGATTCATGAAGAGCTTCCCGAAATCCCTGCTCACAGCACTTGTAGCAGGAGCTGCAGCAATTGTGGTCTCGACACCTCTCAATATCATATTCTGGGGCGGACAGACTGGAAATGTATGGGGAGACGCAGTATTTGCAGCATCTCAGGCAGCTTCACTTCCTCTCTGGCTTTCATCGCTTTTTGATGAAATCATAGTGGATGTTCCAGATAAGATAATCACACTCATTCTCACCTTCATCATACTGAAAGCACTCCCTGATAAGCTTACAGCCCTCTACGATGCAAGCGATGAAGTGGAGAGACTTGACTAGTGAAAAGCATCAGCCTCTATAGGGATAACGGGACGTGGCTGTGTCACGTCCACCCCTTCACAAAGCTTATGTATATTGTAGCGGCTATTCTCTGCCCTCCTCTCATAGGATCCTTATGGGCATACGCTGCTGCAATCCTGATTGATATCCTGATTCTCATAAGCGGGAAATCTCTGAAACGCGCAAGAGCTCTCATAATCTTCTCGTTCACTATCATTCTCACGATATTCCTGATCAAAGGACTTTTTGATTCAGATAACGTGACGGAAGTCTTCTCAATAGGTCCTGCCGTATTCTACAAGGAAGGATTGATGAAGGCACTGAGAACAGGAGCTGTAATCATAAACATGCTCCTGTCCTTCTCGATTCTCGTCCTCACGACAAAACCCGAGGATATAGCTGATGAGATGGAGAGACATGGCTTCTCTCCTCGCCTGAGTTATGTAATCTCATCTGTATTCAGCATCATTCCACAGATGATGGGAACGATGGATACAATAACAGATGCACAGAGAAGCAGGGGCATGGAAACAGAAGGAAGCCTCGGAAAGAGAATGAAAGCGTTCATTCCGCTTATAACCCCGGTAGTGACAAGTTCTTTGATAAACACAAGGGAGAGGGCAATCGCTCTTGAAGTGAGAGGTTTTGGAGGCAAGGGAAAGAGAAGCTACCTCAATTCATGGCAGAAGCATAAAGGGGACAGAGCTATCACAATCATACTGATAGCATTCACTGCAGCTGTTATTATCTGGAGAGTTATCACATGGCTTATATAGAGATTGAGAATCTTAAATACAGATATCCTAAAACAAAGAATCTGGCCCTGGATGGGATAACTCTCTCGATAGAGAAAAGAAGCTTTGTAGGAATAATAGGCAGAAACGGCTCTGGAAAATCAACGCTTGCAAGCGCGATTATAGGGCTTGTCCCTCAGTTCTATAAGGGAGCATATGGAGGAAGTGTTAAGGTTGACAACCTCGATGCCTCAAAAGTTCCTGTTTCAGAACTTGCAAAGAAGGTAGGCCTTGTCTTCCAGAATCCGTTCAACCAGCTTTCTGGGGCAAAGGATAAGGTTTACGATGAAGTCTGCTTTGGAATGCAGAACTTCTCAATTCCTCCTGAGGAGATGAGAAAGCGAGCTGATGATATCCTCAAAAGGCTTGGAATATATGAATTCAGGGATAGAAATCCTTTTGATCTCTCGGGCGGGCAGATGCAACGAGTCGCTATTGCATCGATTCTTGTTCTCAACCCAGATGTCATAATCCTTGACGAGCCTACAAGCCAGCTTGACCCTGCAGGTTCTGAAGAGGTCTTCAAAGTCGTGGAAGCTTTGAGAGCAAGTGGCATTACAGTAATCATGATAGAACAGAAGATCGATAAGATAGCAAGCTATTCCGATTCGATTCTTCTTCTAGATAATGGCCATATGATAGCCTATGGCTCCCCTTCTGAGATTCTCTCAAGAGCTGATCTCGAAGAGCATGGTGTCATTCCTCCTGCTGTCACAAGGATATCCAAGAATCTGGATACAAAGAAGGATGATGGCACTTACCCGATAAACCTCAGCGAAGCGGAAAGCCTATTAAATGGGAAGCTTTCCTTCCATGCTATCGAAGATAAGAGAGAAGAGAGAGGGGAAGAATACTTCAGGATTGAGAATCTATCCTTTCATTACACTGAAGGAACAGATGTATTGAAGAACGTGAACCTCTCCTTTGACAACCATCCGACAGCAATAATAGGCCAGAACGGAGCTGGAAAGACCACGCTAGCTAAGCTGATGAAAGGGCTTCTGAAGCCAACGGAAGGAAGAATCATATTCCGCGGTAAGGATACAGGCAATGCGACAGCTGCCTCTCTTGCCTCTTCAATAGGCTATGTCTTCCAGAATCCAGATGATCAGATATTCAAACCAAGGGTTCTGGATGAGGTCATGTTCGGTCCGGTCAACATCGGGATGGATAGCACTGCAGCAAAGGAAAAAGCACTAGAAGCACTCCGTCTTGTAAAGCTTGAATGGGCTAAGGACAGGAATCCATATGATCTGGATCTTCATGAAAGAAAGATGGTCGCACTAGCTTCTGTCATAGCAATGGAGCCTAAAGCCATAATCCTTGACGAGCCGACAATTGCCCAGGACGATGATGGCAAAAAAATGATTCAGGGAATAATAAAGGAGCTCCATGAGCGCGGGATGCTTGTTGTCTCAATACTCCACGATATGGATCTGGTCGCCTCCTCTTTCGATAGAGTCATAGTAATGGCACATGGCGAGGTTGTCAGGGATGGAAGCCCCAGAGAGGTCTTTGCAGATGAAAGTGCTCTGGAGAAAGCAGGTCTTGAACTTCCGCATATTGCATCCCTTGCAAAAGCTCTTGGAGATGATGGCATTAAGCTAACAGATAAGGAATTCCTCTCATCCTGCACATTTACAGGATGAGAAGGAAATCTGTCTTTTCCGGGATTCTTATAACATTTCCGCTTTCAAATTTATCAATAAGGATATCCTGAACTTCCTCGCTATAGCGCTCAAGTACTTCAGCGTTTCGATAGATTCCATAGCCTCCGGTACCTGTTGCTCTATAGCTATTGAGGACTATTGAAAGCTCGTAATCAGGGTTTTTAAGAAGATCCACATCATTGAATAGTAGTCTTACAACCCTTTCTCCAAGTGGTTTCTTGATATCAAAAGAGTAGGAAACACCGCGGTAGAAGTCGTAGTTATAATGCTCCTCCTTGGGGATGATGAATCTATCGCTGATTATCACCTTCCCCTCTTCCATATCAAAGTATGATGCAGAACGCTCCATCGCAGCTTTAAGCATGCGCCCATTTATCCTCAGCTTCAGAAGCGTGTTTGAGAATGGATAAGACGCAAGAAGAGAACCCAATGTAACTTCCGGTCCGAGTGAAACAGGATCATTGAAAAGGGATACTGCCGAGACATCCGAACCAGTTGCCTCTAGCTGAACATCGTTGAAGAAATCCGCAAGCGAGGAACCATGTACCGCACTCTCAAGCTTTGAAAGATCCTGAAGCGTTCCCTCAATCCTGCCTATGGGTTCTGAAAGCGATGAGAGAACCTCTTTCTCCCTGTCGTATGGAATGGATTTCATTGAGTCTTTCAATGGAAGAGAGGCATCTGTTGCCAGAATCTCCGCATCGATCATGCCATCCTTGCTGAAAGTCAGATGAGCTAAATGCATAGCCTTAGCCCCAACCTGAAGCGTAAGAGTCTTTCCTATATGCTTTGGCTCGATTATAGCATGCTGATGAGCTGTAAGAAGGACATCGAAGCCTAGAGCGGCAAGTTCTGCTCCCCTGTTCTCCTTTATCTCACCCTCTTCCTCTCCGAAGCCTCCATGGTAGATGCAGATTGTGAAATCCGGAGAAGCTTTCATTCCCTCTTTCAATGCTTCTTCTGCAGCCTTCACGGAGTCTGTGATCTTCAAGCCTTCGAGATTCTCCTTCTTCTCCCAGATATTCACATAATCCGTAATAACCCCTACAAAGAGAAGTCTGAGACCATCTTCTGTCTCCCTTATGGTATATGGCTTAACTCCAAGCTCTCCCCTCTCATCGACAAGATTCGCAGCAAGTTTCTCAGCCTTTAGAGACTTAAGGAATGAACAAAGAGTTTCATAGCCGAAATTGAAATCATGATTTCCAGGAACATAGATAGAGAGTCCCGCCCTATTGAAGACATCGGATGAGAGAAAAGGCCTTATTCCATTTCTGATCTCATATCTGACAAGAGGAGATCCCTGAAGGACATCTCCCCCATCTGCTATTATGGCCCCATCCTTAAATAGTGAAGAAAGGGAGATGTATCCCATATTCTTTCTATCTGGAGAGATGTAATCAGTAGGATAAAGATACGAATGCGTATCGCTGGTGAAATACAGGTCAGCCATATCATCCCCTCATGAGTGCTGTGCGAAGCTTTGAAGAGAACCACTCAACAATAAGGACAAGGACGACAAGACCAAGAAGGATTGCTCCTACATCATTCCATCTGTACGAGTTCATAGCAAAGATAAGAGGTGCACCAATACCGCCAGCTCCAACAATACCAAGCACTGTGGCATCCCTGAGATTCATATCAAAACGATAGATCAGCGTTGAGGTAAAAGATGGCATGAGCTGTGGAATGATGCCATATCTTATCTTGTCGAAAGTACAGCACCCTGCTGCTGACAAAGACTCAAGAATACCTTTATCGAGATCCTCTATCGTTTCGATGAACATCTTCGAAAGCATTCCTATCGAGCAGACAGACATGGTAAGAAGACCTGCAAACGCTCCAGGTCCTGTCACCATGATGAACATGAGGCCATAGACGAATGAAGGTATCGTTCTTATAGCCATGACAAGCACTCTGAATATGACAGCAATAGGTTTTGGAACGATATTTCCAGCTCCAAAGAATGCGAGAGGAATGGAAATAACAGATCCTACAAGTGTACCAAGGAATGCGATACACATTGTCTCTAAAAGAAGATACGGAACGCCATTCTTTCCAAGTGTGAAGAGGATATCTGCAGTAGGATGAAGAATGCCCAGCACTATCCCTTTTGCAACTGATAGCCCGGAACCTCCTGTTGAATTCGATTCAAGCGCACTTCCTGACCATGCGATAAGAAAGACACAGATAAGCGCTATTATAAGTGTTGATATCCACTTCTTAGGTTCTTTGGAGAGAGTTTCCGCAGGTGTTAGTTTAATATCTGGCATTGCTCCTCCTAAGTTAGCTTGCTTCTGAGCCATGAGCTCAGCGATTCGATAGCCACTACAGCTACAAAGAGCGCGATGAGTATCATTCCGACTCTTGGATACTCCCTCCATCCGATCTTCTCATTGAGGATGAGTCCAAGACCTCCCGCACCTACATAACCTAGAATCGATGCGTAGCGCACATTTCCTTCAAAACAGAAAAGTACAGTTGAAAGGAATGAAGGAAGAACCTGTGGCCATACCGAATAACGTATTGCTGACAGCTTCCCGACTCCAAGTGCTTCCAATGCCTCATGTGCACCCATATCAACAGTCTCTATCTGTTCATAGAGAATCTTGCCACAGTAAGCGAATGTGAAGACCGCTATAGCAACTGTTCCTGCAAGCGTTCCAAGTCCGAAGACATATGTAGCTATAAGAGCGACTACAAGTGTCGGGAGAGTCCTGACAACGGAGAAGAAGAACTTGAAGAACGCAGTAACTGCTTTGTTCCTGACAAGGTTGCCGCTGGAGAGGACTGCGAAAGGAATACATAGAAGAGCTCCTATTACAGAACCAAGGAGGCTCATCTTTATAGTATCCCAAAGCGGTGTCCAGACCTGGGACATATAGGACCAATCTGGTGGAAACATATCTAGGAGCATCACAAAGAAGTAATTGATCCTCATGATGAGAGTCGAGAACGAGAATCCTGTGATCTCTCCCGAGATTATTGTGGCAGCAAGCAGAATAAGAAGGATAAGCGGCAAGCGGGAACGTTTCTCATCTACCTTCTTCCCATTCTCCAGAGTGTAGCTATATGGCTTGAATATCCTATCATATAGACTTAGGGAATCAGACCGCTTCATAGCTTTCATCCCCATATATCGATGCAAGAACAGATTTATCGACATCACTTGCAGGGCCATCGAAGACTACCTGCCCCGCTCTTACACCTATTACCCTATCACAATATTCAAGGGCAAGCTCCACATGATGTATGTTGATGAGAACAGTAATTCCCATATTCTTGTTTATATTGCGGAAATCATCCATTACAGCTTTCGCCGTAACAGGATCGAGTGCTGCTACAGGCTCATCTGCGAGGATTATCGAGGGATTCTGGGCCAATGTACGGGCAAGCGCTACTCTCTGCTGCTGTCCACCTGAAAGCTGATCGACTCTTGTATATGCTTTCTCGAGAATCCCTACTTTATCCAGGGCTTCAAGTGCTTTAAGCTTAGCGCTTCTGGGGAAAATACCAAGAACTCTTCTCCATAAAGGAAGGTCTGGAACAAAAGCGGTAAGCACATTACGAATAACTGTTGTTCGAGTAACAAGGTTGAATGACTGGAATATCATACCGATTTTTCTTCTGAGCTTTCTAAGCCCCTTCCCTGAAAGCTTGCTGACATCGGTTCCGTCTACTGTGAGTAATCCCTCTGAAATCGGGTGCATCCTGTTTATGGCCCTGATAAGTGTTGATTTGCCAGCACCGGAAAGGCCTATTATCGCTACGAATTCCCCATCTGTAATTGTTAGGTTCACATCCTTCAAGCCGACTGTGCCATTCGGATAGACCTTAGTGACATCTTTGAAAACTATCATCTTTCTCCAGAAGAGAGGGGAAAACTCCCCTCTCATGCTTATTCTTATACGCCAGTATTCCTCATGATTTCCTGAGCAATTCTCTCATTGTCATAATCAGAGGATGTTGCCGGAAGATAACCTGTGTGGCTGTATATTGCGATTACAGCTCTTCCTTCCTCAGTCTTATTGAGATTCATGAAAGCTGTCTGCAGAACTGAAACGAACTCCGGTGTAATAGTCTTGCTTGTCTTCGATACACATACAGTATCGTTATAGATCATTGGAGTAACACCGATAAGATCTGTCTCTGTCCAGATATCCGCAGTGCGTCCGAATGTTGTTACCCAGTCCTCTTCATAGTCTCTTCTTGCATCTGCGAATGTGCAGAGAACATCGACCTGGCCAGAAGCGAGACGAGCGAATGCTGATGGATAGGAATCTACCTGAACAGTGTGCTGCAGGTCTCCGATTGTCTTTCCCTCGTAGTTCTCCATGAGCCAAATTGTCGGATAAACATAGCCTGCAGAGCTTGTTGAGCTCATCACAGCCCAGTTAGCTGAATTGAGATCATCCCATGTGAGAGCTTCACCTGCATTAACCTTAGCAGCAAGTTCCTGTCCCTTTGCAGAAGGTCCTGCGATAATAAGGGCGCGATATCCAACTGCCTGGTTCTGGCTAGCTGTTATAGGTTCATTGTTGTTCCAATCTCTTGGATCATCGCTATCAACTGAAAGACCATCACGAGTTGCAGTGAGTATAACATCGCAGCCATCTTCATAGAGGATGTATGTATTTGCAGGCATACCAACAGCGACATCTGCAGTTCCTGCTGAAAGTGCAATACCTACAGCCTCATAGTTTGTTCCGACAGAGATGTTCACATTCTCAACATCGTAGCCAAGGGAGGCAAGCTCTGTTGTCAGGAGGTTCTTCAATGGTTCTGTAACCATGATAATCTCACTAGGCTCACGGGAAGGAACATACATGATGTTCAGATCGCGGATGATGGTGTTCCCTGACTCAGATACTGCAGACTCAGAACCACCCTGTGCAAACAGGCTGAGCGCCATAAGCGCAACAGCGAAGACCATTAAAGCCTTTTTCATTGGTTTTCTCCTTGCTTCAATGAAGCTGTATTATCAGAAAGGCGAGCTGGGCAGAAAACATTCATGCTCTGCTGCCTCTCACCTTTCATCTTCTCTGAAATCATCCTGAAAGCTGTATGCCAGACATCGTCTGTAAAGATTCTCAGCTCAAGGCCATCTTCAACAGCTTCAGGGAAGAAATTATTGTATGTAACTGTAATCGGGCTCTCATGTCTTTCCTCGAGAGCACGGAAAACACCTCTTGCGGTATCTGGATCCGAGATAATGATTCCCTCTGGAATTGTCTCCATAGCCATAGTCTCCCTATAGCCTGAAATCTCATCCATCGTGCCTATACGGAACCACTGGGACCGGAGCAGATTGTTCTTATCAAGAAGATTACGGAACTCATCCGCCCTCCTCTTCCCGATTACAGCTGATGCTCTTCTATAGAGTCCCCCGATGTATCCAGCACTCTTTATATTTCTTGAAAGGAAATAATCAATAACCTGCTTCTCAGCGTTGCTGTAGTCAATCATGATGGAGTCATATTTGTAATCAGAACCGAGGTTATTGATAAGAAGAAGGCTATCTGAAATGCTCTGGAAATAAGAAATCTCATCGGAAGAGAACTCCCCCAGTGCTATAACTCCCTCCGCACCCTCTGGAGATAATGTAAGCTGAAAGCCACTCATTCTCGCGCTTGGTTCAAGATAGGCAAGAAGCTTTTCCTCAAATCCCGGTTTATCAATAGGGGAAAGAGAAAGCATTACCTTGCTTTGAAGGCTTTTCCTCTGTCTTGGCGTTTTATAGCCAACTCTCAGAGCCTCAGCTTCGATTGCTGCCCTGACCTCAAAGGAAACAGAAAGCGTTGGATCCTCATTCAGGACCCTTGATACAGTTGCTGTCGAAACTCCACAGCTCTTTGCAATGTCCTTTATACCAGCCATTCCATCTGTATTAGACAATGAAGAATAAATACTGTCAAATACTTTAGTAAAATTAAGTAAAATATTAACAGCTATTTAACATTATGGTAATCGTAGGGAAATACAGAGATTCTGGAAGTTCTCTATACCTGGCAAAATGAGTATTATCTAGTCATGGAAGCATTCAGAATCGAGCATGCAGATGTGAGGAGAGATGGGAAATACATACTCTCCGATGTCTCGATAAAAGCAGAAATCGGGGAACATATAGCTATAATCGGTCCAAACGGGGCGGGGAAATCAACACTTGTCGATGTAATCGATAGAAGGGTCTATCCGCTAGCTACAGATCGATACAGATCATCTCTTTTTGGCGAAGAGAGATGGATCGTCTCGGAGCTGAGGATAAAGATCGGACATGTATCCCCTGGACAGGATGATTTCTTCAGGACGACATATACGGCTCGGGAAATAGTGGCTTCAGGGCTTCATGCCTCTCTCGGTTTCGATTTCCATCACACGATTGATCCGACAGATTGGGAAAGAGCTGATGAAGAACTTGAGAAAGTTTCGATGCTTGATAAGAAAGACAGGACAATGAATACGCTCTCAACAGGAGAAATGAGAAGAGTCCTTCTCGCGCGTGCCGCTATAACCTCCCCTTCCATTCTTCTTCTTGATGAAGCAACAGCTGGCCTCGATTTTCCATCAAGGGCTGATTTAAGAAACACCATCTCAGGATACGCTACAGAAAAGAGAACCATAGTCATGGTTACACATGAGCTTTCGGAGATAATCCCTGCAATAAACAGGATTATCCTGATGAAGAATGGGAAAATCGTAATGGATGGAACAAAGGAAGATACACTCAGGGAAGATATCCTTTCCGATCTGTATTCAAGGAAGGTTCACATCGCTGAGGCAGATGGAATTTATACAGCATTTTGTTAAAAGGAGGAAAAGATGCACTCAGTAGCAATAATAGGAACAGGATCCATAGGAAAAGTCCACGTAGAAGCTTTCATGAAAGATGAAAGATGCCGTGTCGTGGCTCTCTGCAGCAGGACTACATCAAAGTGTGAGGAGATTATCTCATCGCTCATGCCGGAAAGAAAGGATGAGATAACAATCACTGATGACTGGCATACTCTTCTGGATCGTAAGGATATTGATATAGTCTCAATAGCTCTTCCTCCTGCACTTCACAAAGAAGTTACTATAGCATTCCTGAAAAGCGGAAAGGATGTTCTTCTTGAAAAGCCTATGGCGCTTACCCTTGAGGAAGAGGATGAGATGATTGCGGCGGAAAGGGAGAGCGGAAGGAAGCTTGGGATAATCTTCCAGAATAGGTATTACCACGATATCCAGAGAGCAAAGAAAATGCTCAGTGAAGGCTATTTCGGGAAGGTGTTATCTGTAGATGTCACATCGCACTGGTTCAGAGGCGCTAACTACCATAATCTATACTGGCGAGGCACATGGGCAAGCGAGGGCGGTGGCTGTCTTACAAGCCAGGGAGTGCATCAGGTGGATATGCTTCTCTGGTTCATGGGGAGTCTTCCTGAGAGCATCACGGGAACAATGGATAACAGAACCCATACCAATAGCGAAACAGAGGATGAGGGCATGGCTTTTATGCGCTTCCCAGGAAAAGCACTCGGTTCTCTCACCTTCTCCCTTTCGGATATGAATGAGTTCCAGGGGTTCAGATTCCAGTGCGAGAAAGCTGCTTTCACTATTCCTTCATGGTCGCTTAGCGTGAAGAAACCACAGCCTAATGGCTATCCTGAAGAGGATAAGGAGGAAGCGGAAAGGCTGCAGAGAATCTTTGATTCCATCCCGGTAGATGAGAAAGTTGGGCATGATAAAGCTGTATCAAGCTTTGTTGATGCTGTAGATAATGGCACCGAGCCAGATGCGACAAGCCTTGACGGAAGGAATGCTACAGAATTCATCGATGCGTTCTATCTTTCAGCAGCTACAGAGGAGAGAGTGAATATTCCACTTGGCAAGGACTCACCTGTTTACACAAAGGAAGGTCTTGTCAGCACGATGCCCAAATTCTTCAAGAAAACGATAAGCACAGAAAGCCAGAAAGGAAATATGACGCTCGGAAGCGCTTCAAAGTGAATTTAACCACAGAAAGCTCCTCTTCTCGGGTATAATCAAAACGAAGGAGGAGCTATGCGAGCTAATATCATAATACACTCCATTTCGGGCAATCTTTATCTGATTGCGAACACTTTTGCGGAAAAGCTCAGGCAGCGTGGAATTGATGCAAGGATTTACAGGGTATCTGACCCGGATCTTCACCTTGCTGCAAATGAGAAGACAGAAGCTATTGAATACTACGAGGAAATCACTGCACTGCCAGAGGCAACAACGGAGAAGCTCAACTCTGCAGATATCATAATCCTGGGAACACCATCACGTTTCGGAATGCCTACTGCAGAAATGAAAGCTTTCATCGATTCAACCTGGCAGATGTATCTTAAGGAAGTGCTCAAAGGAAAGAAATTCTATGCTTATTCATCATCAACAGTTGGATATGAAGATGGGCTTAGAGCAGTAGCTGGTCTTTATAAATGGGCAGAGATGATGAAGCTATCTCCAGTTCCTTACGAACCATATGTTCATATTGAAAGCGAGATGATGCCTCAGCGCCCATCTGACATGATAGATACAGTTGCTGAACGTCTTTCAGAGATGGCAACTCTTCCAGATTTAGGATTTTGACATCTTTCCAAGATAATAGGCGATGTAACGTTCCAAGCGGTGGAAGATTCCCTTCCCCCGCTCTTTTCCTGCCTTTCTGACAGCTTCGGCTGCGCTGATGCTTCCATCCTTTCTCTTATATTCATCCCATCTGCGGACAAGCCACATGTACATATCGCCTTCGGTCTGCCCAGGGAATGCTGCAAGAAGATGCTCTGCCCTGATTTCCTGGACTATAGGGGAATAGACATTCTTATACCAGCTTTTAGCTGCTTCCTCGAAGCTTATCTCATGATCGATGTTCTGGTTGATGTAATACTTATGCACAAGAATATGATTAACCATCTCCGGATAGGAACCAGGTGTTGTGAAGACAATATCACCCATAGGAAGGTATGAAGGCTTATACTGGCTTATGAACATATTGCGCTCATAATCAACAACCTTATCCTTCAGCTCTTTCATGGTCATTCCAGGTCTGAGAGGTATCTCGGTATCGAGCTCAACAACTTCAGCATCGATGTATTCAACACCCTGCGCTTTCGCGACAGATACCCTATGGTTTCCATCCCTGACAAAGTAGAACCCCCCAAGGCTGTACACAGAGATTGGAGGAAGAATCACATCATTGATTACCGCGTTATCAACACTGCACCATCTGGATCTGAGCTGCTCCCTCTTGGGATAGAATGCAGAAGAGAAATCATGATAACGTCCTTCCGATCCGATGATTTTCTTTACAGGAATGGTCCTCATTCCAAGATATGTCTCGGATTTAGGTTTTATTATGGATGTGACTTCATATAATGAAAGAAGGTTATTATTCTTCCACGTCAAAGCAGACAGAATTCCTTGGAACTTTGCCTTGCGTTTTGCTCGTGTAAAATCTTCCATTGCTGTTGAATCAATTGCCATAACTCTTTCCTAATGTATCATCCTCAAGGATGTAATTCTTATATATATTGATCACTTTCGTGTCGCAGAATTCAGATACACGAGGTGCATTGATATCATCAAGATGCACATGACCATGAAGAAGATAACGCGGCTTATACTTCTCCATGAACTGCAGAAAGCAATCAAAGCCTTTATGACAAAGATCCTCACCATCCCCCATTCCTCTGGGAGGAGCATGAGTTATGAGGATATCGAGAGCACGCCCATAGCGTTTCTTATTATACATAAGACGCGGAACAAGCCTGTTTATTCTCCACTGCATCTGGCGCTCTGTATACTGGCTATCTCCATTGTTATAGAGCATCGAACCGCCAAGTCCCATGATGATGAGGTCATGGTTCTTATCATAAACACACTTTCCATCTACAAAGCATCCGCCAAATGCGGGAAGAGTATGCGGTTCATGGACATCTACTCCCCGCATGAAGCCATCCCTGGAAGTCCCTTTCATCATTCTTCCGAATTCCTCAAGATTATGATTTCCATAGACATACCAGACATCTTTTTTAAGCATCGTCTGAATATAATCGTAGTATCTGAGAGGAAGATCGCCTGCAGAGATGACACAATCGACATCCCTGTAAAGCTCAGGGGCAACTGAGGAATATATCAAAGTATCTGTCGCATCAGAAATGCATAGGATCTTCATAATCTGCCAAGATTATCATGAAGATTTGCTTTTTTGAAAAGAGCCCAGCTCAAGTAAATACTGACTATCTGTCCCCAGAGCTTTCGCAAGAGACTCAACTGTAATAGCCTTAGCTGAGTTTATGTCGCGTTCTCTTTGTTCATATTGCTGGATCGTCCTAACAGGAACACCGGAAAGTGAAGCAAGCTGCGACTGTGATAATCCCCTCCACTCTCTTCTATTCTTGAGACGTGTCTTTCCCCTACAGCTTTCATCGAGTCTTTCAATAATCGCTAAGATATCCATTTCATGATATGGATGATACAAAGCCATAATCTCACTTGGTTTTATCTGATTTTTAATTTCTTCAAAATCAAGATTGCTCCACCACTGATAATAAGCAAGTACCCATCCTGTCCAGAATTCTGGAGTTTTATCATATCGTGGTACTGAAGCAGTTATTTTATCATCAAGGCCAACGGCTTCAAGAACAGTGTTTGCAACCTCTATCCCAGACATCCCGGAAAGATATCGGAAATCCCCCTTCCCGAAGCTATCTGCAATACCGCTTGTAATGAACAAGGAGAAGAAATCATCAATATTGAAATCAAGGTCATAAACAGCATAATCAAGCATCGAACCAAGATTTTGCTGTGCAAGGTCTACATAGATTTCATTGTAAGCGTGAATCATCGGGACCTATCTCCTCTCTAATGATATCAATGATGCAAAGATCATCTTTATCCAATGAAAATCTTTCTCCATGAAGGTATTTCTCACGAGCCTCACTATCTCTTTTCATACGCTTTGGATAACACTCCTCTGCAGAAACGGGGATTGCCTCTTTGAAGGAAATACGTTCAAAAGCTAATCTGCTCTTCAGAACATATTGCAATCCAAGATTTCCAAGCTCCATAGCTCTCCCGAGTCTTTGCAAGGAAATTGTTCCATTGATGAAATCATTAGCATATGCAAAATAGCTATCATCAGCACGCCACCCTTGAATTACATCATAAATGGAATAATCAAATGAAAAATATTCATTGAGATAAGAGATAGCAGCACTTGCAAGCTCTCCCTTTATTCCGAATGTACTATTATTCAGCAGAATGGAAATCCAACAAAGAACATTATTATCATCAAGATTAAGAACATTAAGTCCTTCATCATCGAAGCTATAAACATTAACAAACCCATCTTTGCCAAGGCTTCTTACAGACCATTCCTTAGCAAGTTCTAAATCAAAAGTGCAATAAAACCCAAGCCCATAATCATTATGAACCTTACCTAAACCATACTCAGGGCACTCGATGATACTATTGGAACCATGATAAAGAACATGCTTCATAACGATAGTATATATCTACAGGAGTATAGATACAAATATTTTGTAGTTACTTAAAAATAATCAGAACCCTATAAAAATTAATCGGGTCGCATAAATGGTACGACCCGAAATGGAATATTGAAGAAACAATGTTTCTTTACTTTACAATCCAGCCATTTACTGTAGTTCCTGTAGGAACTGAAGTTGGGGCTGTGAGTTTATTGTTATCATAGCAATCTGATGTATATTTAAGCTCATTTCCTTCTACTGGAATGGACAAATTACTGCTAAGACCTGTCGTTACATCAAATCCACTCAGATATACAATAGATGGAGAAGCTCCTTCAACTGTCAGATCATCAGAAGATATTGTTACACTATTTACAACAAAGGTTGATGTATTCATTTCACCTGTCAATGTAACATCAACTATTCCAGAAGCTGTGATACCTTCTTTTCCGTATCCATAACCATCAAGCTGAATACCTTCGAACACAATCTGTGTACTTTCAACCTTCGGAGTAACTGTTGTAAATCCTGCGGCATTATCTCCTTTGGCAACACCAAAGAGATTATTGAAAAGGCGCAATGATCCAAAGCTGGCATTTAAAAGATATGCAGTAAGGATATCGTTAGGCTCCTTTCCCTCTGATGTTATATAAACATTGTTGTTATTCTTAACAAACTCGATAATTTTGGATTTTACTAATTCCGCCTCACCAGCGCCTGCCATGATATCAACCTTGGCTCTATAACAACCTTCTACATCAAAAGAATTCTTTACAACAGTTGACGCACTGACTGTATCAAGCTGAATTCCCGACTCAAAATGCAAACCATCAATAACAATATTGCTTGTTGATGCATAAACAGGAGTATAGCAACCAGTAATTGTACTGTTAGAAATAGTTGCACTTGATCCGCTGCTAACTGCTACTGCAATATTGGCTGTATAGTCATTAATTGATGTAAAATCCTTGATATCTCCAGTAATAGTGCTATTTGTAAGCGTGAAATTACTTGCAGTTGGCTCTACTGTTATTATGTTGTATTTTGCCCCCGAAACAGCACCTACATTAATTACAACATTTGACATTGTTGTATTGTTTCCTGTTACTGAAATTACTTTTAGGATATTCTCACTTTCCTCTGTACTTGAAAGAAGAGATACATTATCACTTCCAATTTCAAGCTTCAAACCTGAAACATCAGAACCATTTTCAATAACAATTGTTCCAGAATTAGAATTGAAAACAAGACTTCCAGCACCAGTGAAAGACTTATTGTTATCTATTGCAAGACCATCTGCTGGAATATCTATATCCCCTGTCATATTTATTGTTTTAACAGAAGTATCAGCCAGAGCAGATAAAAGGTTCTGAGCTGTATTTACACTCTCGGTTGAAGAATCTCCACCACCCGGTGTTGGTCCGATAACTCCAGGCGGTATCATTCCTCCTGGAAGAGAATTATTGTTACATGCAACAAATGAGAATAGCATCAGAATCGATAATGCTATGACGAACGTTTTCTTCATAGAAAGCCTCCGTCTCTAAGATACCCCCCCCCAGTAGTTTGTCAATACAAAAGATACTCTGCTGGTAAAAATTAAGGCCGCCCGAAGGCGACCTGCGTTTACAGCAATTCTTCAGGCCAGCGTTTTACGACTTCTCTTACTAGTGCTGAGAATGTCTTCTTTACTCTCTCGCCTGTTTCAAGAACTTCCTCATGATTAAGAGGCTGATCAAGAATTCCAGCTGCCATGTTTGTCAGACAGCTTATTCCTATTGTATGCATCCTCATATGGGAGGCTGCTATTGCCTCAGGAACTGTGGACATTCCAACTGCATCTGCACCTGCAAGACGTGCGAATCTTACCTCTGCAGCTGTCTCGAAGGATGGGCCTGTAAAGAGCATATAAACACCCTTTCTAACTCCTATTTTGATATCCTCCGCAGCTTTCTCTGCAATTGAAAGCAGATTCTTATCATAAGCTTGTGTCATATCAAAGAAGCGAGCACCAAGCTCATCTGGATTCTTTCCCCTGAGAGGATTATCAGCAATCAGCTTAATATGATCAGAGATAAGCATCAGATCTCCTGGTCTCCATTCTGTATTCACGCATCCTGCTGCATTTGTAAGGAAAAGGCCATTAATCCCAAGCATCTTCATCGTGCGAATCGGATAGACAACCTCATCCATCGAATAGCCTTCGTAGTAGTGGAATCTTCCCTGCATGCAAAGGACCAGCTTTCCTTCAAGTTTCCCGATTACTAGCCTACCCTTGTGTCCAGGTACAGTGGAGACAGGGAAATGGGGAATGTCATGATAATCAATAATCACAGCATCCTCGATTGAATCAGCCATATCACCAAGGCCAGAACCAAGCACAAGCCCAATCTGGGGTTTTCTACCGCCAAGTTTCGATTCTATATATGCTTTCGATTCCGAAAGCATTTCCATAAGATCCATAAATCCTCCTAGAATGGTTCTCCTGAAGCAAGAGGAGCAGCGCTCTTCCTGCTGGAGAAGATCAAAGCAATGAGTGTTGCCACATATGGGAACATTCCAAGATATCCTGTAGGAATGCTCTGGAATATCGGGAATACTTTACCCATATTCGCTATTGTCATGCAAAGGCCGAAGAAGAATGTCGATCCGAGAATTCCCAATGGCTTCCACTGTCCGAAGATAAGAGCCGCTATAGCAAGGAATCCCAGACCATTGATTCCGCTTCCCGCATTATACTCACCTGCATATGTAACGAGAATACAAGCCCCTCCGATACCTGAAAGAAGACCAGAAGCAAGAACGCCTATGTATCTCATCTTATGAACATTGACACCTGCAGAGGCAACTGCCGATGGATGCTCACCACATGCGCGGAGACGAAGTCCAAATGATGTCTTGTAAAGCAGGAACCACGATAATCCCCAGAGAAGAAGACAAATCCAGGTTGTCCAGTAGGTGCTTTTGAAAAACAGCTCCCCTATGATAGGAATCTTTGAGAGTACAGGTACATTCTGCCTGATTACTCCTCTTACAATCGTTATATTACCGCTACCTGTGATTGTCTGGGCAAGGAAAAGCGTTACAGCGGTTGAAAGCATGTTTATAGCTGTTCCTGATATAACCTGATTAGCTTTCAGATTAATTGCGGCAAATGCATGCAGCACAGAGAGGAGCATTGAAGCAACCATTGCCACGATAATACCTATCACTATCGCGAGGGTGAAGCTGAAACCAGGAATACTCTGCAGCTTCACTATAGTAGCAGCTGATGAGAAAACTCCGAAGAGCATCAAGCCTTCAATACAAAGATTGGTGACACCAGAGCGTTCTGAATACAAACCACCTAGAGCTCCCATCAGAAGAGGTACGGTATATGCTATTGCTGATGGTATGATACTTGTAACTACATTCCAGAATTCCATTACCTTTCCTCCTTCGATTTCATAACAAGAGTTTTACCTTCTTTCGCATAAGCTTTGAATTCCTCTTTGGAAAGCTCTGCAATCGGTGTTGTTATACCCTTCTTCTTCATAGCCGCAATAGCTGCTTCTTCCTTCTTCGCAAAGCGTGAGTGGAATATCCTATTCCAGAATGAAGCGAGAATTACGTTTGTTGCCGTGAAGTAGATAATGGTTGCAATAATCGTATCTGCGATTTCTGTAGGTATTCCTGTAGCGGCAAGAGAGCCTCTTCCCATCTTCAGAATGCCAAAGAAGATTGCGGAGAAGAATATACCTATCGGTGAGCAGTTGCCAAGGAGTGCAACGGCAATTCCATCAAAGCCCTCATTAGGCATCTTTCCCATCTCCATGATATTCGAATAGCCGCAATAATAGGTAAGTCCTGCAAGACTTGCAAGCGCACCAGCAACTGCCATCGAGATCATGATGGACCTGTTCACCTTGATACCTGCATACTCAGCACAGAATCTGTTTGAGCCAACTGCCTTAAGATTGAAGCCAAGTGTTGTTTTCTGGAGAATGAACCATACAACAACACACATGATGATTGCGATAAAGAAACCATAGTTCATCGTTGAGAAAGACGTGAGGCTAGTCAGCCAGTCAGCACGAAGAGTATGTACAGTTTCGATTGGCTTTGATTTTACGGAAATAGTCGGATCAATAATGAAGCGTGGAATGAAATCATAGCAGATCCAATAAGCTATCCAATTGAGCATGATTGTTGAAACAACTTCATGCACATTGAATTTAGCCTTCAGCAGACCTGAGAGGAATCCCCAGAATGCTCCTGCGATCATGGAAGCTATGATTATTATCGGGAGATAAATTACACGAGGCATATCCATTGGCAGATAGAAAGCAAGAATGGACCCTGTTATTCCTCCGATAAGCATCTGCCCCGATGCTCCGATATTAAAAAGACCTGTCTTGAATGCAAATGCTACTGATAAGCCTATTAATATAAGCTGAGTAGACATTCCAAGTGTATTTCCTATTCGTCTTGTATTGGAAAGCGCTCCAAACAGAATTCTTTCAAAACCAGCAAATGGATTCTTTCCGATACAAAGGATGAAGATACATCCCGCAACTATTCCCAGGAATACCGCTGAAAGAGAGACAAGAAGAGGCGATGCCTTTCTCGCTTCAAGGGGTTTATTTATGACTCTCTTCTTCATGCTTCCTCCCCTTTTCTTATTCCGGCCATCATAAGACCTACCGCATGTTCATCGGTACTTGATGTGTCCACGATATCAATAAGCTCTCCCCCTGATATTACAGCAATCTTATCGGAGAGATTAAAGATCTCATCGAGCTCAAACGAGACAAGAAGAATAGCCTTGCCTCTGTCTCTTTCCTCAACAAGCTGCTTATGAATGTATTCAATAGCACCAACATCGAGACCTCTTGTTGGCTGAACTGCAATAAGGAGATCTGGATCTGCGGTAATCTCGCGCCCGATTATAGCCTTCTGCTGATTACCTCCAGATAGCTTTCCAGCAAGGGATTCAGCTCCTTCTCCTGAACGCACATCAAACTTCTTGATTATATCCTCGGTATAGCTCATTATCGCGGGATAATTAAGAAGACCATGCTTTGAGAAAGGTTCTTCGGTGAACTTCTTTATTACCATGTTCGAAGTCAGTGGAGCATTGAGAATAAGACCTCTTTTCTGTCTATCCTCAGGGATATGCCCAAGCCCCATTGCATTGCGTTCAGCAATCGAAAGACTTGTTATATCTTTCCCATTGAATTTTATAATGCCGCTTTCTGCTTTTCTGAGGCCTGTAATCGCCTCGACAAGTTCTGTCTGACCATTGCCATCCACACCAGCAAGACCAATTATCTCTCCTCCATGAACTGTAAGGGAAAAATTCTTCACTCCCAAAACCTTCTTGCTGTTCATAACAGAGAGATTCTCGATTTCAAGAATAGGTTTGCCAGGATGCGATGGTGCTTTATCAACTTTGAAGGAAACAGGACGACCGACCATAGCAGCAGCCATCTCGCTGACACTTGCTTTATCGACATCTACAACGTCAATAAGCTTTCCCCGTCTGATGATTGTGCAGTGCTTAGCCACAGCCTTTATCTCATCCAGCTTATGAGTGATGAGAATAATGGATTTTCCCTCTGCTGCAAGATTCCTCATGATCTGCATCAGCTCATCAATCTCCTGCGGAGTAAGTACAGCTGTGGGTTCATCAAAGATGAGGATATCAGCATCGCGATAAAGCATCTTAAGGATCTCCACCCTCTGCTGCATACCAACAGTTATGTCTTCTATAACCATATCAGGTTCAATAGAAAGACCATAACGTTCTGATATCTCCTTTATCTTCTTGGAAGCTTTCTTGATATCATAAACAAAGCCTCCTTCCTTTCCCATGATGATATTCTCTGCAACTGTGAAGTTGTGAACGAGCTGGAAGTGCTGATGCACCATTCCAATACCAAGATCAAAGGCATCATTCGGACTTTTCATACTAACTTCCTTGCCTCTTACTTTGATGATACCTTTATCTGCATGATACAAACCAAAGAGAATACTCATGAGCGTTGATTTACCAGCTCCATTCTCTCCGAGGATTGCATGAATCTCCCCTTCTTCCACCTGCAAGGTAATTCCTCCATTGGCAATGATGCCAGGGAATTCCTTCCAGATATCAAGCATTTCAATTACGTAATTCAATGGATTCTCCCATCTAAGAGGGCACGCTATGGTGCATTTCAGAAAAGGCCGCCAGGATCAGGCGGCCTAACTAATCAGTTATACTATTATGGAATAAGGCCGTCAGCTGTATCCTGAACGACAAGTGTTCCATTCTTTATAAGCTCAGCAACTGATGCGACAGTCTCTTCAATCTCAGGTGTGAGATTCGGATTAGTTGCAGGAATACCTGCTCTTCCCTCTGCAACACCAAGGACGATATGCCTTCCACCCTCGAATGTACCATTAGCAGCCGCCATTGCCTGATCATAAGCAACACCTGTTACATCCTTCATAGCAGATGTGAGAATACAGGATTCGCCATTGCCCATATCACCAACTGAATACTGGTCTACATCAACTCCAACTGCCCAGACATCCTCTCCAGCAAGACGGCGGTTCTTAGCTTCATTTATAACACCAACACCTGTACCACCTGCTGCTGCGAAGATTGCATCTACGCCTTTGTCATACATAGCGACTGCAAGCTGCTGACCACCTGCAAGGTCTGCAAATGATCCCTGATAAACAAAATTGGAAGGATCCATTGAGATTGTGGTTCCAAAGTTCTCATTGGCATAAGTAACTCCCTGCTGGAATCCCCAGTTGAACTTCTGAACAGCTGGAATTTCAAGACCACCAACAAAACCTACATCACCTGTCTGGAGCTTGAGTGCTGTAGCAAGACCAGCCATGAAGCCTGCTTCCTGCTCCTTAAATGTGATAGCTACTGTGTTCTCTCCGATACCGGATGCAAGCGCATCATCGATGATGATAAGCATGAGGTCTGGATACATTTCCTGAGCCTGGGAAACAGCTTCTGCAAAGAGATAGCCAGGGCAAGCTATGAATCTGTAACCATTATCATAGAGGTCGGAGATGGCTGTAAGGTAATCCGTTGTAGTTGTTCCGGATGGCCTGAGATATGTGCACTGGAGTCCGAGTTCCTCTGCAGCCTGTGCTACACCTTCATATGTTCCCTGATTGAATGAGCGGTCATCGATGGTTCCAGAGTCTGTAACCATTCCGAGCATAAGCTCTCCGCTTCCTGCTGACTCATTAGAGCCAGAAGCAAAAACTGCCAGAGAAAGAACTGCCATAAGCAGAACAGCAAGGGTTTTCTTCATTGGTTTCTCCTTATTAGGATGTTATAGCGTCATTTTACTTGTAGTCTACTGTGCTGTCAAACAGAGAATGCAGGAAGTTAATTCTATTTAATCAATATAAATATATATTGTATAGAAAATTACAATAACGATATTGTAAAGTCCTTTTCAACAGATAATTCAAAGTGTGGAAAAGGATACTACAAAAGCAACAAAGTTCTCATGTACTCTCCTGCTAAAGGTAAAGGAACATTCACTATTCTCTCTTGCTCTTTGTAAGGCATCATTGAGAATCTAATTCCTTTCATACCTTCATGTTTCTTTAAAACAGTAGAAAGGCTTTTAGACCTGGGGTTAACTTCAGCTTTAACTTCTATCGGATAAACATCATTACTCTCAATTATGAAATCAAGTTCTAATGTCGAATCATCATTGGTGTAATAATATAGCTTTTTATCATTGCATACAGAGAAGAATTGTCCTGCCACATACAACTCTGTAAAACTTCCCTTATATGTAGAAAAGACATTATCCCCTATAAGAATTTCATCCGGCCTTGCATCAACCATAGCTCCCAGTATTCCGATATCAAGCATGAAGAGCTTAAAGCAATCGAGATCCTCATAAAACTTCAGAGGCTTCTCTAGACTCTTTACCCTGGAAACTCTGTATACAAGTCCCATTTTCCGAAGCCATTCGATAGCAATTTCATAGTCCTTTGCTCTTGCCCCTTTTCTTATTGCACCATAGATAAACTTTTTATTCTCCTTCGCAAGCTGACTTGGAATACTATTCCAGACAGCAATAACTCTACCGATATCCTTCTCAGGGACATGTTTTGAAAAGTCTTTTTCGTAATCTTTAATCAGTTCTTTCTGCAGTTTTCTGACAGCATTAAGATCCTGAGTACTAAGATACAAATCCACGACCTCTGGTAATCCTCCAGTGAAATAATACTGTCTAAGAAGTTCGGTAAGTTGCGAATGAACAACATTCAATTCCTCAAAACGCCCTTCTCTTGCTGCCTTAAGGATAACTTCCTTACCATTTGCTAAAAGGAATTCAGAAAATGAAACAGGATACAATGTCAGGGAGTCTGTCTTCCCGACAGGAAAACCAGAACCTTCATGCATAAGAAGGCCAAGGAAAGAACCTGCAACAGCAATATGATATTCAGGAGCTTCTTCCTGAAAGTATTTCAAAGAAGTAAGCGCCAGAGGAATTTCCTGTATCTCATCAAGAACGATAAGAGTTTCTTCTGGTTTGATTGCAACACCTGTAATAGCAGAAAAGCCTCTGAGCAACCTTTTTGTATCGAAATCTGAAAACAGGATATTCATCTGCGGATTGTTATCACAGTTGATATATGCAAGGGAGGTATATTCTCTTCTGCCAAACTCTTTCAGAAGCCATGTTTTTCCAGTCTGCCTTGCACCTTCAAGGACAAGAGGCTTTCTATCTTTCTTAGTCTTCCATGCTTTCAAATCCTGATACAAGAATCGTTCCATATCTAGACTTTACACTTTTCTTGACGATCTTCAACAGTATTATCACACTTTTCTTGATGAACTTTCAGCCAAACTCAACACTTTTCTTGATATTATGAACAAAATTATGGGGAGCCCTAACCAACTCCCCATAAAATCCGGATGTCGTTTTATTCTGCAAAGATATATTCAATTCCAGAGTACTCTGTAACACCAATTACAGAAGCTGTGGAAGGATCAACTCCTTCAATACTATCTATACGATAAGTACCCACAAGTCCATTACAGAATGGAGTAAATCCTGAGATAGGGAATTTCATTACAACATTCGAGAATTTATTCTCACCTGATATTGTCAGTAATTCTTTAGTTGTATCGCCAGAACCTGCGCCAACAAGTCCAGTAATAGCACCTATTGATTTTGCATCTCCATTAGAAAGAGGATCTGTAATCTCCAATGAAACATTCTCAACTGTAACATTAGAGATAGTTCCTATATTGAAGTGGCCCATAATACTTCCAACACCTTCAGTATCACCTACTATTGAAAGGTTCTTGACAGAAACATTATCAATAGTATTAGAGACAGAGCTGTAGTTTGAGCCAGAAATTCCACCTACAAAATTAGAAACCTGTCCATATGCATGTCCAGTAATAGAACTTCCTGTATTCACAGAAACATGACAATCACTCATAGCCAAATCAGTTCCAGTCTCATTTCTTCCCAGTATTCCACCAATACTAAACTGACCAACCATTGTCAAATTACCAGTTACTGTAAGACCTTCCAATGTAACAGATCCTCTTTCAGAAGAACCACTTGGTATATATCCAACAAAAGCTCCAACGAATGAGTTTGCGTAGATTTCTACATTTTCAATCGAAAGATTCTTGATAATAGCACCAGTTTTTACACAACCAAAGAGTGCAACATAAGATCTTTCCCATGTGTTTGCAGCAGAATCCTTATGCATATAGAGATTTGAAATTGTATGATCATCACCATTAAAAATTCCTGCAAAGCAATTGAAGGTATCGTCTTTATATGAATATGGGTCTTTGTTATCAGTTCTTCCATATCCAATAGGCTCCCATTCAATATTTCCAAGATCTATATCAGCTGCGAGTATAATAGTATCTCCTGCAAAATCATCAGTTCCATCATTAACAATCTTTGCAAGTCCTGCAAATTCTTCAGGGGTGCTAATAGTAAATTCAGTTGCTGAAGAATTCACATCATACCATGATGTATCTACTCCACCCTTCCATGTGTTATCAACAACAGGGGTATTAGATCCAACTGTGATAGAAGATCCAGAGTTAATTACGACTTCATTAGTAATAATATTTGATGGCACAATCTCTGAAGAACCTGAAGTTGGTTCTGTATAAGTGAAAGAAACTTCAGAAGCTCCAGACATATTCTCAGCACTTACAGTGTAGTTATTTGAAACATATCCAGTTCTTTCCTGTACAAGTGTAAGAGGAGTTGTTGTCTTTGCTGTGAATGTATTGAGATTTGCTGTTACAGTATCTGTACCTGATACAGTTCCTTTAAATGTCAGTTCAATTGAACCACTCTTGATTTCACTGATACCAGAAGCTTTGTTCAGTCCATTTCCAGAGTAACCACTGAATGTTACTGTTGCAATGATTGTAACAGGTGTACCTGATGTTTCTTCTGTGTTTGCTGACATTGAGCGTACTGCCAATATCTGCTGTACTGCATCTGTAACTTTCCAGGAAACATTCATTCCTTCATGAGATCCCTGTAAATCCTCAATTACACCAGCAATATCCAGAGCTGAAGCAACTTTTTCTGTAGCAAGCTGAGGTAGCTTTGTTTCTGTTGTCGGTGGGATGAAAGGATATCCTGGGTATCCATTATTCTGACAGCTTGTGAATGCAAGGAGTATCACAAGAACTAAGATAGGGAGAGCTTTTAAGGATTTAGAACCCCCCCCATCTGCAAGCCTAAATTCCTTTTATTTCTTTTCATTTTGGCCTCCACAGAAGCAATAATAACATTATTTATGCTGTTTATGAATGAAATTTCAGATCGTTTGCTATTAATTAACAAAGCGGGCCGTAGCCCGCTGAGCCTTACGACTCCGAGATAGACATACACCAAGAATTACTTCGAGCGAAGTTCTTCCTCGGTACAAGCCAGAATGAATGGCCCCACGCCTTTGAAATCATCGACTTTTATCTTCTCAGAAATATAGTACCTGAAGGATCCATCACGATATGGATTACCCCCAAGTCCTGCCACAGAGCAAATACCACCTAGATGGAGGAATCCATTTTCGTCTTCTTTAAGATATTTCTCACGAATACCATTCAATGCTTTCAGCGCTGGTTCCACATAAGAGTCATCAAGATATCCAAGTCTTGATCCTTTGAGAAAGGAGTATGCAAACATCGATGAACCTGATGTCTCGAGATAGTTCCCGCTTCTCTTCCCCTCATCTGTCACCTGCCACCACATACCGCTTTCATCCTGGAAATTGAGAACAGCTGATGATAACTGATTGATTATTCCTATCACATCATTCCGGTTCTTATGATTCTCTGGAAGGAAATCAAGGACATCAATTGCAGCCATTAGATACCATCCAATTGATCTAGACCAGAAGTGAGGAGAACAGCCTGTCTTCTCATTGGACCATCTCATACCTCTTGATTCATCATATGCATGATAAAGAAGCCCTGTTTCAGGATCACGCAAAAGGTCAAAAGTCGTCTTAAGCTGCTCTGTGATATCATCAAGACCTAACATGTCATTATGACGCTTGCTGTACTCAGCTGTGAAAGGACCTTCCATATAAAGGCCATCCAGCCAGATCTGCCAAGGATAGATTTCCTTGTGCCAGAAAACTCCGCACTTGCATCTAGGGTGATGTTCAAGCTGATGATGGAGCCTATCAGCAGCCAATGCGAATCTCTCCTCTCCGCTTCTATCATAGAGAGCGAAAAGAGTCTTTCCCGCATTGATCTGATCAAGGTTATATTCTCCCTCCCTGTATGTATCGATCTTTCCATCAGCAGAAATCAGACGATCATACATGGAATATACCCAAGGATAGATTGTCTCATCCCCATGTACATCTGCACTACGAAGAGATGCATACAGTACAAGCCCATGCTCATAATGCCAGGCCATCATACCTGGACGATATCTGCTTTCAACGCTTTTTGCCATTTTGAGCGAAAGCGGTAGATTCATTTATCTCCTCCGAAAAACGGCCACCCGGAAGGGCAGCCGCTTTAACATCATTCTCCGCGCACCAATCCGTCAGCTTCCATAGCTGCGACGCCTGCATCGTTCCATGCCTTTCCACCGATCTGGTTGAACTGCTCAATGAATGCAGCCCAGTTCTCAGGTGTAAGTGCCTTAGCACCGGAAAGGAACTCTGCAAGACTCTGATCATAGAATCTCTGAACATCTGCACTTGGAGTTGGGAGTGTGCTGGAACCTACAGCATTTGTCCACTTCATGCTCTGCATCTCACGAAGAGCTGTAAGTGCTGACATCTCTTTTCCAGATACCTCGCAAGTATAGGTCGGGTAGCGGGAAATAAGCTCAACATCACCATTGTAGAATACAAGGTTTCTGAGCTGTGTATATACCTGTCCATCGGATCCTGTGAATGCATTATCTCCAAGATCTCCAGCTACAGGAACGCCATTCTCATCGAATACGTAGTTTACACCCTCAACACCCCAACCAAGGAGGTAGTAGCCTTCATCGCTGCTCATCCATTCAAGGAGCTCACAGATCTTATCGAGCTTACCAGCATCTGCAGCTCTCTGGGATACTGCATAGATTCTGTAGTTCATATCATAAGCACCAATTGAAGCATGTCCTTCTGGTCCTGTGATAGCATCGATAATCACCCACTCACCATCTGGGAAGTTAGCATCGAATGGAGCGTAGTTAGCCTGGGCAGCATAAGCAGCATTCTGCTCATACATGACACCGAATCTTCCCTGCTTCCATGCAGCGCGGAAATCATCCTTCTTATATGAAAGCCAGTTAGGATCGATGATACCTTCATCACACATCTGCTTCAGGAATACCATGAAATCATAGAACTCCGGCTTGTAAATGCTAAGACCCTGATTAGGAGCATCGAAGCACCAAAGTCCTTCTACTCCGAATGCACCCATGATAGGCCACAGACGTGATCCTGGATAACCCTTGAGTGTTGCATCAGTTTCTACGAATGCACCATATCCATATGTATCATCAAGGCCATTTCCATCTGGATCATCAAATGTGAAAGCTCTCAGAACTTCAAGAAGCTCATCTGTTGTTGTAGGGATTGAAAGTCCGAGGTTATCGAGCCAATCCTTTCTGACAAGAAGACCTTCGTTCTTTGCAATAGCACCAGGAGAAGCAAAACCATAGACATGGCCATCGATTGTTGCGTTTCTGATAGCATCTGCATCGTAGATAAGTGCTGTACGATTAGGCATCTTCTCGAAGCAATCATCAACCTGTGCTACAAGACCCTGGTTAACAAGGTTTACGAGAACAGGGCGGCGAACCATGAAGATATCAGGAAGAGCATTTCCAGCACCTGTTGCCTGGATTCTCATATCCTGGTCAGATTCGCTTGATGGAAGCATCGAAAGCTTGAGATCAATACCAAGCTCGTTGCGGATAATCTCATATCCTACCCAATCATCAGGAATCATTCCTGCTTCTGTTATAGCTGCACCGAACCAAAGTTCGATTGTAACTGGATCTTCAGGTGTTCCAGCAGCCTGTGCTGTTTTCTCTCCACTACCGCTAGCAAAGATAGGGAAAGCCATAAGAGCTATGAGAAGAATAGCAACAACACGCTGATATTTCTTCATATTTCCTCCTTTTATATCTTTTGGCTCAGCCTTTGACAGAACCAAGAAGAGTACCTTTTGTAAAGTATTTCTGAATAAATGGATATGCGATAACCATCGGAATGGCACTCATGAATACAGACGCCGCCTTGATAGCATTTATAGGAGCATTGGCGAATGCCGTTACTTCCAGGTTCTCATTCATTCCAGATCCGATGAGGATGTTTCTCAGAAGAATCGGAAGCGGATTGAGATAGCTATCATTGAGGTAGAGCATTGCATGGAAGAAGTCATTCCAGAACGCAACTCCATAATACAGACCGATTGTCATTACGATAGCCTTCGACAGAGGCAGGATGATTCTGAAAAGAACCTGCATCTCTGAGCAGCCATCGATTCTAGCAGACTCCTTCAGCTCTCCAGGGATACCAACGAAGAACTGTCTCATGATGATACAGTTGTATGTTGATATAGCGCCAGGAAGGAATACTGCAGGAAGATGATTGATAAGCCCGATATCCCTGACAAGAAGGTAGGCTGGAATCATACCAACGTTGAATACATATGGGATGATTACAATCATGTTTATGATCTTCTTACCTGGAAGGGACTGCACCGACAGCACATATGCCATAGGAATGGTTAGTATGAGAGCACAGATAACGCCTCCGATAAGAATCTTGAAGCTATTCATGAAAGCCATAAGGAAGCCATTGTTTCCAAGAAGCGATTCATAAGCAGCCGTTGACCATTTCCAAGGAGCTAGGAACATGCCATCAAGATTGGAGCCAAGGAAATCAACAGGTCGGAATGACAGTGTGATAGTAGACCAGAGCGGAAGTACAATCGCTATGAGGATTACTACCATGAAGATATTCACAACTACATTGAAGGTATGATCAGCTGCTGTGAGCTTAACCTTCTTATTCTGCATCTGTGGTTTTAAATGCTGTTTTTTACCTTTCATTCCATCCTCCTCAGAACAATGCACTGTCAGTTACCTTCTTCGAAATCCAGTTTGCGAAGAGGACGAGAATCATACCGAAGACTCCCTTGAAAAGACCTACTGCAGTAGCGAGTCCGAACTTAAACTCAAGAAGTCCCTGACGGTATACCCAGGTATCAATGATGTCCGCAACGGAATAAACCTGAGGCGAATAGAGCATGAATATCTGATTGAAGCCTGCATCGAGAATCGTTCCAAGCTTGAGAATGAGCACAGTAACGATAACAGGAAGAATTGAAGGAAGAGTTATATAACGCACTCTCTGCCAGCTGCTTGCACCTTCAACCATCGCAGCTTCAAAGAGGGATACATCTATACCCATAAGAGCTGCTATGAAGATAATAGCCGACCATCCCATTTCTTTCCATGCATCTGAGAAAAGAACAACCCATGGGAATGCCTTTGTATTGGAAAGGAAGTCTATAGGAGTTCCACCGAATACCTTAATGATGTCATTGAAAACACCATCACCAGGCGCGAGAAGGGTAAGAAGAATACCATACATGATAACCCAGGAAAGGAAGTGAGGTAGATAAGCAAGGGTCTGGACAACTTTTCTGAGTACAGGTCTGGTACATTCATAGATTGCGATAGCAAGGATAATCGAGAGGGGAAGCGATATAAGAAGCTTTCCGACTGAATACATAATCGTATTCCTGATCAGCGACCAGAAATAGAATGAATTAAAGAACTCCCTGAAATTCTCAAGACCAATCCATGGAGAACCTACAACACCCTGTACAGCCTTGAAGTCACGAAAAGCGATCTGAGCGTTCCAGATTGGTATATATTTGAAGATGATATAGTAAATGAGAGGAATCAAAGCCAGAAGATAAACTGCCCGATGCCTGTTTATCTCACGCAATAGCTTACTTCTCCTCTTAGTATCAGCGACAGCTGATACTGCCTTTTCATTTTTCATATTCTGTCTACCTCGTATTTTCAGTCTAGAGGCATAAATGAAGAAAATTCAAACCAGTCATTGTATAATACCGACTTCAGATATATTAGTCTCCAAAGCTAGAAAAGCAAAATCTGGGCTTTCTTATCTGAATATTCCAACAAAAGAGTCAGATGAAGTTACTTACTGAAACACCGAAAATCTTCGCAAGTTCTTTCGCAGTTTTCTTGCTTATCGGTCTTATCCCATTCTCCATATTCGATATAGCCTGCCTGCTTGTTCCAAGTTTTCTGGCAAGTTCAGGCTGGGTCAAGTTTGCAAAACGCCGATACATCCGAAGATTCTTGCCAGGAGTTTCTTCTTTCTCCGCTTCCTTGAACCAATCCATTTCATGAGGATCAAGGAGAATCTCTCCTTCATCATCATGCACTGACACATTCTGCTTACCAAATTCCCTATCTACATAATCAAGTAGCGAGGCCGGAATATCTCCTTCAATTCTGAAACTAGTACGGGGCTGATTCACGACTACCAACATAATATACCTCAACGATGTATTGTCCATCCTTACATCGCCAGCAAGCTACCCAATGATAGCTAAGATGGCAATGGTACTCTGTCCTGCTCAGCTTTGAATAATTCATAAAACCTGGCTGAACTGGGCCATTCGTCTCAATATTTTTAATTAATCGCATGAGTGTATACCGATCTCTTTCAGGAAGCTTAGATATGGCCTTTTTACATTTGCTTCTTATCAGAACTGTATACTTCCTCATGCATATAATGTAACAAAAAATTGATTACAATACAATTAAAATCCTGCCTCTATTCTTGCTTATCGGTCTGATCCCATTCTCCATATTCGATATAGCCTGCCTGCTTGTTCCAAGTTTTCTGGCAAGTTCAGGCTGGGTCAAGTTTGCAAAACGACGCAATACTCTTTTCTGAAGTCGTCATTACTTATATCGCTTAAGATCTTTTCAGAATTTATTGCCTTCCATCATATAGTGCTGTAATATTACTAAGTGCAAACTGACTAAATCTGAACTTAGTAAAAATAGGAAGCAATTATGAAAGGAAGAGAAAAAGAGAAAAACAAGTTGCTGGAATTTCTGTCAGGTGCGAATAAAGCATGCATGGTATATGGGCTACGACGCATAGGGAAAAGCTATCTCATACAGAATACTCTGGAAATATCTGGAAAGAAATTTCTCTACTACGAATGCGTGGAAGCCTCTTTGAGGACTAATCTGAGGCTATTCTGCTCACTATTCGGAATCAACCCGGCGCTTCCTTATGCAACGTTCCTTGATGCTTTCATAGAACTTGGAAATCGACACAAAGAGATAATCATTGTAATAGATGAATACCAGAACCTGAACAAAGGGGATGCAGATGCTGATATAGATTCATTGATGCAGGTAGCAATCGACCAGATGCCAAAAGGTATGAAAATAATCATATGCGGATCATATGTTACTGCTATGAAAAAACTCATGCATAAAGACAATCCCTTGTTTGGTCGTTTCGATCCTGTAATACACCTGAATGCATTTGATTATTTAGACTCTTCCCTATTCTATGAAGAACTATCAATCAGAGAAAAGATAGCTTTCTATGCAGTCTTTGGTGGCTGTCCTTATATAAACGATAAGCTCAATCCGCAGGAAGGGCTGAAGTCAAATATAGTGAATATTTTAATCGAGCAGGACAGTACTGCACGAAATTATATAGAAAATCAACTATTCAAAGAAATCAAGAAGATTGACGGGATCAACGATATTCTATCGATAATCACAAATGGAAAAAGAAGCTATAGTGATATCCAATCAAGACTCACAGGCAAATCAAACAGTTATGCAGCTGACCGACTATCAATACTTGAAGAGATGGAAATAGTACAGAAAGTTGCCCCGATTAATGCCCCTGACAACAAAAAGAAAACAAGATACGAAATAAAGGATAACCTTCTCCGTTTTTACTATGCATACATATTCCCAAACAGAAGCGTTATCTCAATCCTTGGTGGTAATACTTTCTTCGATTCATATATCAGCAAGAGCCTTGATACTTTCATATCATATCGTTTTGAAGGAATTGCCAAGGAATACTTCTCAAGGCTGGCAAAGAATGGACAACTACCAGGGATATTGAATATAGGCACTTTTTATTACGATGATCCTAAAGCAAAAAGAAATGGCGAAACTGACGTTGCTTTAAAGTTCGGCGATGGGTACGACATCTTCGAAGTGAAGTACCTTAATGATAAAATGAGCAAAGACCTCATGGAAGATGAAATAAATAAAATCAAAGCCATAAAATCATTTACACCAAGAGAAATTGGCCTAGTATCCGCCTCAGGCTTCGCCTCAGCAAAGAACAGCACAATACTTATAAAAGGAGAAGACATTTACTCGGTTTCGTATCCTGCAGATTACAAATAGCGCAAGAAATACAAAAGCCTAATTTCCAAGATGATGAACAGAGACACAAACAAAACAAATCATCAGTCTCGCTGTCTGTATTGCCCTGGACTACAGCCTTTTATGCGTCTGAACACCCTCGAGAAATAAGCCTGGTCTTGGAATCCGGAAGCTATGGCTATCTCACTAAGAGGGGCTCCGCTTGAGAGAAGAAGATATGAAGCGACACCAACCCTGCACCTTGTGAGGTAATCCCAGGGGGAAAGCCCCATTTCACGCCTGAATATCCTTGTCAGATAGTCCTCGCTAATATTAACGCTCTCTGCAAGCTGCCATCTGAGTATCTGCTTTGAAAGATGCCTGTTAAGGAAAGCTATCGCTCTCTTCACAAGGGCTCCCGTCAGAGGTGGTAATAGCTCCCCTCCCCCTAGTATCGAGACAAGACGGGAAATGAAGTCTGAGGAATCAAGAACAGCGGAGTTGGCTATCATAATATTCGGGGAGTCTGCAATTGCATCAATCTCCCTCTCTGTAAAGCTATCCTTCACTATAAGCACAGGAACAGCAGAAAAACGTTTTGAATGCCGGAGTGCGGAGATCAGGCCTGTATCGGTATTATCCAAAACAATAAGGCGTGGGATACCCTTCAGCGCTGTTAGTATTTCCTCTTCTGAAAGACCATCTTCAACACGCCCGAAATCGGAGAGGATTTTCTCAAGCTGAGGAAGACGAGGCATTAAGAGAATCACGGAATCGTCAGAATCAGAACGATCACACTCGAGTGCAACGGAAAGAGAGACTGCTTTCTCTTCAATACCAAATGCTATGAAAGGAAGAGACCTTGATAATCTATGGCTTCTGAGGAGGCGGAGCAAGGCTGCGCCACTTCGTGAACTGCTTGCTTTTCTCCAGGCTATGGCAGACGGAGGAGGATCCATTTTATATATCGAAGAGGCATCATTCTCGCTCAGTGTTATTACCTGAAGGTTTGAAAGGGCTTCGGGTATCCCCTCACCGCTGGAAAGCCAGACAACAGGGCCATTATCAGAAGAAGAACCCTGATGCCCCGAAAGTGTAGGATAAGGGAGAGTCAGAACTGCTCCATCCTCTTCTTTTTTAAGTTCTCCAGAATGAAGGACAGCGATTTTCGCTGCAAGCTGAAGGGCCTGCAAAGAAGGTTTACTTCCTCCTTTAATCAAAAATCTCACATGGCGAGGCTCAAGCTTAATCTCCACTACAGGAGAAGTCTCAGCAATAAGGGCAATCACCTGAGTTATGAGTTCAGTATCGATCTCCAGAGAAGGAAGATCATCTGGAGAGATCACAACAGCTCCAAGCTTATTCTTTATAGAGGACACGAAATGAGAAAGAGGGACAAGGAGCTTTTCCATATCCAGCTCTCCGAATTCAGCGAGGGAAAGGGAAAGCATGTGTTCAGCTTTCCTTACCTCTTCCGCCATCCTGCTTCTCAGGAAGCTCCCAGAAGAAGAGAGCATCTTATGCATCGCAGAAAGAGGTCCCTGCAAAGCTTCAGATACACTTGCATAGAACTCTCCTGCTCTTCTCTCCCCCTCCTCTGCGGCTTCTGCAGCTTTCTGGGCAACCTCGGTAAGACTTATTCCCTTTATAGCTGATGACAAGGATGCCCTTATATCCTCCAGAACATAACCTTCACACCAGGCAGTAGCAATCAGAATGTAACCAAGCTCCTGCTTGTCATAGAAAAGCGGCTCAACGATGAATGTTCCTTTATCCATGAAGGAATCAAGTGTTTCAGGGATGATGCGACGCCTAGGAAATCTAATGTCCTCTGAGTAAAGCTTATCCTTGGAGAATCCTCCGATCATCCTCGTATACTGGAAATCATCATAGAGCATCAGCAGTGCTCCATGAATGCCTATTGATGGGAAGATTGTCTGCATTATCAGAGGGAGAGAGGTATATGAACGAGCCGCTAAAAGCTCAGTCTTGAATGTATCGAGCACCCTGGAAACCTCTCCAAGCCGCTGCTGCTCCCTAGCATACTGCTTCCTGCTACCATGAATTATACGGGAAAGAAGATAATCCCTTTTTCCTGAGCTTTTCTCTTTCAGTCCAAAAATATCCTCACACCATTTCACTGCTTCGAGGATGAGATTAGTATCGGAACTGCTTTCAAAATAACCAGAGACAGCTTCAGCTATTTTTGCGTTATCATCACCATCAGAGAAGTAAAGGAAGGAGAGTATATCAATAAGGTAGCGATAAGAATCATCATCTCCTGTACTATCCTTGAGAAAACTCTTAAGTGATTCGAAATCCTTTATACTCTCCCTTGCCTTCTCAATTCCGCCAAGGCTGTCATCACAACCACAAGAACGCCTGATAAGAAATGCGGAAGGAAGAAGCACGGAAAGATCCTTCGACCCCTCCCCATATTCCACTTCAGAAAGAAGGGAGTATGAAGTTTCCAGGATTCTTCTTATCGGCATGCGTACAGTTGTAAGTTCGACATCGAGAAGCTGGTTCTCCTCATTGTCATTGAAACCGGAAATTCCTATATCATCCGGTATTGATACCCCATGTTCCCTGAAAACAGGTTCAGCTCCAAGAACAAGAAGATCAGAAGCTGCAACTACAGCGGTGAAATCATCTCCAGCTTTGAGTTTTCTTTCATCCAGGAGCTCCCTTGCCGCTGCCGCCCCCTCACCCCATGGACGAGGAGATGTAATAAGACCCTCATTGATTTCAATTCCGGAATCTCGGAGCGCATCTAGATAAGCATTATACCTTGCCTCCGCACTCATATGGCTTGCAGGCCCTCTTATGAATGCTATTTTCCTTGCACCGTGCACCTCTATGAAATGCTTCACAGCGCTATATGTTCCTGTATATGCATCAAAGTTAACCGATGTGATTCCAGGAATGGTCATGCACATAGAAACTACTGGAAGGTGTTTGGCAATACCTCTCACAAAGGACGAAATACTTTCAGCGCTCTCAGCGCCAACGAGGGAAGACGACCAGATAAGGGCACCATCAATCGAGGAGCTATCAACAAGATCATAGATGCTGTTTCTGAGGTACTCGCTAGAACCCAGGAATCCTATCCTTCCACCAGGGAAGATAATCAGGGAATCATCAGGATGCTCTTCAGAAAGCGCAACAGCATACCTCCACATTGCCCTGCTTGCTCCTTGATAGATATTTGCAAGCAGAAGCCCCGTCTTCCTACCCATGCCTCAATGATAACACAGAGCTGGGTATTATCCCATCTCTTCACCTCTTTCTGTTTGACATAATAGCAAGAACGTATAAACTGAAACTATGTTCCGATTTCAGGATGCGGAAGCAGTTTTAAGGAAAGCAAACAGCTATTTCGAACGCTTCATGCCAGTGCTGACTCCTACAGGGGTTATCATTGGTCTTCTTTTCGCATCTGCGTTCATTTCCCTCAAACCATGGGTCACCTGGCTTTTCGCCTTCCTGACGCTTGTAAATGGTATGGGAGTTTCTGTAAGGGATTTTGGGAAAGTCATAAGAGAGCCCAAGCCTATTCTCATCTTTATACTCCTTTCATATATAACCATTCCCGTACTTGCAACGATAGCCTCTTCCCTGCTTTTTAAAGACAAACCAGAGATAATTCTTGGTTTTGTGCTACTGTATTCAATACCAACCGCTGTAGCCGCCTGTGTCTGGTCCGGAATATACGATGGAAATGGCGCGCTGTCATTGACTCTTCTTATAATAGGAACGCTACTTGCACCTATCACAACACCACTTACAGTTAAATTTCTTGGAGGAAGCGATATCGTGATAGACACAAAAGGCATGATGCTCTCTCTTTTGATGATGGTTGTGATTCCCTCGGTTATCGGAATAGCTGTCAACTTCATCACCAAGGGAAAATGCACAGAGCACCTCTCCCCTTCGCTGAGGCCTTTCACAAAGCTCGCGCTTCTTTTTGTAATCATCATCAATACAAGTCAGATAGCTTCCTACCTGATCGATAACGCAACCCTCGATTATTTTCCTCCATTCATCATGGCTCTTATATTCACGATAGCGGGCTTTGGATTATCATATATGGTAACAAGGCTTTTCAGCCTAACAAGGGAGGATTCAGTATCTGTAGTATTTGCCTCGGGAATGAGGAATATATCAGCAGCAATGGTGATTGCGATAAATTTCTTTCCTCCCGAATCGGTTATACCGGTTATATCTGGAATCGTATTCCAGCAATCAGCAGCCGCTGCAACATCGCATTTTCTCTTCGGCACGAAGCTGAAGAATGATATAAAGATTTCATATGGAAAGGAGAGCTATACATGAAGAATGTCAGTGAAACAGTCAGCAAGAAAGAGCGTCCCGTAAGGATACTCCAGTTCGGAGAAGGAAATTTCCTTCGCGCTTTCGTTGATTGGATTGTGGATCTTCTCAATGAGAAGGGTGATTTCAATGGAGATGTCATGATGGTCCAGCCACTGAAGGCTGGTATGGGAGAGATGATCAACAGCCAGAACGGTGTCTATACAACTGTTCTCCGCGGTGTCCAGAACGGAAAGCCAGTCGAGGAGTTCAGGAAGGTAACAAGCGTAAAGGGCTGTATCAATCCGTATACAGAATATGACGAGTACATGAAGCAGGCTGAGAATCCAGACCTGAGATTCATAATTTCCAACACAACAGAAGCTGGCATTGCTTATCATGAAGGAGATAAGCTCGACGACAAGCCTCAGGTGTCATATCCTGGCAAGGTCTGTGCTTTCCTCTACCATCGTTATAAGGCATTTAATGGCGCTCAGGATAAGGGCATCATCGCTATTCCTTGTGAGCTTATCGACAAGAATGGAGATAACCTCAAGAGAATCGTAAAGCAGTATGCAGAGGAATGGGGTCTTGAAGATGGCTTCATGACTTGGCTCGACACAGCTTGTGATTTCTGCAACAGCCTTGTTGATAGAATCGTTCCTGGTTATCCGAGAGCAGAAGCTGAGGCTATCTGCGAGAAGCTTGGTTATCAGGATAATCTTCTCGACAGCGCAGAAATCTTCCTTCTCTGGGTTATCGAGTGCCATGGAAAGACACATGAAGATGAGCTTCCTACAGCAAAGGCCGGCGTGAATGTAATCTGGACTGATGATATGTCCTTCTACCGCACAAGAAAGGTCAGAATTCTCAATGGCACACATACAATGATGGTTCTTGCAGCATACCAGACAGGTCTCAATACTGTGGAGGAATGCATCAAGAGTCCTCTTATCTTCCCAATGGCTAAGAGAGGTCTTTTCGAGGAAATCATCCCATCGATGGATGGAGACAAGAAGCAGCTTGAGGAGTATGCAGGAGATGTTCTGGAGCGTTTTGCTAATCCATATATCGTTCACCTTCTCCTTTCCATCTCTCTCAACAGCGTTTCAAAGTTCAAGACAAGGGATCTTCCATCACTTCTCGGATACTATAAGAAGGAAGGGAAGCTTCCTGATGTCCTCTCCTTCTCCCTTGCTGCTCTCATCTCCTTCTACGAGGGAACAGAGTATGAGGGAACAGCTCTCAAGGGTTCAAGAAATGGAGAGAAATATCTCATCCAGGATAGCCCTGAAGTTCTTGAGAAGTTCCAGAAGCTTTACAGCGCAAGCTACGCATCTGTAAGCGAGAAGGCAGCAGCTCTTTCCAAGAGTGTTCTTTCAGATACTTCATGGTGGGGAGAGGATCTCACAGCAGTTCCAGGACTTGAAGAGAAGATCAAGGGCTATCTCGAAAGCATCTGGACAGATGGTATGACAAAGGCTATTGAGAGAATCTGAGGAGAAAATGGCTAGCAATCTTATCCGAATTAACAATCGCGACAATGTCGCAGTAGCAATCAAGCCTCTGATGAAGGGCGATGTCGTTACAGTTGACGGTGAAACATTCACCGTCTTCTCCGACATTCCGGCAGGTCACAAGGTAGCTCTTTCTGATATCAAGAAAGATGAGAGCGTAATCAAATACGGCTACCCTATCGGAGCTGCAAAAGAGGATATCAAGAAAGGTTCTCATGTTCATGCCTTCAATATCCATACGCTTCTGAATGAGAATGCGGAGTACCACTACGACAAAGCGACAGCAGAGGAAGCAAAGCTGGAAGCTGAAGCTGATAAGCTCAGATGGAAGGATCATGTTCCAACCATCAAGGCATATGTCAGGGAAAATGGTGCTATCGGAATCAGGAATTCGCTCTGGATTATCCCGACTGTAGGCTGTGTAAACAGGATTTCAATGCAGCTTGAAAGCTGGGGAAATGAGAATCTTGGACTGGAAGACGGAGTTCATGCATATACCCATCCATTCGGTTGCTCCCAGCTTGGAGATGATCATGAGAACACAAGGAAGATTCTTGCAGATCTCGTTCATCATCCCAATGCAGGTGGTGTTCTCGTAATAGGTCTTGGCTGTGAGAACAACACAATGGATTCATTCAAGGAGCTTGTAGGTGAAGTAAATCCAGAGAGAGTGAAATTCCTAATCTGCCAGGAGTCAGAGGATGAGGTTGCAGATGGAAAGCGTCTTCTTTCTGAGATTGCTGAAGCAATGAAGAAGGACAAGAGAGAAGCTGTTCCTATGTCAAAACTCATTGTCGGCTTCAAATGCGGCGGCTCGGATGGACTTTCAGGAATCACAGCAAATCCTCTTGTTGGCAGATTCTGCAATGAACTTACAGCAATGGGAGGAACAGGAATCCTCACAGAAGTTCCGGAGATGTTCGGTGCGGAACAGGTTCTGATGAATCGCTGCATAAACGAGGATGTTTACAATGAGACTGTAAAGCTTATCCAGGATTTCAAGCATTACTTCACTTCTCATGGACAGGTTGTCTACGAGAATCCTTCTCCTGGGAACAAGGCAGGTGGAATCTCTACGCTCGAGGATAAGAGCCTTGGCTGTGTCCAGAAGGGAGGAAGGGCGCCTGTTACAGCTGTTCTTGGATATGGAGACAGGATCAAGGAGACTGGTCTCAATCTTCTCTCCGGTCCAGGCAATGATATTGTATCCACAACAGCACAGAGCGCAGCAGGAGCTCATATGATTCTCTTCACGACAGGAAGAGGAACACCACTTGGATCCCCTGTCCCGACTGTTAAGATTGCAACAAATCATGATCTTGCCCAGCACAAGAAGGATTGGATTGACTTTGATGCTTCCACAATGCTCACAGATGATCCAAGGAAAGTAACAGAGGATCTTATAACGCTCATCATTTCCATCGCGAATGGTGAGACTCACACTAAAAATGAGATTAATGGATATACAGAAATCTCAATCTTCAAGGACGGAGTTGTATTATGAACGAATTCATGGGAAAGGACTTTCTGCTTGAAAGCCAGATGGCAAAGACTCTTTATCACGAATATGCAGCTGATATGCCAATTTTCGACTATCACTGCCACCTTATTCCTCAGCAGATCGCAGAGGATAAGAGATTCACAACAATAACAGATGCATGGCTCGGTGGAGATCACTACAAGTGGAGACAGATGAGGACATGCGGTTTCGATGAGAAGCTCATCACAGGAGACGCAGATCCATATGACAAGTTCCTTGCATGGGCAGAGACTATGGAGAATCTTATCGGAAATCCTCTTTATCATTGGACACACCTTGAGCTGCAGAGATACTTTGGCATTTACGATGTTCTCAACAGGAAGAATGCTAAAAAAATCTACAATGAGGCTAATGAGCAGTTCAAATCAAATCCAGAGCTCTCAGTCTTCGGAATCATGAAGAAGTTCAAGGTTTATGCTGTTGGAACAACAGATGATCCAGCTGATGATCTGAAGTATCATAAGATTATCAGGGAAGAAGGAAAGTGCCCTGCAAAGGTCATTCCTTCATTCCGTCCTGACAAAGCTCTCAATATCGATAAGCCAGACTTTGCGGAGTATATCGAAAAGCTTGGCAAGGCAGCTGGAATTGAGATCAAGAGCGCTGAGGATGTTGTAGCTGCTCTCGAGAAGAGACTTGCATTCTTCGTTGAGATGGGATGCCGCGCATCTGACCATGCTCTCATGACATGTCCTCATACATTCTGGGAGACAGGAAAGGTCAATGAAGTATTCCAGAAGAGAATGAATGGTGCAGAAGTATCCGCTCTTGAAGCTGATGCTTACAGAACATTTGTCCTTTCAGCTCTTGCAAGAGCTTACAGAAAGAATAATGTTGCTATGCAGCTCCATTTTGCAGCTATCAGAGACAACAACGCTATGATGTATAAGGCACTTGGTCCTGATACAGGATATGATGCTGTATATGACAGTGAGCTTTCAGCAGGTGTTGCTACATTCTTCTCCGCTCTCACAGATACAAATGATGTTCCTAAGACTATCCTTTACTCTCTCAATCCAAAGGATTACTACTCTCTTGGTACTCTCATGGGATGCTACCAGGGAGGTGGCGTCAGAGGAAGAATCCAGCTTGGTTCTGCATGGTGGTTCTGCGATCATAGAGATGGAATGGAAGACCAGATCAAGACTCTTGCAAATCTTGGTGCACTTCCACTCTTCATCGGAATGCTTACAGATTCAAGATCCTTCCTCTCCTACTCAAGACATGAGTATTTCAGAAGGATACTCTGCAATGTAATCGGAGGATGGGCTGACAATGGAGAAATTCCAGCTGATCCAGAGATGCTCGGAGAAATCGTAAGCAACATTTCCTTCAACAACGCACAGAGATATTTCGAGGGCTGATTAAATGGGAAGAGAAGACGAAAAGCAAATGAGCGCAGTAATGCGTACTATATCGATTCTTGAAGCACTTTCAGAAGTTGAGGGAATCAATCTAGAAAATCTTTCAAGAACGACAGAGCTTCCAAAAGCAACGCTTCTTCGTTTTCTCTCCACCCTTATAAGCCTGGGATATGTGCATAGAGATGGAGCTGACATGTATCATCTTACTCTGAAGATGTTCTCAGTCGGCTCCAGATCCTTGAAGCACATGGACCTTATAAACACAGCAAAACCATTTGCAAAGAAACTCTGTCAGGATCTTGGTGAGACTGTGCATATGGGTATTCTCGAAGGTGACAATGCTGTATATGTGCTGAAAGAGGAATCAAGCTACACGCTCAGAATGTACTCTCGCGTAGGAAAGGTTATCCCACTATACTGCACAGCTATCGGGAAGATATTCCTCTCTGATATGACAGAGAAAGAACTTGAGGATTATTTCAGGACTAACCCATTAAAACCATTCACACCTAAATCAATAAGAACTCATCATGCTCTGAAAGAAGAACTTGAGAGAACCAGAAAGAGAGGATGGGCCATTGATGATGAGGAGCATGAGGAAAATGTCTTCTGCATCGGTGCCCCTGTCAGGGATTACACAGGAAAAATAATTGCAGCGATGTCTGTCTCCTGGCCTATGTTCCGCTTTAATCAGGAAAGCTTTCTCGAAACTGCAGAGAAGATAAAAGAAACAACAAGCGAGCTCTCAAAGGTATTGGGGTATATACCAGAGAAATGAAGCTCTATATTGACAGCAAAGAGTCTGATCCATGTCCGCATCTCTAAAATATTCCTGTTATTGGAATATTCTGCGCTTGGAAAATAACAGATAAGCAGAAAAAGCTCAGAGGCTAGATACTGGAAGCTTCATCTTCAAGACAGATAATAACATCTGGATAAGAGAAAGCGTTCACTACTGAACATTTTTCTTCCTTTTAAATTACTTTAGAATCTTTTTCTTAATCTGAAAATGTTAAAAAATTTTTTAATAAAATTGTTTTTAACGTTTGGTTTAACTTT
>CASDRY010000006.1 GCA_949283235.1 uncultured Spirochaetales bacterium | reverse complement strand
TGGTAGTCCCTATTCTGGATAACGGGACGATGTAGCCGGGACTACCACATCACTCAGCTACATGCCCTGTACTCAGAATTGAGTGTACAAATATTATGTCTATTGTTCATATGTTGCAACGCTGTGCAGATAGGGCTTTTTTTATTTCAACTGCAGAAATGTTTAAAGAAAAACTGATTTAATTAGTAAATGGGTTAGATGAAACTGACTGCTATAAGCACTATAAGCATTAAAACTGAAATGAGGGTATATTTAAGCGCGAATTCCTTTTTATTTTCCTTTTTTATGATTTTGTAAGCCATCAAAGCAGGAAGTGAGAGAATTGTTCCATTTGACCCGATATTAACAGCTTTCAGAAGAACGTCTCCGCTGATTCCAGCCCCGCTTCCGAAAGCAGCTACAGGAAGACCTCCCAAGATTTCTGTAAAGATAATGCTCTTCCAGAATTCTCCTCCAGATGCAAGAGGTGGTGCAATTACACTGCCGAAACAGCTTCCTGCTATGGAGAGGAATACCATTGAAAGCAGAAGGGAATAATCAGCTTTCAGGAATACCGATCTATCGAAAACAAGAAGTATCGCGATAGTGAATATCACGATATCAATCCATTTGAAAAGCGAGAGAGAAGCCAGAAGAGCTACGAAAGCAAAGCAGACGTAGAGCATCCTCATTCCCTTATTTCCCTTGTTCTCATCTGCAATCTCGTTGATATAAGTCCTTTCAGTGAGCTTCTTTCCAAGCAGTAATGGGATGGAGAGTGCAATGACAGGAATTGATGCAAGGAAGAATGGCAGCATCGTGTTTAGAAATGATGCCTCTCCTAGGCTCATATGAAGCAGCATGTTATGCCAGCTTCCTCCTGGAAGTATCATGCCTCCCGCAATTCCTGAGACAGTTATTATTGCAGCGAATGCTGGAATCTCCTCCTTCCTTTCCCTCTCTTCAAGCAGTGAAATCGCTAATGGAAGAATCGAAGCGACTGCAAAAAGCGATGTTATGAAAGGGGAGAGTATGAATGTTATGATAGCGAAGAAAATCGCCATCGAGCCTATATGCGAGAAAACCGCTGCAGATTTTCTGAGGCTCTTCATTATTCCCTCTTTCTCAAGTCCCGCGATAGCCAGTGTCATAACCAGCGCCATTGCAAAACCATTCCATTCGAGAGAGACTATCATCTCTCCTGTTGGCAGCGTTACCAGAAATGACAGAATCATCAGAATGAAGGAAATAACGGGAAGCTTATGATTCAGAAGGAATGCCTTAATTTTCATCTTTGATTTCCCTTCCCATAGGATCGAAAGAGTAAACAACTGTGTTCTTTACAGCTTCATCGATGAGATTTCCCATATCCAGCTCTTCGAAATGACGCTTTGCAACTTCCTTTATAGGTCTTGTTACCGGATGCTTAGGAGAGAATACAACGCAGCAATCCTCATAGGGGAGAATGGATGTTTCATAGGAACCTATCTTCCTTGCTGTATCTATAATCTCTTCCTTATCCATGCCAACAAGCGGTCTCAATACAAGAAGCTCCGTCATGCTGTTTGTGAATGACATCGCATCCAGCGTCTGTGAAGCCACCTGAGAAAGTGCCTCTCCAGTTACGATGGCAACGCCTCCATTTTCCTTGGCAATACGCTCTGCTGTCTGCATCATCGCAGCTCGGAACATCAGTGTGGCTTCCTCTTCATAGCCGTTATCTCTGATGTGGAGCTGTCCATCTGTGAAAGGCACAACAAAGAGCCTTAGTCCTCCGAGATATGGTGCGATGATGGAGGCAAGCTGCTTTACCTTATCCAGAGCGAGCTCTGATGTGTACGGGTATGCATGGAAGTATATTGCATCTAGTTTCATTCCTCTCTTCGCCATCATATAGCCAGCAACAGGGCTATCTATTCCTCCTGAGAGAAGGAGCATTCCCTTTCCAGCTGTTGCATAAGGAAGTCCTCCTTCGCCCTTCTTCTCGCTTGTATATAGGTAGACATCATTTCGGATCTCACATGTAAGCACATGTTCAGGATGCTTCAGGTCCACAGTCATGTCGGGGAAGATTGAGAAGACAGCATCTGCAAGGGTGCATGACACTTCATGCGAGTCCATCTCAAATGACTTGTCCTCCCTTTTGACAGTAACACGGAAGCTCTCTCCGTTCTTGCAATCTGAATAGGGGAGGATCTCCTTAGCTTTAGCGATGATACTCTCTATATTCTTCTCGCTCTGATGAGCTCTTGCGAATCCTGTGATACCTGGAGTTGTAGAAAGCGCTTTATCTATCAGCTCATCAGGTGCTTCATCGGAAATGCGCGCGTAGAGTCTTCCTTTCTGCTTTGTGATATCCGAATGATATGGTCTAAGCTTGTTCTTTATATTATGTCTGAGCTGTTTCTCGAAAAGGTTTCTGTTTCCGCCCTTCAGGGATATTTCCCCTTCCTTTATAAGGTATAGCTTGCTCATCTCAGCACTCCTTGATGATTCTTATAAGTTCTTCGCACTCTTCCTGAGTCGTTGAATTCGATAGCGATACACGCACAGCGTTTCTCGCTCTCTCAGGCTTCACTCCCATCCCGAGAAGTATCTTCTCTCCCTCTCCCTTCGCGTTGTTAGAGCATGCGGAGCCAGATGAGACATATGCGCCTTTATCTGAGAGCATTCTTGTGAACACCTCTGAGGGAAGCTTTGAAGCAAAAGAGATTATATAGGGAGAAGACTTCTCTGGCGAGAGGATATCATATCCAAGTTCTTTCAGCTCTGATACGATTATCTTCTTCATTTCAGAGACGGCAGCGTTCTTCTCCTCCCTTCCGTCCATCCACTCTTCAAGAGCTGCACGGAGAGATGCTATCGCAGGAAGATTCTCTGTCCCCCCTCTCTTTCCTTTCTCCTGTCCTCCTGCTGCTGATAGTGGTCTGAACGCAGATGGATTCTTGAGATACAGCATGCCTATTCCCCTTGGACCATTGATCTTATGACCGGAAAAAGATGCCCCATCGATATCCAGAGCGGCGGGATTGTAATCAATCTTTCCCAATGCCTGCACTGAGTCCGAGAAGAAGAAAATCCTCCTTTTTGAGCTTGTCTTTTCATATTCTCTGACGACAGAGACGAGTTCCTTGATAGGTTCTATCGCACCTGTGACATTGTTTACAGCCATTATAGCTACGAACTTTGTATCTGGAGTGAGTTCAGCTTTGAGGCTTTCTGGATCTACAAAGCCTCCTTTTGCTTTCAGCTCCGCTGTTTTCCAGCCATACTGCTTCAGTATTGAAAGCCATGATGCTACAGCTTCGTGCTCTATTTTGGATATGATAATTTTTCCTGGTGTCGTGAAAAGAAGCGATGATATTACGCTCCCGATGGATTCAGTAGCTCCCGATGTGAAGAAGAGGGATGTGGGTGTTATACCCATCAATGAGGCAATCCTGCTCCTTTCCTCCTCAAGCTTCTTCTTTGCATTAAGTCCTGGAGTATGGACAGATGAGGGGTTTGCCCAGAATTCCATGGCAGTTTCGTTATATGCTTCCAGTGCTCTCTTTGAGATCTTGGTTGTAGCGGCGTTATCAAAATATAAATCCATGATGATGATTACACAGATATTCACCTTGTTTTGCAAGGTGGGTATCATTGGTGTATGGACAGAATATTCAGTGTACCTCTGAAAGGCGGATCATATACGGATGTTTTCTCAGCAGAAAGCTTGGGTGAACTAGAGAATGCGCTTCTTGAATACAAGGATAATGCTCTCTTTGTCGCGGATAGCAATACAGAACGCTACCTGCCAGATGGTGTGAATCGTCTTGTACTTCCTCCTGGAGAGAAAGAGAAGAACTGGGCTTCAATTGATAGAATCCTTTCCGCAGCTCTTTCTCTTGGACTGGCAAGGGATTCGGTTTTCGTCGCACTCGGTGGAGGTGTTATCCTTGATATGACAGCATTCGCGGCTTCTCTTTACATGAGGGGGGCAAGAGCTGTGCTTGTTCCTACAACACTCCTTTCTATGGTGGATGCGACTCTTGGAGGCAAGACTGGAATAGATTACGGCGGCGGAAAGAATCTTGTCGGAACATTTTACCCTGCAGAGGCTGTCATAATCTCTCCTGATACCCTTTCAACGCTTACAGACAAAGAGTATAGATGCGGTTTAGGCGAGGTTGTAAAGCATGCGTTCCTCTCCTCTGATAGAAGACTCTATGATTTCCTTCTTTCCAACCGAGAAGATATATTAAGAAGAAATAGTGCTGTAATGGGTGAGATGATTAAGCTTTCCCTGGAAGTGAAGATTGAATACATAACAAGGGATCCAGAGGAGAAGAAGGGGATAAGATCTGCTTTGAATCTTGGCCATACATTCGGTCATGCACTGGAGGCGATGAGGGGCTTTGAGGTATCCCATGGAGAGGGAGTTGCATGGGGTATGGGCAGGGCGTTTGAAGTTGGAAAGAATATCGGGGAAACTCCATCTGATTATGCAGATGAGGCTCTGTCTCTTATCGACAGTTTCGGTTTTGATACTTCTTACAGAGTCAGAAAAGAGGATTTTCCTTCATTCTATGGTGCTATAGGAAAGGATAAGAAGAAGAAAGGCGGCGAGGTGAAGTTCGTGCTGATGAAAGGACAGGGTGAACCTGTGCTCCTTCCTCTTGAGAAAAAGACTGTAGAAGAGGCTGTCACCTCATTTTAATCATGGCTTATGTTGAAGATAACTGCATTAATAGAGAACAAGCCATCTGGGAATAGGGCGCTTATAAACGAACATGGGCTTAGTCTTCTGCTTGATAATGGCAAAGACAGAATCATTTTTGATTGTGGTTCTGGCTGTCATTTCCTTCATAACGCCCATAAGCTTGGTATCTCCCTTTCCGGGCTCTCTGCAGTAGTATTGAGTCATAGCCATTATGATCATGCAGCTGGTTTCAGGGACTTTGCAGAAGCTGGGTATAAAGCTCCACGATTGTATGTCGGGAAGGGATTCTTCAAGAAGAAGTATTCGAAGTCTGGGATCAGATACACAGACTTGTCTGCAGGCTGGGATGAAGAGTTTGCAATATCCCATGGCTTTGCTCTTTATGAGATTGCAGGAGATCGGGAAATCCTGCCTGGAATCACTATATACCAAGGCTTTGAGAGAAAGCATCCCGAGGAGACTATTCCTGAGCGTTTTGTAAAGGAAACTGATAAAGGATTCGTGAAGGATGATTTTTCTGATGAAATTGCTCTTTCCGTGGAGACAGAGAAGGGGCTTGTCTTGATAGTTGGCTGCTCCCATCCAGGTATTCTGAACATGGTAGATGCGGTTAAGGAGAGATCTGGAAAGAATATCTATGCGCTTTTTGGCGGCACTCATCTTGCAGAAGCAGATGAAAAGAGAATCCATTCATCGCTTGATGGCCTTAGACATTATGGTTTGGATATCATCGGAATGTGCCATTGTTCAGGACAGAAAGCAGAAGAAATTGCGGCGAATGAGTTAGGCGAAGCAGCTGCTTGCCTTTCAGTTGGGGACAGTGTGGTTATCAAATAGCGACAATGCTTTTCTTTGGTTTTGCTGTTCTGGCAAGTGTCCTAGATAAAATAAGTGTTCGTTTGTGATACTTATGGAGAAGTTTTGTGACGGATTCTGAAACCAAATGCGTGGCTTGAAAAACAGATTAGTGAATCTGCTGGCTTTCAGCTTATCCCGAACGATGGGTACGGAAAGAGATCTGAAGAACAAAAATCGACATTTTCCTTAGATTGTAAATATTAAATCCACAGCATGCTTTCTCCATGATATAGTTAGCTTAGACCCTGGAGAGTATGTATGGATTACGATGCAGTAATAATAGGGGGTGGTGTCACAGGTACTGCAATAGCTTGGTACCTCTCACGCTATGATTGCTCTGTGCTTCTTCTTGAGAAGGAGAGTGACTTATGCGAAGGAACTTCAAAGGCTAATAGCGGTATAGTTCATGCCGGTTATGATCCGGTTCCTGGTTCCTTGAAAGCTGGGTTGAATGTCCGTGGCAATGAGATGATCAGAAAGCTTCATCATGTCCTCGCCTTCGATTTCATCCAGAATGGAGCGATGGTCGTGGCTTTCAGTGAGGAGGAGGCTGCTTCCATCGACAATCTTTACAGGCAGGGACTTGCTAATGGTGTTCCTGATATGGCGATCCTTGATCATGATGAGATACTCCGCAGGGAACCTAATCTGAATAAGAAAGCTGTCAAAGCTCTATATCTCGGGACTAGCGGTATAATCTGCCCATTCTCCCTTGTTTATGCATTCGCGGAGAATGCCAGAGAGAATGGGGTATCAATCCATCTCAATTCTGAAGTTACAGCTATAGAACAAAACAATGATGGGTTTATTGTAAGTGCTGGTGGAGAGAAGATAAGAACGCGAAGTGTTGTTAATGCAGCTGGGATATATGCAGATGATGTGTTCAGTATGCTCTCCACATCGTATTTTAGATTGACTCCCCGACATGGCGAGTACGTTTTGCTCGATAAATCCGAGACAGGATTTGTCCATTCCACAATCTTCCAGATACCTACAAAAGCAGGAAAGGGCGTTCTTGTCACTCCGACTGTTCATGGGAATATTCTGATTGGCCCTGATAGTGTCGATGGCTCTGATAAGGAGAATACCGCAACAGACGCTCCTTCCCTTGATTATGTTATGAGAAGCGCGCTGAAGACTGCCCCTGATGTGAATTTCAGGAAAATAATAACAAGCTTTACAGGGCTCAGGGCACATCCTGAGAGTAATGATTTCATTATCAGAATGGAGAAGCCAGGCTTTGTAAATGTCGCGGGAATTGAATCTCCAGGGCTTTCTGCAGCACCTGCAATCGGTGAGATGGTTGGAAAAATGATAGCGTCTTATCTCGGAGCAGGTAAAAAGAGCAGCTATATTGCGGAGCGGAAGGCTATACCGAAGGTAGCTTCGCTTTCAGATGAAGATCGTGAGAAGCTTATAAAAGAGCATCCTGAGTATGGAAGGATAGTCTGCAGATGCGAGGAAATCTCCGAAGGTGAGATTGCTGAGGCTATAAAGAGGGGAGCGACAACACTGGATGGAGTTAAGAGAAGAGTCAGGGCTGGAATGGGAAGATGCCAGGGTGGATTCTGTACTCCTCGCGTGATGGAAATACTCTCGAGGGAGCTTGGGATACCTATGGAGAGAATCAGGAAGAACGGAAAGGGTTCCGAGGTGCTTGTGTGAGAGAGCTTATTGTTATCGGGGGAGGAGCTGCAGGGCTTTCCGCGGCAATCTCTGCATATGATAAAGGTATCCACGATATCCTTATAATCGAGAGGGAAAATGAGCTTGGAGGGATCCTTAATCAGTGCATTCATAATGGTTTTGGCCTCCATACATTCAAGGAAGAGCTTACAGGGCCTGAGTTTGCTTCAAGGTTTATCGAGGGGGTTAAGGAACGGAATATAGCGTATATCCTCGGAGCTATGGTTATTTCCCTCTCTCCTCATTCTGTTACATATGTAAGTTCAGCAGGACTTGTTACAGAGAATTCGAAGGCAATTATACTTGCTGCGGGATGCAGGGAGAGACCGAGAGGAGCTTTGAATATTCCAGGATTCAGACCAGCTGGCATATTCAGTGCGGGAACCGCGCAGAAGCTTGTGAATATAGATGGCTACAAGGTCGGAAAACGTGTTGTTATCCTTGGCTCTGGCGATATCGGGCTGATCATGGCTCGTCGTCTTACTCTTGAAGGTGCCAAGGTCCTGGCAGTTGCTGAGATAATGCCATATTCAGGAGGTCTCAAGCGGAATATCGTTCAGTGTCTTGAAGATTATTCCATTCCTCTCTACCTCTCTCATACTGTTATCGATATACGTGGAAAGCATAGAGTTGAAGGTGTAACCATCGCCCAGGTCGATAACTCCAGAAAACCGATTCCAGGTACTGAGATTGACTTTGAATGTGACACTCTTCTCCTTTCCGTTGGACTATTGCCTGAAAATGAACTCTCAGATAAAGCAGGAATTCTTCTTTCTCCTGTAACGAATGGGCCCATTGTCGATGATACCCTTGCAACCTCTGTTGATGGTATATTCGCAGCTGGGAATGTGCTTCATGTCCATGATCTTGTCGATTATGTAGCTGAAGAGGCTGCCGTAGCTGGAGAGAATGCCGCTGCATACATCCTCGGTGGTCCTCATTCCTGTGAGTGGGTATCAGTGAAAGCTGGTCATGGTGTCAGATATACTGTTCCTCAGAAGATAGAGAAGAATGCCTCAGCTGTTACTATCCGCTTCCGTGTTTCAGGGGTATTCAAAGATGCTGAAATCCGACTTGTATCCGGTGGAAAGGAGATAAAGCGTGTAAAACGCAGGATTCTCGCTCCGGGAGAGATGGAGAAGATTACAGTCAATCAGGATGGATTTCATGAGGATCTTGAAGTTGAGGTGGTTGAATGAGTACTGTTGAGCTTATCTGCATAAACTGTCCGCTTGGCTGCATGCTGAGTGTGGAGAGAGAAGGGGACAGAATCATTTCAGTGAAAGGCAATACATGTCCTCGTGGGGAGAAATATGCGAGGCAGGAAGTAACTGACCCGAGAAGGACTGTGACCACAACAATCAGAACGGAGGAAAGCATTCATCCGAGACTTTCAGTGAAGACTGTCCCGGATGTTCCGAAAGCATCTGTTTTCCGTGTTGTGGAAGAGGCAAGGAAGCTGGTAGTTCACCCTCCGATTAGAATCGGAGATGTGATAAAACCAGACATTGCAAACACCGGATCCGCTCTTGTTGCTACCTCTGATCTTCTCCAGTAGCCTCAGTCATCCATATCAAGGGCGGTGGTTATTCTCTGCTGGAGGTATAGGATTTTCTTCCTCAGCTTCTCTTGTTTCTTAGGAATCCTGTCTATCATCGAGGAAAGCGAGAAGAGTGTTTCTTTTGCCGCCGCTCCTATGCTTGGCATAGGGGAAAGCGAGTATTTACCACCTCTGTCTGTCACAGCGAGGAATGAGAACTCCTTCTTACCTGAAACAATAGGAATGAATGCAGAGTCGAGAAGCGCATTTATTTCCCCGTACTCCCTTCTTGCTGGATCGAACTTACCCTTTATCTTGGTTTTCACTGGAGCCTGGATATTCGGTATTAGGCTTATCTCCTTATCGATCCTGGCTGCTTTGACCTGTGTCTTTGAAGAGTAGCTCCCGCACTTCAGGTAGAATTTGAATGATCCTGATCTTATCTTCAGCTTCTTTGCATCCTGAATAGGGATAGCATATACATCCTTGCCATGCTTTGATGTGATCCTGTATTTCTCCAGGTCTCCGATACTGTCCCTGATTGCAGCTTTCTCCTTCTTCTTTCCAGAAGGAAGCCTTAGCTCTTCAAGAAGCTCTGGAGCAACCTGCTGTATCCAGTCCTTTCGAAGAGGGGAGACAGTCCTTGCATACATCTTCGTTGTCTGGACAATCTCACCTGCAAGTATGTACTGAGGTGGAATAGCAAACCATGCAGAACCTGGATGTATGAGTATCCTATCAGCGGTAAGAGAGCGATATGAGAACCTATCTATCTTCATACAGACATACTGCCTGAGTCCTGCGGTAAGACAGCAGAAGTATTCAGGGATGGAATGCTTATCGACAACAGGAATTCCCATCTGGGAGACTATTGCCTCAAGCTGATCTTTTATATGCACTATCTCTTCCATCGACTCGAAATCAAGATAATGGTTCTTCGCAAAAGACTGCTTCTCCTTCTTTCCTGGAAGACTTCTGTATTTCTCGAACAGGCGAAGCATCGTGACAAAGTCACCATAAACTTTGTCAGATAGAGCGTGATGCGCATCCCGCGCCTGAAGCTCTTCCCCTGGTGGCAGAATGTATGGTGTCCTTGCAGATAGGAAAGCTACAGCAATGAGGACATCTGAAATCACATCTGGGTAGTTCATGATAGCTTCCACTATGACTCTTGAAAGGCGGGGAAGAAGAGGAAAGATTATCATCATCTCTCCAATCGATGTCAGATGATGGTTCTTCTCTATGGCACCGATTAGCATCAGCGTTCCCTCTGCAGACAAGAGAGCGCTCTTTTTGGGAGGTGTTATGAATGGGAAAGAGGAGGTGTTGTAGATTCCAAGTTCACTCATTCTCAGGACAACCTCTGCAAGATCCGAGTGCAGGATCTCCTCCTCTGAATACTCAGGTCTTACTTTGTAGTTGTCCTCGCTGTACATTCTGTAACAGATGCCAGGCGCCGTTCTTCCTGCTCTTCCTTTTCTCTGGTCTGCAGATGCCCTCGATATTGGCATCGGAAGAAGCGCGGAGGTGAAGTTCTTCTGATTGTAGAAGTTTATCTTCGCCATTCCAGAGTCGATTACAGTTCTTATTCCATCGATTGTTATCGATGTCTCTGCAATGTTTGTGGAAACAACAACTTTCATCATTCCATCCTTAGTTGGAATGAAAACTCTTTCTTGTTCCTCTTTTGATAATCTTCCATATAGAGGATAAATCTGATAGTTTCCAGCTCTATCGGAGTAGATGAGCTCCTCTACGCAGCGCTTTATCTCGGCTTCCCCGGGAAGGAATATGAGAACATCTCCCTCCTTGTCTTCCCAGCTCTTTCTCACAAGCGACGCTATTTTCGCATAGTAGTAATCCTCTGTATCACGAGACAGGACTGCGGGAACATACTTCACTTCCACATCAAATGGCCGCGAATCAATTGAGATGATGGGTGCGTTATCAAAGAAAGAGGAGAAAGAGGAAGCGTTGATTGTCGCGCTGGAGATTATGATCTTAAGATCCTTTCTCTCCCTTGTTATTTCCTTGAGAAGACCGAGGATGAAATCAATATTGAGGCTTCTTTCATGGGCCTCATCGACCATTATCACGGAATACTTTGAGAGAAGCTTATCAAGTTTAACTTCCTGCAGGAGTATTCCATCTGTCATTATCTTTATTCTGGTGGTCTTATCAGAGGTATCTATGAACCTCATCTTGTATGCACAATATGCTCCTTCATCGTTTATCTGTTTTTTGATGAAGGAACACACTGACATAGCCGCGATACGGCGAGGCTGCGTGATGCCAATCATTCCGTTCTTGTCGTATCCAGCTTCCTGGAGTATCAGAGGAATCTGCGTTGTCTTTCCAGATCCAGTAGGGCTTTCGACTATTATCGTCTGGTTGTTCTCCAGCCCTTTTAGTATCTCTTCCCTATGTCTGTAGACCGGTAGATTCTTGAATTCGATCAATTCTTTCTGTCCTTTAGAATTCTCTCAATAGCCTCATCGCCTTCTGCAGTTTCCCTGGTTCTGAGGTCCTTCACGGAAATACCATCTTCCTTTACTGTCAGAAGATATGGAATTGCTCCACTCTCTGCGGCGGCATAGATTCTCTTCATCTTCGCATCAGGAAGAAGATACATCGATACATTAAGGCCTTTCTCCCTTAGCTTCTCGGCAGTTATCATAGCCTTGCTTTCCATTCCCGCTGTAGGGACAACAAGCACATCCGCGGTTGCCGTGTCGTGGAGAATAGGGCTCTTAAGCTCCTCAAGAGCCGCAAGAAGCCTGTCCAGTCCGATGGATGAGCCAACACCCGGAGTCTTCTCCTTCATATAAAGCGATGCCAGATCGTTGTAGCGACCTCCAGAGCATACAGATCCGATTGATGGAAGCTCATCGAGGAATGTCTCGTAGACAATTCCAGTGTAGTAATCGAGTCCTCTTGTAATCGAAGGATCGAAGACGAAGGATTTCTCTATTCCAAGAGCTGAAAGCATTGAGTAAATCTCTCTCATTCTCTTGGAAGCCTCTGATTCCCCTCCTGAAAGCCTTTCAAGCTCTTCAAGAGTTTCCATGAAGCTTCTGCCATCTCCAGCGGTGATGTAGGAAAGTATGCTCTCTGCCTTGTCGCTGCTTCCTGTGATATCTGTAAGGAGCTTCCTTACCTCATCTTCTCCGATTTTTCTTAGCTTATCTACAGTGCGGAGCACATCGATGCTCTTCTCCTCAAGACCGAGTTTGGAAAGGAAAAGGCTGAAAAGACCTCTGTGGGAGATATGGAATGTGTAATGCTCGATTCCAAGCGCCATGAAAGATGTGTGCATCAAGGAGAGAATTTCTGTATCAGAGAGTGCGTTATCAGCACCAACGATATCGAAATCACACTGTATGAATTCTCTGTAGCGGCCTTTCTGGGGATTCTCACCCCTCCATACTTTTGAAATATGATAGCGGCGGAAAGGTACTCCGACCTCATCATGATGAGAGGCCATGAAACGGGCAAAAGGAACAGTGAGGTCGAAACGCATAGCCACGTCCCTGCCTCCGTTATCCTTAAAGCGGAAGATCTGCTTATCTGTCTCCCCGCTACCTTTGCCAAGGAGTACCTCCGTGTATTCAAGCACAGGGGTGTCAATTGGAACAAAACCGAAGGACGAGAAAACATCCTCCAGCTTCCTGATAATTCTTTTCTTAGGGATTTCATCCTTTGGAAGGCTATCCCTGAATCCTTTCAGTACGACTGGATCAATCATGACTTGATGATAACATTATTGAAAGGGCGGGACAATCAAGAACCATCTTGATGAGTTTCCCACTTTTTCACTAAAGTAACTGATGTGTTCATACGTTATAAAAATGACGGAAAAGGCAGGAGTGTTCCTGTTGCGAAGATATACACGCAGAAGGAACATCCTATAACAAATAGCCAGATCGATAAGGATGCTCTCTGGGCAATAAGGAAAATACAGCAGGCTGGAGGGGAGGCTTACATTGTCGGTGGAGCAATCCGCGACATGATGCTTCATCGCAAGCCTAAGGATTTTGATATCGCGACATCCCTCTCTCCGAGGCAGGTCCAGCGTCTTTTCTGGAATGCCAGGATAATAGGGCGCCGCTTTCGGATCGTTCATCTATTCTTCAGCGGGAAGATAATAGAGGTGACTACATTCCGTTCCGATGAGGAGAATTTCGAGGATGGAAAGAATAATCTCTATGGAACGATTGAGCAGGATGCGAGGCGCCGTGATTTCTCGATAAACAGCCTTTATTACAACCCAGCTAATGGTCAGCTTCTTGATTTCAATGATGCGATGGCTGATTTCAGGAAGAAGGTCATACGATCACTCATTCCGCTTTCATACACATTCTCAGAGGATCCCGTGAGGATGATCAGGGCTTTGAAATACCAGGCTACGACAGGATTTTCCCTCAAGCATGATGTGAAGAGAGCGATTAAGAGGAATGCGGAGCATATACAGTCTTGCTCCACATCGCGTCTTACAGAGGAGATTTCTAAGATTCTCTCATCTGGGGTATCGTGCAAGATCCTTATGAATCTTAGAAAATATGGTCTTCTTCAGTTTATCCTTCCTTGCTGGTCCCAGTATGCTGATATTGATGCTGTAAGAACCTCCCTTGAAGAGCTTGATAGAAAGGTCAATGACTCAAAGAAGGATGGAGAGCCTGTCTCGAAAGAGGAGCAGATTTACGCATTCATAAAACCCCTTCTTGTTATTGATAACACTGCAGGAATGACTAATGACGAGCTCTTTCATGAAGCATTCAGGCAGGCAAAGGTTCTCATCTCTCCTATGACACCTCCGAACTATGAGCTTGAGAAAGCTGTTGATATGGTTCTCTCGGATCTTGGTATAAAGAGAACCAAGGGACGAAGAGCGGCAGAGGCGAGAGCACTCAGGAAGAAACCCAATACCCTTGGCAGAAAGAGTGCTGCCAATGAAGAGCTTTCATCTGCACCTCAGAAGAAGAGAAAGAGAAGGAAGAAGAAGGTAAGGTCTGAGAGGATACCTATCCCTGAGGCACCGAAGACACTAGCAGAGGAGCATGATCTCTAGCCCCATTCCTCTATCTCGATATTAACGGCTTTGACCATAACACCGCCGTATCTTTCGATACAGTCTGTGATGTATTCCTGCAGGTCTGAAATGGTTGTGCTCATGTAATGTCTTGCAGGAAGCTGTAAGGTCACGCTGATGGAGTAGGTGGAGTCTGCGTTCCTGACTCCTCTCACTTTCTTGACCTTCATGACAGCATCATACTCCCCGATAGCATGCTTAACCATCTGCGTGAGTACAGCCTCGGATAGCTCTTCCTTGTCTGGTCTTGAGAACTCAGGTCTGACAATTGTCTTCTCATAGGTCTGATTCCTCTTCATGTGGCCTTTTTTACCCATGAATACTTTCATCGAATCATAGACAATCTGGGGAGCTGAGCGAGTGACCTCTATCGAAGGAACAGGTATGACATGCTTTCCTTCTGTATACCTGATGCGCATCGCCGTCTCTATTTCCTCTTCAGAGGCCACATCCTCTATGTGTATGATTTTCTCCGGTTCCGGAAGCTCCAATCGTTTCGCAATCTTCCTGACCATCTTTTCAGATGTTCCGATGATGAGAATACGTTTGTATCGCTCTTTTAAAAGAGCGCTCATTATCTCATTGCGATGGTCATCATCATCGAATACAGCTGTTCTCACAGCTGCAATGAAGTTAGGATCCCTCTTCGCTGAGTGTCCTGCAAGAATCTTGTCTCCTTTTATGAGGAGACCATCATCGATGATTAGATCTATATGATGCTTCGCAGCAACAAGCTTCGAGTGATAGCTTTTACCCGTTCCTGACCTTCCGACAAGAGCGTAGACCTTTACTCCTCTAAGCTTTGAGAATGCGAACTGGAAAATCCGATTCATACTGCGATTATAGCATCAAAGGGAAAAGTTTCACACAAGACCAAGCATGTGCTGGAGAAGCAATGATGTAAGCGTGATCATGACCCAGCATGAAAGACCTAGGACAAGAGGTTTTCCTCCAGTCTTCACAAGCTTTATGATATCTGTATTCAGTCCGATCGCAGCCATTGCAAAGACTATCATGAACTTTGAGAGATCCTTGAAAGGGGTGAAGAATGATGATGAGACTCCGAGTGCCATCATCACTGTTGTAATAATGGAGGCAAGCACAAAATAGATGATGAAGAATGGGAATATCTTCCTCATTGATACCTTTTCCCCGCTTTTGCCTTTCTTTCTTGTTCTCATGAAAGCCAGTACCAATGTTATTGGTATTATAGCCAGAGTTCTTGTCAGCTTGACAGTTACTGCTTTATCTAGGGTGGCACTGCCAAGACCCCACATGCTATCCCAAGTGGAAGCGCATGCAGTTACCGATGATGTGTCATTCACAGCTGTCCCCGCGAAGATTCCGAATGGGGTGCCATCTGTCGTGCTGAAACCTATTGCTGTGCCGAGGATAGGAAAGATGATAGCGGCAAGCACATTGAAGAAGAATATTACTGAGATAGACTGTGCAACACATTCATCATCCGCACCGATCACAGGAGCAGATGCAGCGATTGCAGAACCTCCGCAGATTGAGGACCCAACACCGATAAGTGTTGCTGTGTTTCCGTTTATCTTCAGCGCTTTTGATACAAGGAAAGCCACGACAAGAGAGATTGTTATTGTCGATATGATGATGGGAAGCGACTGCAATCCGGTTTCAGCTACTACGGAGAGATTCATTCCGAAGCCTAGAAGCACGACAGCCCACTGCAGCACCTTCTTGGAAACAAACTTGATGCCACTATCGAAAGGGGCTCTGTTCTTGAGGAATATTGCTACGATCATGCCTGCGAGAATTGCTATTATTGCTCCTCCGATAACAGGAAATGCAAGTCCCAGAATATATGAAGGAATCGCAATCAGAAGGGAAAGAAGTGTTCCTTTCCAAATTGTTGAGATGTTAATCATACCTGCAGTATGTCGGAAAGGCGCCTTAATTGGAAGTGAGATATTGTTTCCATGCATCTATGAGCTTATCTAAGGTCCAGGATGCATTAGCAGGGGATGTTGAAGGAAGATATATAGGCTCTATGGATGTTTTGGGAAAGATGTATTCCATGTAGATTTCATAAGACTTTCTTCCGTTCGTGATTATTCTTTCTATTTGGGTCTTATTAAGCAATGTGAGGATATCATTGGGGACCGCATCCAGTATGGAGGAGTCTGCAGAGCCTTCTATGCGGCATGATGCGATTGAATCCCAGAGTGCGATATGATTAAAAAGAAGCAGTTCCTTCTTTTCTTCTATTGTTCCGGCTTTCGCTGAGAATATCCTTTCAAGCATCGGCCAGAATCTGTTTCTTGGGTGACCATAGTAGAATCCTTCCTCCCTGGATTTCACGGAAGGGAAGGAACCAAGTATGAGAATCTTTGATTTCTCATCATAAATCGGCGGAAAAGGATGCACTACACTGTCCATGGCTAAAGGATATCTCCTTTGAGTAAGAGGGACAATTTCCATGATACAATCATCAGCATGGAACTTTCATTCAGATTTGCAGAGAGGCAGGATACCTCTCTTATTCTCTCATTCATCAAGGAACTCGCTGATTACGAAGGATTGCTCAGCGAGGTAAAGGCTACTGAGGAGATCCTCTCATCATCTCTTTTTGACAGAAAGAAGGCAGAAGTGCTCTTTCCAATAGTGGGAGGAAAGGAGATAGGTTTTGCGCTCTTCTTTCATAATTTCTCGACTTTCCTCGGTAAGCCCGGTCTATATATAGAGGACCTATATGTTAAGCCCGAGTATCGTGGAAGAGGATATGGGACGGCTGTTATCGAAAAGCTGTGTTCAATCGCTCTCGAGCGAGATTGCGGGAGAGTGGAGTGGTGGTGTCTTGACAGCAATAAGCCTTCTATTGATTTCTACCTGGGCCTTGGGGCAGAGAGAATGGATGATTGGACTGTATACAGAATCACAGGTGAAACTCTGGAGAGATTGGGAAGAAAATCTGGTAAATAAGTGTATTGTCTTAATTTATGAAAATATCTTCTGATATTAATTATGATAAAACTTTATCGATAATTTTATACTTTATATACATTTGTGCAAATTAGCAGGTTTTGTAGTTGAGATTCGACTTTCAGCGGTATACAATCGATATGTCAATTATTAAGGAGCGTTTTTAGATGAAGCTTGCCACTTTTGCTCGTGGCGGTGTGCATCCTGCTGACAAGAAGTACCTCTCTAAGGATAAGAAACTGGAGCGTCTTCCACTTCCCTCGGAGCTGGTCGTTTCGATGTCTGAGCATCTGGGTGCGCCTGCTGTGCTGACGAAAAAGAAGGGTGATGCCGTTACTAAAGGGGAGCTTATAGGAACAGCAGCGGGGTATATCTCTGCCTGTGTTCATAGCCCTGTCGATGGTGTCATTGTCGATATCCGCAAAGTAAGAGTCCAATCAGGAGCGGTTGCAGATGCTGCGGTAATAAAATGCAGCGAGAATCAGAGCAATCCCTGGACGGAGAAGCATGATTGGAGGAAATCCTCTCCAGAGGAGCTTCTTGGACTCATAAAGGATATGGGAATTGTAGGTATGGGCGGTGCAACGTTCCCTACAGCTGTAAAACTTACCATCCCTATGGGTAAGGAAGTTGATGCTCTTATCATAAACGGAGTTGAATGCGAACCATATCTTACAGCTGATTACCGCCTGATGATGGAAAAGCCTGATGAGGTTCTTGAAGGAGTTATGGTTGCGGCTGCTGTTGCCAAGCCTAAGCGGATCATAATCGGTATCGAGGCTAACAAGATGGATGCTGTAGCCCTCCTTTCTGAAAGAGCTGGAGCGCTTGGTTATCCTATTTTGGTGATGCCGCTGAAGATGAAGTATCCGCAGGGCGATGAGAAGCAGCTTATTAAAGCAACTATCAATAGGGAAGTGCCATCTGGAAAGCTTCCTCTTGATGTGGGTGCTGTAGTCTGCAACCTCGGTTCCTGCTATGCGATGTATGAAGCCGCGGTTTATCATAAACCGCTTATTGAGCGTGTCATTACAGTTTCTGGAGAATCAATCAATGAGCCTAAGAACCTCATCGCCCCGATCGGAACTAAGTTCTCTGATCTCATCGCTTGCTGCGGAGGAGAGAAAGATAATGCTGTATCGATGGTCGCGGGTGGTCCTATGATGGGCTTTGCCGTATATGATGAGGAGACTCCGATGGGCAAAGGCTCCAGCGGTCTTCTTATCCTTCCGAAGATGATTGATGACTTCTCCGCCCCATGTGTCCTTTGCGGGAAGTGTGTTCAGCACTGTCCGATGGGACTTCAGCCTAACAAGATGTTCAGGAACATCAAATATGGTAATTACCAAGCTGCAATGGATCTGGGCTTGATGGATTGCAAGGAGTGCGGATGCTGTGCATACACATGCCCATCGCATCTGCCGTTGGTGCAGGGCTTCAAGCTAGGAAAGAAGATGGGGAGGAAGAAGAAATGAAGACAGTAAGAACTAGCCCCCATATCCATGGACCTCTCAGGACTGATAAAGCAATGCTCTTTGTCATTGCTGCTCTTCTTCCTTCATGTCTCTGGGGTATCTGGGCATTTGGTCTGAGAGCGCTTCTGGTTCTCCTTGTATCAGTAGCTTCGGCTCTCTTGGTTGAGTATCTTCTTGGACTTGTCTCCAAGGAGTTCACACTGAAAGATTATTCAGCAGCCGTGACAGGGCTTCTTGTTGGTATGAACATGCCACCTGAAATTCCTCTCTATGTCCCTGTGATAGCCTCTGCATTTGCTATTGCGGTAGTTAAGTGGACATTCGGAGGACTTGGCTGCAACTGGATGAATCCAGCTCTTGCTGGAAGAGTCTTTGTCTTCTTCTCCTTCACATCGCAGATGAGCTCGTTCACGCTTCCAAGATGGATGGCGCTCGATGCAGTATCCTCTGCAACCCCTCTTTCAGCGATGAAGACAGCTGTGACAGGTGGAGCTGTAGGCAGAAGCACAGAGCTTCTCTCATCATCCCTTCCTACAACACAATTTGCAGATAGCGTTGCTTCAGCATTGGGAATCTCCCCATACGCTGTGGATGCCTTCTTTGGTAATGTTGGCGGATGTATAGGTGAGGTTTCCGCGCTGCTTCTTCTCGTGGGAGGAATCTTCCTTATCGCGACAAAGATCATAACATGGAGAATTCCAGTGATCTATATCGGTTCATTCGCTATCCTTTCCTGGATCTTCGGAGGAATTCCATATGGTCTTGGAGCCTTCCATGGAGAGATTCTTCTTCCTGTTTTCTCCGGAGGTCTGATGCTTGGAGCATTCTTCATGGCAACAGACTGGGTAACGACTCCGACAACACCGAAAGGGGAGATGATCTTCGCTCTTGGATGTGGTTTCTTTACATTCCTCATCAGATACTTTGGTTCGCTTCCTGAGGGTGTATCACTTGCAATCATAATGATGAATATCATAACACCGACAATCGACAGATTCGTCCGTGTGAAACCCTTCGGATATGTCAAGAAGCCAAAGAAGGAGGTGAAAGCATGACAAGGTATATAAAGACAGCTGTCATTCTTTTCCTCATCTGCGCTATCTGTACAGCACTCTGCGCTGTCGTGAATGAAGTGACGGCTCCTCGTATTGCTGCGAATGTCGAGAATGAGAGACTTGGGGCTCTGTCAGATGTTAGCACTGGACTTGCTCTCGGAGATGAGGTTGCTGTAGGGGATGGAAAGATAAACTACTACATTCCTCTTCTTGATGGCTCTGATGTCGCTGGCTACATAGTCGAGCTCTCGACTTCTGGTTATGGTGGCGCTATAACCATCATCGCTTCCTACGATACGGAAGGTGCTGTAATGGAAGCTATGATGATGGCTAATTCCGAGACTCCGGGTCTGGGCAAGAAAGCTGAGGAGTCATGGTACATGGAGATGTTCAAGGGTAAGGGAAGCCAGTCACCACTACCTGCACAGAAGTCCGATCTTAGTGCGGAGGACAATGCTGCTGTATCCGGTGCATCTATCACATTCGGCGGGGTTTCTTCCGCGCTCATCAATGGCTCTGAATTCGTAAAGGGGCTTGGAGGTGCTGTATGAGCCATATCAAAGAGCTTACAAAGGGTATCTTCAAGGAGAACCCTACATTCATAATCATGCTTGGTATGTGTCCGACACTTGGTGTATCCACACAGGTTTCGAACGCTATCGGTATGGGAGCAAGCGTTATATTCGTTCTGACATGCTCGAATATATTCATATCGCTGCTGCGCAAGGTAATCCCTGATTCAGTCAGAATCCCTTGCTACATTGTTATTATCGCATCGTTCGTCACAATCGTTGAGATGGTGCTCCATGCATTCGTTCCATCTGTCTATGAAGCGCTTGGTGTTTACCTTCCGCTCATAGTCGTCAACTGTATCATTCTTGGTAGAGCTGAGGCGTTTGCTGGTAAGAATGGTGTGCTTGACAGTGCACTCGATGGTATCGGAATGGGTATCGGCTTCACGTTATCCCTTTCCCTTATAGCGCTTATCAGGGAAACATTCGGTGCAGGAACGATCACGCTCTTCCCTATAGGCTCATTCAGCGGTGTCATAACGGTTCCGGGCCTTTCCGAGTCTCCTGTTCGTGTTCTGACCCTTGCTGCTGGAGCTCTTCTTTTGATGGGTTATCTCAAGGCTTTCTTCCAGTGGAAGACATCTCGCTCCAAGGGAGGTAAGGCATGAGCTACATCGGAATTGTAATAACATATGTGTTCATCCAGAACTTCATTCTCGTTCAGTTCATGGGACTCTGCCCATTCATTGGAGTATCCAAGAACAGCGAGAGTGCTATAGGAATGGGTGTTGCCGTTACCTTCGTTACCGCTATCACATCTGTAGTCTGCTGGGGAGTAAGTCATCTGTTCCTTATTCCTTTCAACCTCGAGTATCTTCAGACTATCGCGTACATTCTCGTTATCGCGGCTCTTGTCCAGCTTGTTGAGATGGTGATCAGGAAGATGAGCCCTGGACTTTATCAGGCACTGGGAATCTACCTTCCACTCATCACCACGAACTGTGCGGTTCTCGGTATTGCTGTTATCAATGCGGACAATGGATACAACCTTCTTGAAAGCTTCCTCGCAGGTCTTTCCGCTGGTCTTGGCTTCACGATGGCAATTGTCTTGATGAGCAATATAAGGGAAAAGCTCGATATGACCCCTGTAAGAAAGGTCTTCAGAGGTGTTCCTATCGCATTCATCTCCGCAGGGTTGATGGCTCTCGCGTTCATGATGTTCGACCAGAGCCTTCTCACTAACCTTGGTCTGGTATAAGGAGGAAGAGGATGTCTGTTGTAATTGCGTTTCTGATTGTTGGAATCCTCGGCCTTGTACTGGGATTCGGACTCGCTGTAGCTGAGAAGAAGCTTGCAGTGGAGAAGGACCCGAAGCTTGAGGAGCTTGAGGCCTCGATGCCTGGCGCAAACTGCGGTGGATGCGGTTATGCTGGATGTCAGGCATATGCGGAAGCTGTATTCAATGGTACTGCTCAGGCGGGTCTCTGTTCCCCGGGAGGAGAGGCTCTCGCTAAGAAGATGGGAGAGATTCTCGGAATCGAGGTAGAGCTTAAAGAGAAGATGGTAGCTTTCGTATTCTGCCGTGGAAACAGCGAAGTTACCAAAACTGATTATGCATACAAGGGCATGGCAGATTGCAATGCTGCAGCTCTCCTGCAGGGTGGTCCTAATGGCTGTAAGGAAGGATGCCTCCATCTTGGCTCATGCATCTCAGTCTGTCCTGTTGGGGCTATATCAAAGGATGAGAAGGGTAATGTAGTTGTTGATAAGGAGAAGTGCATAGGATGTGGAAAATGCGTCTCCGTATGCCCTAATAATGTAATAAAGCTCGTTCCATACTCCCTAGACTGGATCTGTGCATGCAACAACCATGAACCAGGTGGAAAAGTCCGCAAGACTTGTCAGGTCGGGTGCATAGGCTGTAAGATGTGCGAAACCAAGGTGGATGGAAGTCCGTTTAAAGTTGAGTCCTTCCTTTCATCTAATGATTGGAATAAGGATCAGAGCACAGCAGAGGCGGCAGCTGAGATCTGCCCTCAGAAGTGTATTGTAAGAAGGAGCTAGCTTGAGAATTGCACTAGGTATTTACACAGAGATGTCGGCATCAACTCCAGCAGTGGCATTCTCCAGGGCATTGACTCTTGTGTATAAGCCAGTGCTTTCCTATATGTACAATAATCCTGGCTCTAAGCTTTCATTGTACCAGAGTGCTGCGATGATCAAGCACATATCCTCGCAGTGCCCTGAGGTGAACATGCTCATCTCCTCTCTTGCGAAGAGGGGAGATCTTGAGCTTATTACCGGAACATACAGCCAGGCTATTCTTTCATTGAATCCGCCTAAGGACAGATCCCTTCAGATTGAGAGGATGACAACTCTTATCAGGAGATACTATGGAGTGAGAGCTTCAAGCTGCTTTTTTTATGGGCAGATCTGGGCTCCTTCATTCATACATAGCCTAAGAAATACAGGTATCTCCAGTGTTGTGATCTCCTCATATAAGGCAACTGCGAGAGAACTGATAGATTCCACCTCATTCGTGATGAATGAACTCGGGAAGAGAGTGGATGTGAAAGTTATCTCAGATAAAGGTGCCCAGCTAGTCTCAAGATACGCACAGGGAGAGATTGGATTCTCTGAGCTCAGGGCTGGTATGCTTTCAGAACTGGAGGGCGGCTCTGATGAGGTATTCTTCCTGAATATAGATCAGCTTCTTGAGGGAGCTGCAAGAATGGGTGATGATGATTCCATTCCATCATTTATTCCAGATCTTCTGAATGTTGTCGGAAGCAGGGGTGTTCATCTTCATGGAATCCCTTCAGATAAGCCTGGCTATCTTGACAGTGGCTGGTATGGCCGTGATGCCTATGCCCATGGCCTTCACTCATTCAATGATATCTTTGTCAGAAATGAGAATTTCAGGTATCTGCTGAATAGATATATAGCGCTCTCGGATACAGTCGCCCAGTTCAAGAAGGACAAGGTTGCTAAACGAGACGCAGAGGCTGCGCTTTTCCATATTGCGATAGGTCCCTTGTTCATCCATGATGCCCAGTGCACCCCTATGAGGCTACAGGAGCGAAGACTCTTCTGGAAGTCAATCATAGAGTGCGAGAAATGCATAGCTTCATCAGATCCTTCCGCACTGAAAGCTGAATATGATTATGAAGAGTGCGGTGAGAATGATTATATTACAAGGAATAAGGTCTTTACAGCTGTATTCTCTCCGAAGGGGGGAGCTGTGGCTGAGCTTTGCTATAATCCTCTTTCAGTTAATATCCTTGATACTCGTGTTCCTTTTGATAAATCATTCCTTCGTGTAGGAATGAAGAAGTCATTCTCTGATAGATTCCTGATAAATGGGGTGACTGTCGATCTTTCCGATAAGATGTTCGATTCCTCCGTTATATCAAGGACAAGGGGAGAGTACCAGTTCTCATATGCAAATGAGGATTTCACGATAATAAAGCACTTCAAGCTGCGTTCTCAGACACTTGTGATGGAAGTGACTGTCATCTCCGAGGAAGATATCTCCGGAGTCTATGAGATTGATGTTTATACCTCCCTCTTTGATATGATCCTCAGTTCATTTGACCAGCGAAAGCAGATGATGCTTGGAAGCCTTGATGATGTGAGAACGGTAAAGTATACTGAAACGCAGTCTGGACTGAATATTTCGTTCTCTTCGACTGAACCTTTCAGAGTATCGGAGGAGAGAGTCAGACAGACACAGAACACATCAATCGGTATTGAGTCGTTTGAGCTCTATGCAAGCCATGCGTTCTCCTTCCCTCTGAATCAGAAAGCAGGAGAGGCTAGAAGCTACAGGTTCATACTCAGAGCGAGCGACAACCGGAAGGACAGGGAATAAGATGTTCATAGAAAATCGTTCAAAGTTCGAGGATATCAAAGAAGAAGCCTATACTGTATGGAGGCGTCTTTGAAGAGGCTGGGACTGAATCGAAGATAAAGGCAATTGAAGAGGAGACTTCAGCTCCTGATTTCTGGAATGATCCAGAGAAAGCTGAGAAGACTTTCCAGAATCTGAATACCCTGAAAGATAGTTACTATCCCTGGAAGGAGCTTGTTGATGAGATCAACGAGACTGAGGAGCTTATAGAGCTTTATCAGGGAGAGGATGATGAGGACCTTAGAAAGGAGCTTGAGGGACAGATCGAGAAGCTCGATTCCGAGTTCCGTCCTCTTAGGCTGAAAACTCTTCTTGATGGCAAGAATGATAAGAACAACGTCTTCCTGACTGTTCATTCAGGGGCAGGTGGAAACGAGGCTTCAGACTGGACTCAGATGCTTATGCGTATGTATACACGCTGGGCGGAGCGTCATGGTTTTAAGTGTGAAGTGCTGGATATGCAGGAGGATGAAGGTGGTATCAAGAGCGTATCTTTGAAGATTTCAGGACCATATGCATTTGGTTATCTGAAAGGGGAGGCTGGGGTGCATCGTCTTGTCCGTATCTCTCCATTCGATGCCGCCAAGCGAAGACATACATCATTCGCATCTGTCTACGCATCCCCTGAGGTTGATGATGATATCGAGATAGAACTCAAGCCTGAGGATTATCGTCTTGATACATATCGCGCAGGTGGAGCAGGTGGTCAGCACGTCAACAAGACAGATAGTGCTGTAAGAATCACGCACTACGCTACTGGAATCGTCGTTCAGTGTCAGAATGAGCGAAGCCAGTACATGAATAAGGATGTGGCGTTCAAGATGCTTCGTTCCCGTCTTTATGAGTATTACCAGAAGAAGAGGGAAGAGGAGCACCAGAAGGATGCTATCGCTAAGAAGGATATCTCCTGGGGCAATCAGATAAGAAGCTATGTCTTCCAGCCTTACACTCTTGTGAAGGATCATCGTACAGGTTGCCAGACAGGAAATATAAGCGCGGTGATGGATGGCGAAATTGATGAATTCATCGAAAGCTACCTTCATTTCCAGAAAGAAGCTTAGTTTATTCATTATTCTATTGCTGCTGCCTTTTTCATTGGTGGCAGCGCCTTATAGAGTTGCTGCAGTAAGCGATGATGATGCGTTTTCATCGCTCCTTGATGATGTCCTCACAGTTCTCTCTGGAGAGGTCACATCTCCAGATGCTATTGCTGAGTATGAGAAGAAAACAGCTGAAAGAGAAGATCTGGAGAAAGCTGAGGAGCTTTCATCCCTGAGGCGGAGTGAATCATTTGATGCGATTGAAAGCTTCGGGGAAGACGATGAAGAGATAACGGACGATGATTCTCTTGTAGTTGAGATTGTAGCGCCTGAATTCTCAGATGTTGAGAAATCTTTTCTGCTTCAGGGAGATGAAGATGCTTTCACCTATCTGATGCTCAGGGAGAATCTTGATCTTTTAATAGCCGCCGATGCAAAGGAAGACGGCTTGATGACAGAGTGTACTGTCTATGCAAACGGAGAGGAGATTCATCGCAATCTGTATATATCATCAGATGATAGCAGCGAGTTCGATTCCCTTCTTTCCGCACTCTTTCCAATGCTGAAGGATGATGAGGTGATTGTCAGGGTGGAAGCACCTAGTACAGTCTCTCTTTCAATTGATGGGGAAGCGGTTACGCTTATACGTTCTGTTATTGTCATGGAAAGGGGGGAGCATCTGCTCAGATTCACATCTCCTGTCTATGAAACAGTTGAAATGACGATAGATGCGGAGGAGGGGCTTGTTGTTGCTCCAGAGTTTGTCGAGTTCCCTACATCAAGGCTTTTTATATCAACGCTGCCATATGATGCTGAGCTCTATTTCCAAGGTTTGAAAAGCGAGAGCCACTTCATTCCTGAAGCTGATGTTCCTTTTCAGATTACGGCGGTGAGGGAAGGCTTTGCACCACTTCTTGTACAGTCTAGACTGCCCTTGGAGAGTATAAATCTTACACTTCGTCCTCAGTGGATGGAGGATAATGATATCGTGGAGAGAGCGAAGGATCGCTTTTACACGAATCTGCTTGCAACTATTATATCATTCGGATGCTATGTAGCCTCCGATTCCCTTTCTGGGATATATACAGATGCTGATATGGCACCTGCTGTGACACTCTTTGCTGGGGTGAGCTTTGTCCAGCTTGTGGAGCTTTTTGATTCAATGTTCGATTATTACCAAGCATCGCGCCTTGGTATTTAGGAGGGAAGATGTTCTTTAAGAAATTCGGGGAGAAACTCAAAAGCCTCTTCGGTGGCAGAAAGATAGATGAAGCTTTTTTCGAGGAGCTTGAGGATACGCTCATCGAAGGCGACCTCGGAGCAAGACTCACAGATGAGATCGTTACCGAGCTCAGGGAAACGGCAAAGAGGGAGCATATAACAGAAGCTGGAGACCTTCAGAAGAGAATGAAGGAGATTCTTTCAGGGTATATCAATGGGTATTATGACAAGCCTGAGAAGGGTAAGCTCACTGTCTATATGATTCTTGGCGTGAATGGAGTCGGGAAGACTACATCCATTGCTAAGATGGCTAACAGATATACAAAGGAAGGATATAAGGTAGTGCTTGCCGCAGGAGATACTTTCCGCGCAGCTGCAGTTGATCAGCTGGATATCCACGCGGAGAGGCTTGGAATGAGGATCGTGAAGCAGCAGATGGGATCGGATCCAGGAGCTGTCATCTACGATGCGATAACCTCTGCAATGGCACATGGTGATGACCTTATTCTTGCAGATACAGCAGGAAGGATGCATAACAAGGAGAACCTCATGAAGGAGCTCCAGAAGATGGATAAGGTCATAAAAGCAAGGGGAGTGGAAGAGAAGAACTATAAGAAGTTCCTTGTTATTGATGCGACAACTGGACAGAATGGAGTTTCCCAGGCGCTTCTTTTCAACCAGGCTGTGAAGCTTGATGGTGTAATCCTCACAAAGTATGATTCAGCTGCAAAGGGTGGAGCTCTCCTTCAGATAGGAAGACAGCTTTCCCTTCCTGTTCTCTTTGTCTGCACTGGTGAGAAGTATGATGATATCAAACCATTTGATAAGGAAGAGTTCCTTAACGCTCTGATGGGACTTGAATGATAAAGCATCTCCTTCTCCCTATTATTCTGCTTATCTCTTTTCCATGCACAGCTGATGCATTCCTTTCCAATGCGCTTGGACAGGATTTAGGAAGCATTGAGTCTTTGACAGGCTCTGGATATGAGGGAGATAGAAAGGATGGGGTTACCACTATCTATCTTGATGGTTCTGTTATAAGGGAGCGGAGAGAAGGGGAGAATGGCTATACGATAGAGTATGGCGATACAGTTGAGACAGTGACCCTTGGAGATGATGGTGAGAGAACTGAGTGGAGAATTGAGACTCCGGATAAAGAGGAAGTCCATACTTACTTCTATACAGATGGAAGGCTTTCCTCTGTCTCTGTTTCCATAGATGGAGAACTGGAGAGAAGGCTTGTCTATCTTGATACACCTTCAGGAGCTTTGGCGGGAACTACAGGTTCCTCTGATTCCTATATTTCCCCATCATTCTATCTCTATGAACTTGATGGGAACTCTGTTAAGTTCACATATCATTCCAATGGGCTTGTTACCAGAGAGGATTTCTCCACATCTCCTGTGGATTACGAAGTGGAAGATGATGGTAGCTGGGTAGAGACAGAGACGCTTCCAGATGGAAGTGAGAAGGAAAGGGTTTACAGCTCAGATGGCCGTCTTGTCTCTGAGAAGATCGGTGATTCTCTTACTTCCTATGAATACAATGACGCTGGGGATATGATCGAAAGCCGCAGCATAAATGGCAGCGAGGAAATTGTCTCCAGCTATGAGGATGGACATCTTGTCTCTTCGGAGACGATTATCGATGGAATGACTTCAAAAATCAGGAATTATCTTGATAGCGGGGAGATTGAGGAAATAAGATATCGAGATGGAGTCCCTGAATACAGTATCCTCTTCGATGGCGATGGAGTGAGAGTGAAGGAGATACATCGGCTATGATTCCCTTCCTTGCATTCAGGTACAGCTTTTCGCGTTCATCACACCATAGGGCAAGAGCTCTGAGAATAGCTTTAGCTGCAGCGCTATCGCTTGCTGTGCTGATGGTGACTATCTCGGTGATGGAGTACCTGCAGGATGGAAGGTTCGAGCGAATAAGGGATGTCAGTTCCTTTGATATAGCTCTTCAGGGCGATCATGAAGCTGAGATGAAAAAGAGGTATCCTGAAGCTTCTGTATTTGTCTATGGGGAGACTGAAGCCCTTGGAAATGGAAGGGCTTTTGTTATCAGGTATATAGATGATGAGTATGATGGCGGCCTCAGTATTGGAATTGGGGATAGAAGCGGATTGCTCTCATCGTATTCAGTTCTCTCTCAAGGGGATACGATTTCGCTTACAATGCTTCGTGAGACAGAGAGCGGACGAGTCCTTCCACGTACTGATAGCTACAGGATTACAGGTGCTTTCTCCACGCCCCTTGGCTCTTCCTTTGATTCCTCAATGCTCTTCTTTCCCCTTTCAGACATCCCCAACGGCGTCGAGGTATATACAGCGCTGAAAGGTGTTGATGATAGTGAGCTGGGGGTGCTGAGGAAAGAAGGTTTTTCAGGGCAGTCCTGGAAGGAGAAGGAAGCAGGGCTCTATTCAGCATTCCTTGCTGAGAAGATAATGATGTATCTTGTTCTTTCGATGCTCTTTGTGATAATCCTTGTCTCCACCCATGGAAGCGTGAGGGTTTTCTTCACGGCAAGGGAGAAGGAGAGGGCTGAACTGATTGTCCTGGGTTTGGAGAAATCAGCATCTGATAAGGTTTTCACCCTTTCCTTTGTGATAATAATCCTTACTGGAATACTTCTTGGTTTTGTTCTGACACTTCTTTTCATACCTCTTGGTGAGAGGTTCATTTTCTCGTTTGTGGGTTATCATGCAGAGTTGAGGATTCCTTTCTCGTCCTTCCTGCTCTATTCATTTGTTCTTGTTTTATTGACAGTTATCTTCACGATAAGAGCGGAAAGAGCCCTTGATAAGCGAGATCTGTTGGAGGTGCTTAGGAATGAGTAGTCTTTTAAAGCTTGAAGGAATAGTTAAATCATTTCCATCTCCGATGGGTGGCGCTATAGAAATCCTGCAGGGTGTCAATCTTACCCTTGAAAAGGGAGAGGTTGTCGCTATTGTAGGCAGAAGCGGTTCAGGTAAGAGCACTCTTTTAAGCATAGCCGCACTTCTTTCCTCCCCTGATAGCGGAAGGATTTTCTACAACGAGAGGGATGTGACAGCGTTGAAAGAGAAGGAGATTTCAGTATTGAGAAGCCATATCGGGTTTGTTTTCCAGTCCTCACAGCTTCTCTCTGATTTCTCAGCGCTTGAGAATACCGCGATGCCTTTAATGATCCAGGGAGAGAAGAAGGAGAGGGCTTTCTCTGAAGCGAGGAAATTTCTAAAACTAGTAGGACTTGAGGAGAGGGAGACGCATAGAAGCGCAGAGCTTTCCGGAGGAGAGAAGCAGAGAGTCGCGATTGCCCGTGCTCTTGCGGGAAATCCTCATGTAGTATTTGCTGATGAACCTACAGGTTCTCTTGATGAGAAGAATGCAGAGCTTGTAGAGGAACTTCTTCTTTCCGCGGTAAGAAGCACATCGCATTCGATGCTTCTTGTTACCCACAATATGTCATTTGCAAGGAAAGCTGACAGGGTATTCGAGCTTAGGGAGGGAAGGCTAAGTGAGATCTGAAGCTGAAAGGCTATATTTGTCAAGAAAGAGGGGAAGAGGAATGAGCGCAAGGTATATCGCAGCATCCCTCATGCCGCTTCTTCTTCTCATTCTTGTGACAGCAGTTCTTGCCTTCGCGCTTTCCTTCATCTTCTCCATGTCATCCCAGATCGACAGGATGATAGCCCTGATGGGCTCTGGTACTGTGTATGCAGCAGAGGATCCTGAAGCATATCTTCCCCAGGATGCTGAGTCTTCCATTGTAAGAACGGGGAGTGCGCTTCTCTATTCTGCTTCGGGAGAGAGTGCTGTTATCATAAAGGGGGTAGATGATAATTATTTTTCAGGAATGAGGGGTAATGAGCTTGATATCAGCTACTCCGATGCAGAAGGGCTGAATCCGATTGTCATTTCAAGTTCACTGTCAGACGAGCTTTCTCTCGCCCTTGGTGATAGGCTTACACTTCTCATGTGGGAGGAGAAAGAGGAAAGAGCCCGTCCATTCCTGTGCACTGTAGGTGGCATCTATGAATCTGTCTATCCTCAGCTTGATAGCCATCTTGTATTTGCATCTGAAAGTATTGTTAATGCGGATGCAGGGTATGAGATACTCCTTCCTAGAGGAATGAATGAGCGTGAAACCATAGCAACGCTTTGGGATAATGGTATTCCTGCTGAGTCC
>CASDRY010000005.1 GCA_949283235.1 uncultured Spirochaetales bacterium | reverse complement strand
TCTCATGCATGATCTGAGGTGTGCGGATCCAGATGAGATGCATTATACTGAATTGAGAGATAAGGTAACCTATTACAAAAGAACAGAAAAAGGAGTGGCGGAAATGAGTGCAGTATTTGAAGAAATAGTTGAACAAGAAAGAGCAAATAGCTTTAAGAAAGGCAGAAGTGAGGGACTCGAGATTGGCCTCAAAGAAGGCGAAGCTCGTGGAGAAGCCAGAAGTGTTAACAATATTGTAAATAATATGCTCAAGAAGAACTTCTCTATCGATGATATTGCAGCAGCTACAAATCTTTCAGTTGATGAGGTAAATAATCTTAGAAAATCAATGCATCTCTGAGAAATGATTAGAATTGGCACTGCTTCACTAGCGGTGCCTTAATTATCAGCAGTGAACTTCGCATATGAGAAATCAACGCATTCCACTCTTGACTTGCTAACCATGGTTCACAGAAAGCTATACCAGCATATGCAGTATCATTAGTATTCTTGTTATGTTAGCATGCTAGGAAAGCAGTACTGGAAGCTCCAATTTTCATCTTCTCCAGATATTCCTCTTATAGCCAAAGAAAAATGAGACTGCCCAGTTAAGTGCCCAGCCAACTGGAACAACATACCAGACAACTGCAACACCGAATCGAGGTGCAAGCAGGAATGAAAATACTACCCTGAATGATAGATTCACAAGATTCGCAATTGTGAATACAGCTATATCTCCACTGCCACGGAGAAGCCCATCAGTTGCCATCTTAAAACCGATAATCGAGAAGAACCATCCCATGAAATTCAGATAGCCAACGCCCGTTGAATAAGCCCCTGCTGTCCCCTCTGCACCCAAGAACATGCCAATCAGGTTCTCGGAGAAAAGCTCGATCACAAGGCAGAGAATAACTCCGAATGCAAGTACCATGGCATATGAAACATGGTAACCCTTAACTACCCTCGCCTCTTCCTCTGCTCCAAGATTCTGCGCAGTATAAGAACTCATAGCATTACCTATCGCGCTCATAGGCACTGTTGCTATGTTCTCAATCCTCATGCCTGCTGAATACCCCGCCAATGCCTCTGAACCGAATCCATTAACAACGCTCTGGACAAGCATCATACCAATAGATACTGTCGATTGCTGCAGTATTGATGGTATTGCTATCTTTGTCATTCCCTTAAGAATCTGGGAATCAAAAAGCTTTCCTGCCCTACCTTCCATTGTATTGAGAAGTCTCATGAGGACAGCAAATGAAATACAAGCTGAAAGTGCCTGTGAGATAAGCGTTGCCCAGGCAGCTCCCGCTATTCCCCATGGAAAGACAACAACCATCAAAAGATCCAGGAATACATTCAGAAACGATGAGAAGATGAGAAGGTATAACGGTATTCTGGATTTTCCTAATGAGTTGAATATGGAGGAGAGCACATTGTACATGAAAAGGAAAGGAAGCCCCAGGAAATAGATTCTGAGATACAGCGTAGCATCGGAGAGGATATCATAAGGGGTATTGAGTGCTATCATTATCCATTCCGAAGCAATGTATCCAAACAATGCCAATAGAATTGAAAGCACCAGAAAGGATACAAGTGCTGTTCCTATATCAAGTTTCATTTCATCATAACGTCTTGCCCCGAATGCACGGCTTATAAGAACAGAGGAGCCTACTCCACCCCCTATTGCAACCGCTATGAATACAGATGTAAGGGAATAGGAAGCACCGACTGCGGCAAGTGCACTTTCCCCGACGAAACGCCCCACGATTACAGAATCTGTCATGGTATAGAACTGCTGAAAAAGATTCCCAAGCATCATAGGAAGGGAAAAGATCAGAAGTGCCTTTGCCGGCTTATAATGAATAAGATACTCGTTGTCACTCATAGGATTAAGCAAGAATACTTTCTAGCAGATGCCCAATCTCAGGTCAATATGCTGTTGATTATCCCTCGCTCTTCTATTACCTTCATTCTGTGAAGCAGATTCTAAGGGAACTTTATCTTATACCTGTATACCTCTACAAAGCCCTTATAAGCCCCTTTGTGGGACCATGCTGCCGTTACACGCCATCCTGCTCAATCTACATGATGGAGGCTGTAAAGAAGCATGGAATAGTGAAAGGCACGATTATGGGCACTGCAAGACTTCTGAGGTGCAGGAAGAGCTTTCTAGGGGGCCCAGACCCTGTTCCTGATGAGTGGTCATGGAAGAAAATCAAATCGGACTGGATAGCTTACAAAAAACCTAAAGATTAATCACAGATTGAATGAACGAAGGAGAAAAGAACCTGCATAGCGCTCTCGTTATAACCACCTTCAGGAATGATCAGGTCCGCATACTCCTTCATTGGTTCTATGAAATTGAAATGTCCTGGCCTTACAACCTTGGTATACTGCTCTATAACGCTCTCGACTGTACGGCCACGCTCTGCGATATCACGCTGAAGACGGCGTATGAATCTTATATCAGCAGGGGTATCAACATATAGCTTCAGATCGAGAAGATCCCTTATACGCTCATCATAGAAGATCATGAGGCCATCTATGATAATCAGTTTCTTAGGTTCGACCTTGATATACTCATCCAGACGACGATGATGGACGAAATCATACTGAGGCATCATGCAGGGTTTACCATTTTTCAGGTCTGTAAGATTCTCAAGCATCAGGTCCATATCGAAAGCATCTGGGTGATCGAAATTATATGCCGTGATATTATCATTGCTGATGAATGGAGCGCTCTTGTAATAGCTATCCTGGGATACAAGCACAGACTCGGAATGAGCCTCCTTTATACGACGCACAACAGTGCTCTTTCCTGAACCTGACCCCCCGGTAATCCCAATAAGCTTTACATCCATCTCATTCATCCTCATCTGTTTTCAGAACAGCAAGGAACGCGCTCTGAGGAATCTCAACGTTACCGACCATCTTCATCCTCTTCTTGCCTTCCTTCTGCTTCTCAAGGAGCTTTCTCTTTCTGGAGATATCACCACCATAGCACTTAGCTGTGACATCCTTTCTGTATGCAGAGACAGTCTCCCTTGAGATTATCTGTCCCCCGATAGCAGCCTGTATCGCTATCTTGAACTGCTGTCTAGGTATTTCCTTCTTCAGCCTTTCGCAGACAACCCTGCCCCTTGATTGTGCATTGCCCTTGAAAACAAGCTGGGAAAGGGCATCAACACTGTCTCCATTGACGAGGATATCGAGGCGCACAAGCTCTGTAGGCTTGTAGCCTATAACGGAGTAATCAAAGGAGGCATAACCTCTGGAAATCGACTTGAGCCTGTCATAGAAATCAAAGAGAACCTCAGCAAGCGGCATCTCGTAAATCAGCTCAACTCTCTTCTCATCAAGATAGTTCATCCCAGTCTGTACACCACGCTTCTCAAGACATAGCGTGATGATAGGACCTACATATTGAGTCGGTGTGATGATATCTGCAGAGATATAAGGCTCTTCTGCAAAATCAATACGAGTCACATCTGGATACTCAAGAGGGTTATCTATCTCGACTGTCTCTCCATTTTTAAGGTGCACTATGTAGCGAACAGATGGGGATGTGAAGACTATGGAGAGATCGAACTCACGCTCTATCCTCTCCTGGACTACCTCCAAGTGGAGCATACCAAGAAAACCACATCTGAAACCAAAGCCAAGTGCCGCAGAGTTATCCTTCTCATAGACAAGTGAAGCATCATTGAGCTTAAGCCTCTCTATTGCTTCCTGAAGTTCTTCATAATCATTGCTATCCACAGGATAGATCGAGGAGAAGACGACAGGCTTCACTTCCTTGAACCCAGCCATTGGCTCTGAAGCGGGATTATCCACAAGAGTAACAGTATCTCCTACCCTGATATCCGAGATAGTCTTTATACCTGCTATGAAATAGCCTACATCTCCTGCGGAAAGCTCTGGGCGAGATACAAGCTGGAGCTGGAAGATTCCAGTATCCTCTGTCTTATACTCAGCTCCTGAGTGCATGAACTTTATTGAATCGCCAGGATGAAGAGCCCCGGAGAAAAGCCTGCAATGAACGATAACGCCCCTGTATGGATCGTAATGAGAATCGAAGATAAGCGCTTTCAGCGGATCCTCTCTTCTCCCTTCCGGAGGCGGAATAAGATTTACAATAGCCTCATAGAGAGTATCTACACCCTCTCCGGTCTTTGCAGAGACAAAGCATGTCGAATCTGGATCGAGTCCGAGATCATGATCTATCTGATGCAGACATGATGGGATATCAGCAGAAGGAAGATCTATCTTGTTTATTACCGGTATGATCTCCAGATTATGTTCCATAGCAAGATAGAGATTCGCTAGCGTCTGAGCCTCCACGCCCTGGGAGGCATCGATCAGAAGCAAAGCTCCCTCACATGAAGATATCGCCCTTGACACCTCATATGTAAAGTCAACATGGCCCGGGGTATCTACAAGATTAAGCTCATACTCCTCACCATCGGAAGCTGTATATGGAATCGTGACAGCCTGACTCTTTATCGTGATTCCCCTCTCCCTCTCTATATCCATGTTATCAAGAATCTGAGTCTGCTGGGGACCTCTGGATGTGACAAGACGGGCACGCTCTATGAAGCGGTCCGCCAATGTCGATTTCCCATGATCTATATGCGCAATGATGCAGAAATTTCTCTTGTGCTTAGTATCCATCATACAAGATCCGTTACATGCTCTACAGGAGGAAATCCAAACATCTCCCTGATTTCCTTATCATCGAGAGTCTCTTTCTCTACAAGTGCCTCAGTAAGCTGATCCAGCTGATCGCGATGCTCTGAGAGAATCGTCCTTGTATCCTCCATGCACTTATCGAGGATCTTATGAATCTCCTGATCGATTCTCCTTGCAGTCTCCTCTGAGTAATCCTTATGCTGTGTGATCTCACGGCCAAGGAACAAGGGCTCATCATCATTTGCAAGGGAGATAAAGCCCAGATCGGACATACCCCACTCTGTAACCATCCTTCTTGCCATCTCAGTAGCCTGCTTGATGTCATTGGATGTACCTGTAGTTGTCTCTCCATAGACAATATCCTCAGCTACATAACCACCCATGCAGATCTTGATTCTGTCTTCAAGATACGATTTGTTCTTTGTATATGAATCCTTCTCAGGAAGGCTCATTGTAAGACCAAGTGCTCTTCCATGAGGGATGATCGTAACTTTGTGAAGAGGATCAACATATTTGAGATAGTAATGAAGAAGAGTGTGTCCAGCTTCATGATAAGCTGTTGCCTTCTTCTCATCATCTGTCATGTATACAGACTCTCTAGCAACACCAAGAAGTATCTTATCGCGAGCCTTCTCGAAATCGCCCATATCGACAGTTGTCCTGTTAGCCCTTGCTGCAAAGAGAGCTGCCTCATTAACAAGGTTCGCAAGATCTGCGCCAGAAGAACCAGGGGTTGCCCTTGCGACTCTCGCCAGATCCACATCCTGTGCTGTCTGGATTTTCTTTGAGTGTATGCGAAGGATATCGAGTCTTTCCTGCACATCAGGAAGAGATACTACAACCTGTCTATCGAAACGACCTGGTCTGAGAAGCGCAGGATCGAGGACATCTGGTCTGTTTGTCGCAGCCATGACTATTACACCAGGATCCGAGGAGAAACCATCCATCTCTACAAGCATCTGGTTAAGTGTCTGCTCCCTCTCATCATGTCCACCGCCAAGTCCGGAACCACGTGCACGACCTACCGCATCAAGCTCATCAATGAAGATGATGCATGGAGCATTCTTCCTAGCCTCCGCAAAGAGATCACGGACACGAGCTGCACCCATACCGACAAACATCTCCACGAAGTCAGAACCTGAGGTATGAAGGAATGATACCCCGGCCTCTCCAGCTACAGCTCTTGCAAGAAGTGTCTTTCCAGTTCCTGGAGGACCTACAAGCAGAACACCACGAGGGATGCGGGCTCCGATCTTTACGAATCTATCTGGATGGCGAAGGAAATCAACGACCTCCTGAAGCTCATTCTTAGCCTCTTTCTGGCCAGCGACATCGGCAAAAGTGACTTTTTTGTCATTCTTACCATACATCTGGGCATGGCTCTTACCGAAATTTGACATCATCCTGTTGCCACCAGCGGCTCCTGTCTGCCTCATTATCATGACAATCATGACGATGAAGATAATCCACGGCAGAAGCTGTATGATGATATACCAGAATGGTGTTGGCTGTACCGCTCCAGTTGTATCAATGCCGTGATCTTTCAGAGTCTGAAGCAATGACGAATCATAGTATGGTATTCGGCAAGTACCCTCTGCTCCGTTAATCAGCGTGTAATTGATAACATTCTGTTCAACTATCGTGACATCTGACACATTACCGCTCTCAACATAGGAGATGAATGCGGAATATGAAGTCTCTGTTCTCTGAACGCTAGCGGCATCTCCCATGAATACATAAGCGAAAGAGATAATCAGCAGAATGAGAGCTACAAGAGCTAAACGATTGCGTCTGACACTGCCTTTGCCATCGTGTCTTCCACCACCGCCTTCACTACCCCAGTATCTGTACTGATCGTATATGTTCTTCTTAGGCTTATTCCCATCTTTCTTATCTTCCTGGGGCCTAGCGTCCTTATCATCAGGCTTATCGGAATGAGGAGCTTCCTGCTTTGGCTCAACCGGCTTTTCCTCATTCTCCTTATAGTCTTTATCGTCCATAGGATTCATCTTTTTGAATATAGCTTTTATCTATTCCAATAGCAAGGGCAATCCCTCGTCCATCTTTTTCAAGGAAGCGTTTTGCTATTCTATCCCTGCCCCCGAGGAAACGTGAGAAGTATGCTACGATACCATTCCTATCTTCCATCACAATCGAATAAGGAATGCGCATATCCTTTTCAAGCTCCGAAATCCTCTTGACACCACCTTTGAGAGAGATTCTATCCCCTTCTCTGGATGTCCTTATGATTACAGGAGGAAGAAGCTTAGATTCATCAAGACGCAGAGTAAGTTCATCTTCAGCAATATGTTTCAATGAAAGAGGACAAAAGGAAATATCCTTTCCATTATACTCCACAACAAAGTCAGTAAGCGCTGGATATATCCTTATCTTCTCCTTCGAGAAGAACAATGAAACACCGGAAGAACTGAGTCTACCGCTCCCCATTTCCGCTCTTTCAGATATATCCGCAAGAAGCTTTCTTGAAATCCTGTCCTCAATCTCCAGGCTATGGAATGAGCGATAAAGAAACTCTTCCCTCATGAAAGGTGGAGATGAAAGGAACTCATTTCTATCAGCTTCTATGTAAAAACTCTGAGTGGTTCTGATTTCAGGATAGCGACTTTTAAGTTCATCCACATTTGAAGCTATTTTCGAAATAAGCTCTCTCTCCTCTTCCGTAAGCTGCGGAAGGATAAGATGCCTTATCTTGTTTCGTAGGTAATTGGTATCGTTATTGGTTGAATCTTCCGCCCAGGAAACTCCTGATTGAGAGAGAAATGAAAGAATCTCCCGCTTTGGAACTGTGAGTATCGGACGATAGAGAATCCCATCCTTTCGCCTTATCCCCTGATACGAGTAGAAGGGAGATGATGAGAGCATCCTCATGATCACAGTCTCTGTCTGATCCTCCCGATGATGCGCTGTGAGGATATATGACGCACCGAATTCGCGTGCAGCTGAGAAAAGGAGGGAGTACCTAGCCTCCCTTGCGGCAGCCTCAATACCGATCCCTTTCCTTGAAGCATTCTCCCTTATAAGATTCTCTGGAACTTTCTCTACAATGAACGGAATACCGAAACGCTCAGCATTGGCTTTATTGAGAGCAATCTCAGCATCAAGCTCTTTCCTTCCCCTTATTCCATGGTCAATATAGACTGCGAGTGTTCTATCAGGGGCAAGAAGGGAGAGAACGATAAGGAGGAAAAGCGAATCAGAGCCACCGGAAAAAGCAAGGATAAGCTTTCCATCAGGAATTGATACATTCTCAGGAATTAGCGCTCTGAGCGACTCTTTCAAACTTCTCTCCGTTATAAAGCCTCAGAATTGCCTCCGCTGCCCTATCTTCAGCTTCGGAAACAAGAGCTCTATCCTCATCATTGTATCTTGTGAGAACATGGTCAATAACCTTCACACCAGGAGCAGGACGCCCTGTTCCGATATAAACCCTGATGAAATCAGGACCGATTGCTCCGATCATCGACTTCAATCCGTTATGCCCAGCGGAAGATCCTCCCTTTCTGATCCTTATCTTTCCAGGAGGCAGATCCATCTGATCGACAACAACGATTACAGTCTCCCCGTCTCTCACGCACTCCGGAGCAATATCACCAGAGGAGTTCATATAAGTAAGGGGCTCTATAAGCGTCAAGGAATCAGAAACAGCTTTCTTATAAAGACAGAAGCAGCGCTTCCTGAGTTTAATACCCTTGAGCGCTGCTATCTTCTCGACTGTCTCAAAACCGGCATTATGCCGAGTTCCTTTGTATTTCGCCCCAGGATTTCCCAGACCGAAGACAATCATTATTTCGACTCTGTTGTATCAGCTGCTGCTGGAGCTGCCTCTGCTGCAGTTGCATCTGCTGCCTCAGTCTCTGCAGGAGCCTCTTCCTTGACAACTCTGACAGTTGCAATTGTTGCATCCGCATCCTCGTGGATCTTGATTCCAGCTGGAATCTGAAGCTGCTCAACACGGAAAGCCTCATTGATTTCAAGTGCGGAAACATCTGCCTTGATAACCTCTGGAAGATCCTTTGGAAGACACTCGATCTCAAGCTCATGAATAACCTGATCAAGAACACCACCCTGGCGGCATCCAACTGGGTTGCCCTCAAGCTCAACACGAACATGTGTACGAACTGTATGGCCTGCTGTTACCTCGAAGAAATCGATATGGTGGATACAGCGGCGAAGCAGATCCTCCTGATATGTCTTTACGAATACATTGTGTGCAGCATCGCCTGAAACATTGAGTGTGATAAGAGTTGATTCACTGAATCCAGATCTCTTCATCTCAAACTCATGTGCATTTACGATTACATGAAGTGGCTGTGCCTTTCCGTAGATTACTGCAGGAATCTCACCATTCCTGAGAAGCCTTCTTGAACCAGCTGAACCGAAATCAGCAGTTCTGAGTCTTGCGCTGAGCGTTTTCTTGTCACTCATTTCTCTTCTTCTCCTTATACTCTCATCGGTTATACCGATTACCATAAAGTGCCGAAGCACGGTCTTTGATAATATACAAGCCTTGATTTTTCTGCAAGATGCTGGGAAGGAAGGATTCGAACCTTCGAGTGCTGATATCAAAAACCAGTGCCTTAACCGCTTGGCGACTTCCCAGAGACTGGAAAGAAAACTAGCAGAAAGGAGTTTTTACTGCAAGTCTGAATTGTTATAACGTTCAAGAATTGCGTTCTGAAGCTTCTCTCTGAAACCTGTGTTTATCGGATGAGCTATGTCCTTGTAGGTCCCATCTGAAGATGCTTTTGATGGCATTGCAATGAAAAGACCATTCTGCGACTCAATCACCTTGATGTTATGTACAGCAAACTCATCATCGAATGCGACAGTGACATAAGCACGGAGCTTGTCATTTCCTTCAACCTTCCTGATCCTGATATCAGTAATTTCCATTTACCCCAATCCCCGGCATGATTATGCCTGATTTATATGATATATGCGGAAACAATACCATATTTTTCCGGATTGTCAAACTTCGGAAGAGTATCTTCCGAAAACAAAGCGTACCAGGCAGAGCCAGATCCTGTCATGGAAATATATGCCCCAGAAGAAAGTATCTCAGGTGGAAACAGCGAAGAATAAAAATTATGAGAAACAAGTTCGAAATCATTAGGATGGGTACTGCGTGAAGGAAAAGAGGCCAGGAGCGAGGGAAGGCTTCGTTTCTTTCTCTCAATTGCATCAAGCTTGGAATATGCTTCTCCAGTCTTTGTTCTTTCCCTCGGGACAAGAAGCAGTAGCTTCTTTCCATTGGGAACATATGCCTCCTCCACAGCATCGCCCTTTCCTGAAACGAACGCCCCGCTATAGCCAGAGACAAAGAAAGGAACATCCGATCCGATTGCAAATGAAGATGCTATAAGCTCCTCTTTTTTAAGAGGCTCTCCAAAATACTCATTGAGAAAGGAAAAGACAGCAGCGGCATCGGATGAGCCTCCACCAAGCCCAGCCTCGGAAGGTATTTTCTTATCTATCGAGATATCGAGAGAGAATGAAAAGCCTGTAAGATTGCTGAAAACAATAGCAGCTTTCTCCATGAGATCCATTCCAGTCCCGATATACCCTTCGTTACCTTTGATATACACCGCCACAGATGGAGAGGGTTTTATTTCAAGCTCTATCCTATCTTTTAGGGATATCCTTGCCATGATTGTCTCGATATCATGAAAGCCATCATCCCTCTTCTTTCCGACAAGAAGCCCTATATTGATCTTCGCATTCGCTTCAAGAACCACAAGCTAGCCTCCTGAAGCGTTCAAGTGCCTCCCCGCTATCCCAGAAAGCCATCGATAAAGAACTTCTTGGAGATGGATGTGAAAAATACTCGACCTTCTCCATCCCAGCTTTTTCAAGTTTTTTCTCAGCATAGTGTCCTAAAGCTATTGCATGTGATGGCTTTAGAACTTCAAGAAGTCTTTCCAGATACTTCATGCAGATGCTGTCTATCTTGTTTCTATCTGTTTTCGGAAGCTCATCAGGTGTTATATTCCTCCGTCCATCTATGAATGCAAGGGGGCAGAAACTGAATACAGCTGCCTTTTCGAAGAATTCATCAGGAGAACCGAAATCAGATGCCATCTTCC
>CASDRY010000004.1 GCA_949283235.1 uncultured Spirochaetales bacterium | reverse complement strand
ATTCATATCCCCTCTGGAGTTCTTCTGCTTCTTTCTTTGAACGCTTAGGTGAAATAGTATTGAATCCGCTATCAAACATAGTCTGAATGGCCACCATATCATCTCCATGCTCTGTACTTCCATAAGCTGCAAGTACAGCAGCACCTATACATGCAGCATTTGCATTACCATATACATCCACTTCAAGCTGCAGCGTGTCGGCAATTATACCTGTCCATAGAGAACTTTTTGCAGCACCACCAACTAATTTGATTCTCGAAGGAGAGAATCCAGCAGCATTAAAGGCTGAGACTATGCATCTAGCCTCATAAGCAACTCCTTCCATCACAGCCCTTGCAATATGATAATGATCATGAGATAGCTGAAGTCCGACAAAACTTCCCCTGCTACTCTTGGACCAATAAGGACAGGTAGCTCCAGCAAGATAAGGAATGAAGAAAAGACCATCTTCAGATGCTTTTCTCTCAAAAGCATGTTTATCAATTGTCTTAAAATCTTCCAAATCACCTGTGCTAGAAATTTTTCGATACCATTCAAGAGATATTCCACCAGTCTCCAGGGAAGCCATCGTAACATATTTACCTGGCACAACATGAGAACATGGTGATATATAGCTATTGGTATCAAAAAGCAGATGATCGGATACACCTAGAATGACCCAGGAAGTACCTGTAGAAAGCATCAAATCTCCAGTAGAAACTGCGCCAAGACCAAGTGCTCCACAAAATTGATCATAACCGCCATTCACTACAACGGCATTCTCAAGACCAAGATCCATTGAGGCCTCTTCAGTAAGAGAGCCAATAATATATCCTGAGGGTTTTATTACAGGAAGTTGGTTTTCTTCTATTCCAATATCATCCCAGATGCTATCAAGCCATGTGTTAGTCCTTATGTTCTCAAGATTCGTAATTCCAAGATTCGTGAAATCAGTACACGGAATTCCAGTAAGCTTCATATTTACCCAATCCAGAGGAGTGAGGAAATAGCTGGCTTTATCAAAAGAAGAACGTTCGTTCCTTTTTAACCATAGAATCTCTGCAAGATTATATCCATCATTCAGCCGCCAGCCAGTATTCTTGTAATAATAATCTTTATCATGAAGAGATGTGAGATACTCCGCCTCTTCTCCTGCTCTTCGATCAAGCCAGCTTATTGCCGGTCGAATAGGAGAACCATCTGAATCTGCCAGAACAAGAGCTCCTCCTTGTGCAGATATTGAAATGAACACCTTTTCCTTCTGAACAGTTTTGGCACATTCTCTCACTGTCTGGCAAATGGCAGCATACCAATCCATCGGATTTTGTTCCGTATACCCCGAAGCAGGACAAACTACTTCATAACCTGCATATGAAGAAGATACAAGCTTACAATCAGGCGAGTACAACATAGCCTTAGTTCCAGTAGTTCCAATGTCCAACCCAAGATAGTATGCCATCTAAATCTTCCTTTTTTGATAATCATAATTCATATTTTGAATAAATCAATCATAAAATTGAGTATTTCAATCAATTTATTATAAATATCAAAGCATAGCTGATTGATTTAATCATTTTTACAATATTTCATTTGATGATTCAGCTGTTCCCACTTATAATGGCAATATTAGATATTCAGAGAAAAAGAGTTTAAAAATGGGGAAGAAAGCAGAAAGACTGGAGAACTTTGAAAAAACATTGAAACAAAAGCAATATATGAAACTTGCAGATATTGTCCATGAATTCAATGTTTCCGAAGCCACCGCTAGAAGAATGTGTACCGAACTTGAAAAGGAAGGCTCAGCAATACGCACTTTTGGTGGAATAAAATATCTACAGAATCAAGGTATACCTTTATATTCATTTGACACACTCTCAAAAGAATCAACGGAAGAAAAGAAAAGAATAGGTACATTTGCTGCAACACTTGTTGAAGATAACGATACGATATTTCTTTCAGGAGGGACAACAGTATTTGCAATGGCAGTTGAACTTGCAAATATAATGCAAAGCAAGAAATTCAGAGGTCTCAACATAATGACTAATTCAATAGTTGCGGCAGAGATTCTTTCCCCATATACACCAGTAATTCTCACAGGTGGAGAATACAGACCAGAACGAAGAGATACAGCAGGAATCATAGGTGAAAAGGCAGTCAACAATGCACGATTCAGTAAATGCTTTATTGGAGTAGATGCAATAGATATGAAAGCTGGTCTCATGACATGGGATGTTGAAACTGCACGACTTGATCAAGCAACTCTTCGCCATTCATCTTCAGTTTATTTGTTAATTGATTCAAGCAAATTTGGTAAAAGGACATCAATAAACTACGAAGAAGTTTCACCTAATTATTCGATTATTACGGACAATAAAATAGATCCAGAAATTATCGATATTGCACGAAGTACAAATATGCAAATTGTTGTCGTATGATAGCCTTGCCTAAGATGCTGTCTTTCAGTATCTTACTCCGAGGAGATAACGATGAAAACAGTTGAATATAAGACACATGGAACGTGTTCTAAGGCAATCAGATTTGATATCGACGATGAAGGAAGAATCCACAATCTGAAATTCGAAGGTGGCTGCAATGGTAACCTTCAGGGAATAGGAAAGCTCTGCGAAGGAATGAAAGCAGAGGAAATAAAGGATAGAGTTAAAGGTATCAGATGCGGCTTCAAGCCAACATCATGCCCAGATCAGCTTTCAAAAGCGATTGAAGAGAACCTTTGATGAAGCCGCGCGGAATGCGCGGTTTTCTCATATATTTATACCCCTTGCTGTAAGGAAAGCTACGAAATCATTATAGATTGTGATATCAGCAATAACCTCTTCCCCATCCATTGCAAGTCCTTGACAGGATGTAAGGGCTATGAAATCAGGAACTGTTATGACCTCATCTTTATCAGCACGCTCAAAGAGGTATGGAACGCTGGATTCACGGAAGCTATCATTCCCATTACGCCTCTCCCAATCGGTAATCATAGCAACAGTAGAACGCTGTGAAAGCCAGCCTTCTATCTCCCTCATAGGAGTCCTTATAAATCTTCTCGCATAAGCTGTAAGCGAATAGAAATCATCATAATCTGGAATCATGCACTAATGATAACACAAACATCCATAGATGAGAAAACCTCCCCGAGGGGAGGTTCGTAAGCGGTATTTATAACTACCAGCGGAAGTGGCTGAATGCCTTGTTTGCATCTGCCATTCTGTGTACATCTTCCTTTTTCTTGAAAGCTGCACCAGTTGAGTTGTATGCATCCATGAGCTCATCAGCAAGCTTGTCGCTCATGCACTTTCCATTGCGAGCACGTGCAGCTGCAATAATCCAGCGCATTGCGAGAGCTTCTCTTCTCTCTTCCCTGATCTCTACAGGAACCTGGTATGTAGCACCACCAACACGTCTTGACTTTACCTCTACAACAGGCTTTACGTTATCAACAGCCTTTGTGAAGACATCAAGCGGATTCTCTCCACTCTTCTCGCCAAGCTCCTTCATAGCAGTATAAAGGATGCGTGTTGAAATACTCTTCTTGCCATCAATCATCATGCGGCAAATGAACTTCTCGACAACTGTGCTGTTGTAAATCGCATCTGGAGTTGCCTTTCTTGCAGGAGCTTTTCTATCTCTTGACATACCTTCCTCCTATCAAGCCTTTGGCTTCTTTGCGCCGTACTTAGAGCGGCTGCGCTTACGATCTGCAACACCGAGGGTATCCTTGGTACCGCGGATGATGTGATACCTTACACCAGGAAGGTCCTTAACTCTTCCGCCTCTGATGAGAACAACAGAGTGCTCCTGAAGGTTGTGACCGATACCAGGGATGTAAGCGGTAACTTCGATTCCATTTGAAAGGCGCACACGAGCTACCTTTCTAAGAGCTGAGTTCGGCTTCTTAGGTGTTACTGTCATAACCCTAGTGCAGACTCCTCTCTTCTGAGGGCATCCCTGAAGTGCAGGAGACTTTGTCTTTGACTTCGAGGACTCTCTACCCTTTCTAATAAGCTGATTAATAGTAGGCATCTTACGATACACTCCTTAAATTTGATCCACTCCTCTCACAGCAGAGGGATCTATGCCGCACAAGCAGCACGTCTATATCAAACGATGGTCAGCATGAGACACAGTCGCAAAAGCCCAGGAATGGGCGCCAACAGGCGCCTTATTCCTCGATAGAGCCTTCGTCTATATCGACTGGTTCTCCCACCGTCTTCATATCACCAAGTTCTTCTGCATCAAAGTCGTCAACATAAGAAGCTGGATCAACCTTCTGCTCCCTACGTGCCTTATCGACTTCCTTCTGCAGCTCAAGAAGCTTCTCATCCTCATCGAGATGTACAGATCTGTAACGCTTCATACCAGTACCAGCTGGAATGAGGTGTCCGATGATGACGTTCTCCTTGAGACCTCTCAGCTCATCCTTTTTACCCGCAATAGCTGCGTTGGTCAATACCCTTGTAGTAGAAAGGAAGGATGCCGCTGAAATGAAGGAATCAACGGAAAGAGCAGCTTCGGAAACACCCTGAAGTACAGGACGTGCGATAGCTGGTGTCTTACCCTGCTTCTTCATCTCTGCGTTGACGCGATCAAAGAGATTCTTATCAACACGCTGCATCTTGACGAACTGGGTATCTCCAGCTCTGAGGATCTCAACCTTTCTGAGCATCTGACGGATGATGATACCAAGGTGCTTCTCATTGATTTCAACACCCTGCATTCTGTAAACCTTCTGAATCTCATTTACGAGGAAGGAAAGAACAGCATTCTCACCAAGAACATCAAGAACCTCACGGGAAGTTACAGGCTCATCACAAAGCGGTTCACCTGCCTTGACCTCATCGCCTTCGCGTACAAGGAGAAGAGCATCCTTTGTATATACCTTATGCGGATGCATAGCTCCAAAAGCATCGCGGATAGTAACAGTAGTTGTAGATCCGTTTGCGGCACCTGCCTGAACAGAGACAACTGTACCTGTGACACGAGCAAGGATAATCGGGTTGACCTTGTTAGAAGAGGAAACCTTTCCATGTCTTGCCTCAAAGAGGGAGTCAACCTGAGGAAGACCTCCAGCGATATCCTTTGTAGTCGTGCTATCCTTTGATACCTTAGCGATGATATCACCAGCTTTGACTCTCTCGCCCTTCTCCTTGACGACCATGTATGCACCGCCAGGAATCTGGTACTGATTGAGCTCTCCGCTATCTGTGCGAACAAGGACAGATGGACGGAATGCACCAAGATGGGAGCTGGATACGACTATCATCTCAGTATCTCCTGCCTCATTGAAGATCTTCCTATAGGACTTATCCTCAACGAAGTCGTTCATCTCCTCAACTACACCACCCTCTTCCGCGATAATCGGCTCAGAGAATGGGTCGAATGTGATGATTGCATCGCCTTCAGCAACAACCTGCCCTACCTCAACCATAAGCTCGGATCCTGCAGGTACCTGATACTCCGCCTCCGGACCAACGACAAAGGTACGAATAGAACCGCTTGAGGAGATATCCTCAATCTGAAGAAGTCTTCCATTCTCTGCTGCAGCGACCTCTCTTCCATCCTTCTTATAGAATGGATAGCCCTTGCCTACTGCATCGCCGTTCTGAACGAGAAGCTCATCAAACTGCCCTGTAATCTCCTCGAATACACGGGAAATCGTGATATGTCCCTTTCTCGGGAAGAGCTTCTGTCCTTCCATGTTATGGATGATAAGACCCTTCAGGCCACGAACGATCGTAGGATAGCTGAATGAAAGCTTATTCTCCTTTGTGGATGTTGAAGCAGTACCACCAACATGGAATGTACGCATTGTAAGCTGTGTACCAGGCTGTCCGATTGACTGTGCTGCGATAATACCGACAGCTTCGCCAATCTCAACAGGGCGGTTGGTAGCAAGGTTGCGTCCATAGCACTTGCGGCATACACCATGCTCAGCCTCACATGTGAGGACTGTGCGGAGAAGAACCTTCTCAACACCTGCCTCTTCAATAGCTGCAGCTGTATCATCGGAAATCTCCTCATTAGCCTTTGCAAGCACAACTGGTCTGCCATTCTCATCCTTAAGGAATGGATGAAGAACATCCTCTACTGGGCATGAACCTGTGATACGTGATGCAAGAGTTTCAATAACAGCATCACCATCTTTTACAGCACTTACCCAGATACCATTGATAGTGTGGCAATCCTCTTCGGATACAACAACATCCTGAGCGACATCAACAAGCTTACGAGTAAGGTAACCAGCCTTAGCTGTCTTGAGAGCTGTATCGGTAAGACCCTTTCTAGCACCATTGGACGAGATGAAGAATTCCATGATCGAAAGTCCTTCCTTGAAGTTGGACTTGATCGGGAGCTCGATGATGGTTCCGTTAGGCTTAGCCATGAGACCTCTCATACCGCCAAGCTGTCTGATCTGGTTCTTGGAACCTCTAGCTCCGGACTCAACCATGAGATAGAGAGGATTGAAACCATGCTGGCTCTTCTTGAGCTCATCCATGAGCTTATCTGTAAGCTCCTCGTTAGTCTCAGTCCATACCTCGATAACACGGTTGTATCTCTCTTCCTGAGTAATCTGACCATCGTGGTACTGCTTGAAGACAACAGACTGCTTCTCGTTAGCTTCCTCGATAAGCTCCGCCTTCTCCTCTGGAACAACCATGTCAGAAAGACCGATTGTAGCTCCGAAGAGTGTTGCATACTTGAATCCGAGATCCTTTACAGAATCAAGGAGATCAACAGCAACAGAAGGCTTCTTTGTCCTGATTGTCTCGCCAATGACCTTTCTAAGCTGCTTATCACCAAGGCAGTAGTTCTGATAAGGAATACCCTCTGGAATAGCAGCGTTGAAGATAATCCTACCTGGAGTTGTAGCATACCAGCTCTTTCCATCGGAAATCTGGCTGTTGCCCTTCTCATCAACTATCTCAAGGCCCTTCTTGAAGCGATAATAAATCTTCTCATTGTATGAGATGGAATATGTATCGATAGCAGCCTCTATCTCAGAAACTGTCTCAAACCTCTTGATTCTTCTCTCAGGATCAAGGTCTGTTCTCTCCTTTGTAAGATAGAAGATACCGAGAACCATATCCTGTGATGGGAACGCAATAGGCTTTCCGTTTGCAGGATCGAGAAGGTTTGTAGTACTGAGCATGAGAGTCCAGCACTCGAGCTGAGCTGCATGTGTAAGAGGCACATGGATAGCCATCTGGTCACCATCGAAGTCAGCATTGAACGCATGACATACAAGAGGATGAAGCTTAAGAGCCTTGCCCTCTACAAGCACCGGTTCGAATGCCTGGATACCAAGACGGTGAAGCGTAGGAGCTCTGTTGAGCATAACTGGATGCTCCTTGACTACTTCATCAAGGACTCCCCATACCTCTGGAGCTTCCTGCTCTACGAGCATCTTTGCTCTCTTTACATTCTGTGCTATCTCCTTCTGCTCAAGCTTACGCATAATAAATGGCTTGAAGAGCTCAAGAGCCATCTTAGAAGGAACACCGCACTGATGCATTCTAAGTTCAGGTCCGACAACAATAACGGAACGGCCAGAGTAATCAACACGCTTTCCGAGAAGATTCTGTCTGAATCTACCCTGCTTGCCCTTGAGGACATCTGAAAGCGACTTGAGATCTCTCTTGCTCGATCCCTTTGTCGGATTTGGTGTCTTGGAGTTATCAAAGAGGGAATCAACAGCTTCCTGAAGCATCCTCTTCTCGTTGCGGATGATGATATCAGGAGCCTGGATCTTGATAAGCCTATCAAGACGATTGTTTCTATTGATAACCCTTCTGTAAAGCTCGTTAAGGTCAGTTGTAGCAAAGCGACCGCCATCAAGCTGAACCATAGGACGAAGATCTGGTGGAATGACAGGAATGACCTTGAGAATCATCCACTCAGGCTTGTTTCCGGAACTGAGGAACTCCTCACAGTAACGGATACGGGAAAGAAGCTTGTTATCGATCTTGTTATTTGCCTCTTCCTTCTGTGAAAGCTGCTCTCTCAGCTCTGCAGAAAGGGACTGGAGGTCAAGATCCTTCAACAGGTCATAAATAGCCTCAGCACCCATTCCAGCCTTGAAAGTATCGCCATACTTATCAACAGCTGAGTAGTATTCATCCTCATCAAGCACCTGATACTTTCTGAGATCAGTATCCTGTCCTGGATCTGTTACGACATACTTCTCGTAGGAGAGAATCTCCATGAGCTCTGAACGCTTGATGTCCAGAAGATAGCTCATGATGGAAGGTGTCGAACGATAGAACCAGATATGAGCTACAGGAGCTGCAAGCGTAATGTGACCAATACGCTCACGGCGAACCTTTGTATCTGTGACCTCAACACCGCAGCGGTCACAGACAACACCCTTATATCTATTAGACTTGAATTTTCCGCACCAGCACTCCCAAGCCTTGGTAGTACCGAATATCCTTTCGCAGAAAAGACCATCCCTCTCCGGGCGGAGCGAACGGTAATTGATAGTCTCAGGCTTTTTGACTTCACCATAGGACCATGCAAGAATCTGCTCCGGTGAAGCGAGCTTAATCCTGATCGAGCTGAAATCCTGTATTTCCTTCATTCCGTCTTTCCTCCTAGAAAGTGCCTTTCTCTCTCTTGGAAATCAATTCCTCATCACGCTCTGTGAGTGGAACCTGCTTTCCATTCTCATCATATACAGACATATCGAGAGCAAGCCCTCTGATTTCCTGCACGAGAACATTGAATGCCTCCGGCATGGAGACTGTCTCAGCAGGCTCACCCTTTACTATCGACTCATAAATCTGAACACGTCCCTTCATATCATCGGACTTGATGGTAAGAAGCTCCTGCAGCGTATTTGCAGCTCCGTAAGCCTCGAATGCCCAGACCTCCATCTCTCCAAGTCTCTGACCACCAAACATAGCCTTACCTCCGAGAGGCTGCTGTGTAACAAGCGAGTAAGGACCTGTTGAACGAGCATGCATCTTATCATCTACAAGGTGATGCAGCTTGAGGTAATAGATGTAACCGCAGAATACCGGGTTTACAAATGGAATACCTGTGCGTCCGTCATACAGCGTTGTCTTGCTGTTCTTCGGAAGTCCAGCCTCCTCCATCTCCTTCTCTATCTGCTCCATGGTAGCTGACTGGAAGACTGGTGTCTTATACCACTTATCATTCTTTACAGCTGCCCATCCAAGCTGAGTCTCCATGAGCTGACCGATGTTCATACGGGAAGGAACACCAAGCGGGTTGAGACATACATCAAGAGGTGTACCATCTGCCATGTATGGCATATCTTCCTCTGGGAGAACACGGGATACAACACCCTTGTTTCCATGTCTACCAGCCATCTTGTCACCCTGCTTGAGCTTTCTCTTTGTAGCAATGAGAACCTTGATAGTCTCATCAACACCTGGCTGAAGCTCATCCTTGTCGCTCTTCTTGAGACGCTGGATATCAATAACAGTTCCCTCTGTTCCATGAGGAACCTTAAGAGAGGAATCACGCACTTCCTTAGCCTTCTCACCGAAGATTGAGTTGAGGAGCTTGACCTCTGGAGTTGTATCAGCCTCACTCTTAGGAGTTACCTTTCCAACAAGAATGCTACCTGGATGTACATATGTACCGATACATACAATACCCTCAGCATCGAGGTGCTCAAGAAGCTTCTCGCTTGTATTCGGGATATCCCTTGTAAGCTTCTCCGGTCCAAGCTTTGTCTCACGCACATCAATGGAGAACTCCTTGATGTGGATGGATGTATAGATATCCTCTCTGACAACACGCTCGGAGATGAGAACAGCGTCCTCATAGTTATAACCATTCCATGGAACGAAACCTACAAGTATATTGCGTCCAAGAGCAAGCTCTCCATTCTGTGTTGCAGGACCATCTGCAAGCACATCCCCTGCCTCTACATGGTCGCCTACATTGACAATAGGCTTCTGATTGAGACAGGAATCCTGGTTGGTTCTCTCGAACTTGTGAACTTCGTATTTATCGATCTCTCCTTTGATCTCGCTCTTGTCCGGAGTGACCCTGATCTCAGTTGATGAGACATAGGATACAGTACCAGCCCTCTTTGCCTTGATGAGAACACCGGAGTCATAAGCAGTTCTCTGCTCCATTCCAGTACCTACACGAGGTGCTTCAGGGAATACAAGAGGAACAGCCTGACGCTGCATGTTCGAACCCATGAGAGCACGGTTAGCGTCATCATGCTCGAGGAATGGGATGAGTGATGTAGCAACAGAAACAACCTGGCGTGGAGAAACATCCATCCAGCTGATCTCATCAGGGCTTGCAACACCGTAATCACCATAGTGTCTTACAGCAACTTCCTTCTCGAGGAAATGTCCATCCTTGTCTATCTTAGCGTTACCCTGTGCGATGTAGCATCTCTCTTCATCGTTCGCATCGAGATACTGAACCTCGTTTGTAACAATACCATTCTCAACCTTTCTGTAAGGTGTCTCGATAAAGCCATACTCGTTGATACGGGCATAGTTCGCGAGAGAAAGGATAAGACCGATGTTCGAACCTTCTGGAGTCTCGATAGGACAGATTCTTCCATAATGTGTGTAGTGAACATCACGGACTTCATAGATAGCACGAGCAGAAGACCTCGAAAGACCACCCTTCGGACCGAGAGCGGATACACGTCTCTTGTGTGTAAGCTCTGCAAGAGGATTGATCTGATCCATGAACTGCGAAAGCTGAGAAGAACCAAAGAACTCCTTGATAGCACCAACGATAGGCTTGATGGAGATGATCTCCTGAGGCTTAACAGTATCATCTGTGATATTCATCTTCTCACGCGCGGTCTTTGCCATGCGGTTGAAAGCCTCAGTAAGGGTAATCTCAAGAAGCTCTCCTACAGTTCTTACCCTTCTGTTTCCGAGAGCATCGATATCATCTTCCTTGATAGTTCCATTACAGAACTGGATAAGGAAGCTTACAGTGTTCACAACATCATCTGGAGTGAGAGCTGTTGATGTAAGATACTTCTCCTCTTCACGACCATAGAACTTCTTATTGAGCTTGTGGCGACCGATGTCTGAAAGCTCGAATCCACGTCCATGGAGGAAGAAATCCTGGAAGTAGCTTATAACACGCTTCGGATCAGGGAATGTCTTGAGGTTCTGAGGAAGAGAGTTCCTGCAAGCCTCGACAATCTGTCCGATATACTCATTCTGGAATTCCTCTGACTCCTCCTGCCTATAGCTTGGGCAGAGAATACGCTCACGGCGAAGAGTCTTGAGAATAGCAAGAGATGGGGCATCGAGGTCCTTTGCGTTTGTATCGACAACCTCTACTGTCTCCATGCCAGCGCTTCTGAGTTCTTCAAGCTCGATAGCACCAAGCTCTGAACCAGCAGGGAAACGAAGGTCTCCATCTACACGGATATCCTTATAGGAATAGAATCTTGCATCATCGGAGAGACTATCCGCGATTACTATCTCCTTTGAAGAGTAGAATGCGGCTACGATCTTCTCCCTTGTATCGATTCCAAGCACACGGAGGAAGAAAGTAACAAGGAATGGCTTCTTTCCGAAGCTTACCTGGATGATGTTATTTACCTTCTTTCTCTCAGCAGCGCTTGTCAGCTCACCCTTCTTGGTCTCAGTCTTCTCGTTCTTTCTTGTGAGGACGAACTCGAGCTTTGTACCAGAATATGGGTAAAGTGTGCCGTAATAAAGGGAAGAAGAGTCATTCTTCTTACCTTCCTTGAATACAACACCAGGGGAGCGGACAATCTGGGATACGATTACACGCTCTGCACCATTGATGATGAAAGTACCACGATCCGTCATCAAAGGGAAATCGCCGAAGAAAATCTCCTTCTCCTTGATTTCTCCGTTCTTAGTCTCGAGAGCAACATTTGCCTTGATAGGCACTCCGAATGTTCTGCCTTTCTTCTTACACTCCGACTCCGAATATTTGATTCCGGCCATATCAATCTTATAGCCGTTATACTCTACCCTCATGTCCTCATTAGGGGAAACGATAGGGAATGTTGAACGGAATACGGACTCAAGTCCATAGGCTGGATTTGGTTCCTCGCCCTTTAAAACTGTATCAAGCTGAAGGAACTTGCTGAACGACTCGGTCTGGATTCCGATAAGATTAGGAAGTTCGCATACTTCCGGCAACTCGGAACCAATATCGACTCTCTTAATACCTTTGCCTTTGCTGGGAATCATTGTACCTCCATAGCACACTGGATCACATTTCTGCTTTTCGTCAGCAGACACCTAAGCCATCGGGGTCACCGATGGCATATCCCAGGCCCCGAAAGGACCTGGGGAAAACATAATGGAAAGCTTTATTGTTATTTGACTTCGATAACACATCCAGCAGCTTCGAGCTTCTCCTTGATAGAAGCAGCCTCTTCCTTGCTGACGCCTTCCTTGAGATTGCCGCCGTTCTCGCAGAGATCCTTT
>CASDRY010000003.1 GCA_949283235.1 uncultured Spirochaetales bacterium | reverse complement strand
CCGTCCACCGCATATCATCCTTGAGAAGAATGCCAAAGCGTATTACTGCGAATCATGCAACAGAGTCTTTGCAATCTACGATGCGAAGTGATTATGCCGCCTTCATCCTGCAGGACAAGCCTGGCAGGTTTTCTGGCGGCACACTTTATAAAGATTCTTGATCATACTCACTAATAAACCAAAATAAGAGAAAAACTCCTATGCCTTCTATTTCGCAGCATAGGAGCTTAAGTTATCTTCGAAAGCCGTGGCTTTCCGGAGATTATTTCTCCCAGAGTTTTTCTGGGTAGTAGCCTGACTCAATCTTCTTTCTGAGCTCAGCCATTACATTTGCCTTATCTTCTGGATAAGTCATTCCGAACCACTTATCTGGTGTTGTGAAGACTTTAACGGAACCCTTTCCGGATGTAACCATCTCAGAAACACCATTAGGAAGAAGGCACTCAACCTTCATTTCCCTTATGTTCTTGCGCTTGAAATCCTCCCAGTACTCCATGAAGCTATCAAAAGCCTTAGGAGTGAAACCGAAGAAGTTCATCGAGACAGGTTCCTCACCTGTAAGCATTACATCACCTGATGGCATGTGGGATACAACTCCCCCATCAGCTGTGTATTCAATCTTCGTATTCTCTTCCATCGAAACAAGATTGCCGTTATCAATTACACAGATAGCTCTTGAAACAGAACCGGAAGGGCTCATTGTATTCTTGAGCGTGAATCCTACCATCGCATGAGTTGTATCATCATTCCCAAGCGTCTCAAGGTAAGAGCCAAGAATACCATATGCACTACGGCCATAGTAATCATCGGCATTTATCACAGTGAAAGGAGTCTTTACAGCATCTTTTGCGCAAAGAATAGCCTGGATAGTTCCCCAAGGCTTTGTACGCTCTGCTGAAACTGCTGCCTCTTCATCTGTAAGGAGCGCGGTCCTCTCCTGGAAGACATAGTCAGCATCCATATTACGAGCGATTCTATCAAAAAGCCTTTCACGGAAATCATGCTCGATGTCCTTTCTTATGATAAAAACAACCTTTCCATAACCAGCATGGAAAGCATCATAGACACCGAAATCGAGAAGTGTCTCTCCATGCATACCGACAGCATCAATCTGCTTTACTCCACCATATCTGGATCCGAGCCCGGCAGCCATAACAAGAAGCGTAGGTTTCATTCTCTCCTCCTTCCAATAGTTTAGTAGTTTTGATGGCAATTATCCATTATGTTTTCCATGTTTTTGGTCTTTTAAATCAGAAAAGCATGAATAATATGAAAATAGAAGGGCAAACTTAACAAACAAAAAGTTTACGTTAGATTTATATATGTCAGATATTTCATTAAATACAAAGAAGTTATATCCAAATTACACTTGAATAATCATCAGAATATCCTTAAATTACCTTACGTTATGAAAAGGAAAGAAGCAAAAGCATACCTATTTCTCATTCCATCGCTCTGCTTTGCGATTCTTTTTTCCTTCATACCTCTTATCAAGAGCTTCATCGGTTCTTTTCTCAGGATATCACAATCGGGAAAGGTACTCGGATTCGCGGGATTGCAGAATTACATCACGCTCTTTTCAAACGATGCATTTATATCAAGCATATGGAACACACTCCGTTTTACAATATTCTTCCTGCCACTGAATACATTTCTCACGCTTCTTGCAGCTTCACTGACAAGACGAGAAAGGAAAGGAAGCTCTGTATTTGAATTCATCTTCCTCTCACCTCTCGCATTCTCACTATCAGCACTGGCTCTTGTTTTCAAAGAACTCTTCAGAGGCCGTGTCAGCGTTATAAACAAACTTACAGGACTTTCTTTCCAGTGGCTTGAAGAGCCTGTAACAGCGATGGCTGCCCTTGTTATATTCGGAGTCTTTCTCGATTTCGCTATCGACTACATACTTCTTGTCGCCGCATTCAGAAGCACTGACAGGAGCATTATAGAAGCTGCGGAGATTGATGGAGCTTCAGGGTTAAAGCTTTTCTTTTTCATCGAGCTTCCTGCAATAAAGAACATCTTCATGGTTACTATATTCATGGCCCTAAAAGATGCGGTGCTTATATCAGCTCCGGTAATGGTTCTCACTGAAGGAGGCCCTTTCAGATCCACAGAAACAATCATGTACTATTACTATCTTGAAGCATTCAGAAGCGGAAATAGAGGAACCGAGACCACTGTTGCGGTTATTATGGTACTCTTTTCGGTTATCATAATGAGCCTTCTCTCAAGGAGGCGAAGAAATGTCTAAAGCAATAAGAACTGCATTAACCGCAATCCTTGCCATCATAATAATCTTCCCTCTTCTTTATACACTCTCAGCTTCTTTCTTCACGCCTGCAGATTTCACAGCCTCAGATGCAAAGCTTCTGCCATCGTCTTTCTCGCTGAGAAATTTTGAACTGGCACTGAATAATAGCTATTTCCCTCGCTATACACTCAACTCGTTTGCAACAGCTTTTCTGGCTGCATTTTTCAGATGCATTGTCTCCATTTCCGCGGCATTCGCCTTCACGCATCTTAGTTTCAAAGGAAAAAGATTCCTGCTCATTGCGCTGCTTTCAACTCTATTCATTCCATCAGATGCCATGCTCTATGAAAATTACATCACCACAGCAAAGCTGGGATTGCTGAATAGCTATCTGGGGATAGTTCTCCCCTCTGTCTTCTCCGCTTCCTCGATGCTTATGACAATAGGGACCTATCTCTCCGCAGATAGGGACATCTACGATGCCGCACAAATTGATGGAGCTGGAGATATCAGATACATCATCTCAATACTGTTGCCTCTTACCGCACCAGTAACCATCACAATATTCATCCAGACATTCATCTCAGCATTCAACAGCTATCTCTGGCCGCTTATTGTCACCACTAAGCCAGGGATGAGAACAATACAAGTCGGAATCACAATGCTTGGCTTCGCTGAAGCCGGGGAGTATGGAGCGCAGTTTGCATCAATTGCAATGATAACGCTTCCATTCCTTATTCTGCTTCTTGCAGGCAGAAAGATGATTATGAAAGCAATCTCAGGAGGTCTCTCCTGATACGGAGGAAATAAGATGAAAAAAGCTATCATTGTTCTTGCAATGTTCCTTTCCCTTGCAGGCCTTACTGCAGGAGGAAATGCGGAAGACGATTCAGTTGTTACAATCTGGCACTCAAACTCGGGAAATCTTGGAATAGCATTCGATGAGATAGTCGATAACTTCAATAATACTATCGGGAAAGAACAGGATATTGTGATTGAAGCAATTTATCAGGGAGCCGCGAATGATGTTCTGACAAAGGTAAAAGCCGCAGCTGCTGTGGATACATCAACCCTTCCCCAGATTGCTCAGCTTGATGCGACAGCCGCTCTCGATATGATGAATTCAGATTATCTGGTACTTCCTTCGGAGCTGGGAATAGATACCTCCTCAATAATGCCATCAGCTATAGAGTCCCTCATGTCTGAAAGAGGACTTCTTGCAATTCCATTCAACGCATCTTCCCTGCTTTTCTACTACAACAAGACACTCTTTGATTCATTGGGACTAGAAGCTCCTGAGACGCTTGATGATTTTGCAGAAATCGCACCTCTTCTCGGAGAGAAGGATAACAATGGGAATATAACCAGATATGCATTTGCTGGTGTTCCTGCAACTTATGAGCTTGGAGCATTCATCGGAGCTCAGAATGGTCTGTCATACATGGTCAATGAAGAGAATGGTCATACAGGTACTCCTACAGAGGTTCTTTTTGAAAAAGAAGGGACATTCGCTGAATTTCTGGAACACTGGAAAGGGCTCTATGATACAGGTTATCTGAATAACATAACATCTGGAGTAAGTACGGAATTCGCTGCAGGAAGAACAGCTTCAATGCTAGCATCTTCTTCGAATCTATCAACGGTAATCAACACAGTTGGTGGAAGATTCGAGGTAGGCACCGCATTTGTTCCGAAGACAAATGAAGAAGCAACTGGCGGTGTGAATATAGGAGGAGGTGCGATGTTTGCTTTCTCCAACAATGAGAAAGTGAAGACTGTGCTTGAGTATCTTGTTTCTGAAAGCGTGCAGCTTGAATGGGCTGAGAGGACTGGATACATGCCAGTAAATACGGCTCTCTATGCTAACGAGGAGTATCAGGAATTCCTCGATTCCAATCCTCAGTTCAGAGTCGCGATGGAACAGACAATTGCCTCAAATCCGAAGGTGACTGGTGTATGGATTCCTTCTGCCTACCAGATTTACTACTCATTCCAGAGCGAGATAAGAAATGTCACTGAAAAGGGAAAGCCAATAGATCAGGCTGTTCACGATATGGCAGAAACAGTGCAGAATGCTCTTGATGAATATGCCTCTCAGAATCTCATCTAATACAAATCTAGTCGCCTTCTCAAGAGAAGGTAAGCGAACTATGGATACCCTTATTCCGCTCTATGCGGAATCAGGGTACAAAGCTCTTGATCTGAACTTCTGCGAGATGATGAATCCCTATTCCATACTCAATACCGGAAAAGCATGGGATTACATCGAAAAGCTCCAGGAAGAGAAGGAGAAATACTCGCTTTCATATATCCAATCCCATGTACCCTACCCTCATGATTACCGCTCGCTCTCGATGGAAGGGAAGGAACTTTCAGACAATTCAATCTTGAAAGCAATGGAATTCTCTTCAGCTCTTGGTATACCTCATGTTGTTATTCACCCTATAAAAGGAAGCGTGCAGGATAATATCAATTACTTCTCATCGCTTCTCGACAGGCAGAAAGAACCGATTAAAATTGCAATCGAAAACATGGAGACAAGAGAGGAGATCTGGAGTGCTGATGAGCTTATTGAAATGGCAAAAGCCCTCTCTCCGATGGCTGGTATATGCCTCGATACAGGGCATGCTTTCATTGCAGGAGAGAATATCCCGGACTTCATAAGAAAAGCGGGAAAGCTGCTCCTCGGAACCCATATTGCTGATAACGATGGAAAGAAGGATCTGCATCTTCTTCCAGGGTTTGGAAAGATTGAATGGGAAAGCGTCATGAAAGCATTCCGCGAAAGCTATGAAGGCTATCTGAACTATGAATGCATGTTCTTTTCAAGGAATCTTCCACAATCGCTATCAAAGGATGTGATAAACCTATCATTGGAGATAGGGAAATGGCTCTTATCCCTTTGAGCGAAAGAAAGTACACCTAGCCCTATACTGGCAGGAGGCACAAAGAGCCCCTGGACACTCTGTAAATCCATCCTCTGCTTTCTCCAGCTGATGTACATGCCACTCCAATTCATCTATATGAGATTGAAGCTCCTTAAGCTTTTTCATATCCGCATCGAGCTTCTTCCTGTACTCGGCAAGCAGAGCTTCCCTTCTCATATTGCCGGATCTGTCGGAATCCTTCATTTCAAAGATCTTTTTAATCTCCTGAATCGAGAAGCCAAGTCCTTTCAGCTCTATTATCCTTTTCAGATAGACAAGATCCTCATCTGTATACCATCTCTGTCCACCTTCCGAACGTCGAGCTTTTATCAAACCTTGTTCCTCATAGTACCTGATTGTTCTCTCTGTCAGGGAACTGAGAGTGGCAATCTCCCCTATTCTGTAGCGCTTCATACTCTGATTCTACAGAAAACCTGACCAAAATCGCCAGATATCGAGTATTACTGGTATGAGAAAATATTCAATAACATTCAATGGTAATGCGATTAGAGAAACTCCACAGGAAGACAGACCGAGGGAGAAGCTTGAAAGACTTGGAGCTGAAGCACTATCAGATGATGAACTTCTGATGCTGATTATTGGTTCCGGTTATTCAAAACGGCCTGTCAATGAGATAGCAACAGACCTGCTTGCCGCATTGGACAGGAATCCAGCTATAACCTGCGAGGAAATTATGCTTATTCCAGGTCTTGGAAAGGCCAAAGCTTCAGCAATTCATGCTTCTCTAGAACTCGGAAGGAGAAGAGTCAGAGGAAAAGGCAGGACTATAACCAAACCTGATGATATCTTTCTAGAGGTAAGGCACTATGCGACAAGAAGCCAGGAAAGCCTTATTGTCATAATGCTGAATGGAGCTCATGAATCAATAGGGACATTTGTCTCCACAGTAGGACTTCTGAATAAGACAATAGTTCATCCTAGGGAAGTATTCTCAGAGCCACTTAAGCAAAGAGCGGCTGCAATAGCGATAGCTCACAACCATCCATCTGGAAATATCATTCCTTCTGAAGATGACAAGGATGTTACGAGAAGAATCCTGAAATGCGGGGAAATACTTGGAATAAAAGTACTTGATCACCTAGTCTTCTCAGATTCCAAGTACTACTCATTTCTGGAGCATGGATTAATTTGAATCATGTTTGAAATATTTTTTAATTAATTTATAATTAAGGATGACTGGATGAATAAGGATATTATCTTTTCATGGAATTCAGAAAAGAACAAAAGGAACATAAAGAAGCATTCAGTATCTTTTGAGGAGGCATTGTCTGTGTTCTATGATGAAGAAGCGCTGGTCATATTTGACGACGAACATTCTGCAGCAGAAGATCGTTTCGTAATAATCGGAACAAGCAATCTGCTTCGGACTCTTGTCGTCTGCCACTGCTATCGACAGGAAGAAGAGGAAATAAGAATCATTTCAGCTCGTAAAGCAAATATCAAAGAACGCAAGCAATATGAAAATTCACTGAAAAGGAGATGAACATGAAAGAAAACTATGATTTCAGCAAAGGCATCAAAAATCCATATGCAAAAAAACTCAAAAAGCAGATTACCATCCGCCTCGATGCTGATACCATTGACTACTTCAAAGAACAGGCAACCGAAGTTGGTATATCCTATCAGAATCTCATCAATCTCTATCTCCGAGACTGTGCAGAGAATAAAAAGAAACTGTCGTTTGCGTGGGAATAAATACATCTCACGCAGATGAAATTCATTACAAGGATTATGCATGTCAATTTCTTTAAAGTACTAATTATCAATCAGATCGTTCATTCCATCAGATGAATTACATTTCTCTAGATTCACCCAAGCTTCTCCTGTCTTGAATACTATTCATTTCTGGAAAATGGCCTGATACAAACAAATATTTGACAGCATATATGAATAAAGGAAAAGGAATGAATATGCCTAAATGGGATAAACTACTAGAGAAGTTAGAGAATCTCTCAAGTAATCTCACACGTTCAAAGAACTACGCAAGATTCTCTTATCATTCGGATACGAAGAATCACAGCCAAGTGGAGGAAGTAGCCATTATACATATCGCAAGGGAAACAAGAAAATAACAATACCAAGGCACAAGCCAATTGGACGTGTCTATATTGAAATGGTAAGAAAAGCTGTAAAGGAGGAGAAGAATGAAGGAACAGATAAAAAATCTTGAATACTATTTGAGCCTGCCATACAAGATCGAAATCATCAAGGACAATGGGAACAACAGCTGTGTAGCAATGTGTCCGGAGCTTGAAGGTTGTTTAAGTTCTGGATGGACAATTCAAGAAGCTGCTGAAAACCTTGAAGACGCCAAAAAATGCTGACTCCAGAGCGCCATTGAGCACAATAATCCGATTCCAGAACCAGATACTCTCATCGAATTTTCAGGTCAGATACGCCTTAGGATTCCAAAGAGCCTGCACAAAGCAATCTTCATAAAAGCAAGAGAAGAAGGCGTGAGCATGAACCAGTACTGCATAATGCAGCTTTCTGCTTCTTCAATTACAAAATAGCGTCACAATTAATCATACACAGTCACTGATAAACTGCAGAATGGACCTTAAACCAATAGACAGTGGAAATGATAATTCAGAACATAATGTGATAGCTCCGCGAGAACTAAGGGATACACAATAATCCGATCTAAAGAAAGTATTCATTAATTATTTTATAATTTAAATACCTATTACGGAACTATATTCACTCCTAACATTCGGATAATAGCTAAGGATTGCTCGATATCAAGAGAAGAGTCTTTCAGTTCCTTAAGGTTATCTGAAAGAGCGATACCATCAATCCTGGTGTCTTTTAAGGCCAATCCAGATAATGCCGTACCACGAAAAATACAGGCAGAAAGATCTGAGCGGGTAATACTGAAAGCGCGATGCTTTATTGATGAAAAAGATGAGTCAGGAAAATCGGAATCCCTGAATGAACAATCCTCAATTGCCGCTTTATCAAAGGAAGTGTAGCGAGCTGAAGCATCCAAAATCTCCAGTTTCCTAAGCCTAGAGGAAAGGAAAACAGCACCAGTAAGACGGCAGCCATTCATCTTAACTCGGAGCATTGAACATGAAGAGAAATCCACATTAGAGAAATCACAGGATTCAAATACTGTATCTGTTATAGAGGCATTATGGAAGGATGAAGAGGAAAACGACACAGAACGGAAAACAGATGAGCGTATGATTACACCATCAAAGCTCTCTCCTTCGTAAGAACTGCCTTCCTCCTCCACGTTTTCAGCATCGGAATACTCAGAAAGAGCCTCGATGAGAGACATCAGCGTGAATGCCTCTCTTTAAGTACATCTATAACCTCTGAAAGAGTACAACCCTTCTCTGCAAGAAGCACAAGGAAATGATACATTAAATCGGCTCCCTCTCCGAGGAAAAGATCCTTATCATCATCCTTTGACGCGATAACAAGCTCAACAGCTTCCTCGCCAACCTTCTGCGCTATCCTATTCAGACCTCTTGAGAATAGATGGTTAGTATAAGAACCTTCTACAGGATTTGTCATTCTGTCATGGATAACGGACTCAAGGTAGAAAAGGAACTCTGGAGATGAAACCTCTGTAGGCTGATTCTCCTCTCCAAAGCAGGTATCCGCACCTGTATGGCATACAGGGCCAGACGGAATAGCCTTCACAAGAAGAGTATCCCCATCACAATCTGCAAGGATCTCCCTTACCTGCAAAAAGTTTCCGCTAGTCTCGCCCTTTGTCCAGATTCTTCCTCTAGATCTGGAAAAGAATGTAACAAGACCTCGGTCCAGAGTAAGCTTATAAGCTTCCTCATTCATATATCCCAGCATCAGTACCTTTCTGGTTACTGCATCCTGGACAACAGCGGGGACAAGCCCACCGCCTTTCTCAAAATCTATAGTCATAACCAATCCCCTCATCTAACTGGAATCCCGGAGTCTCTGAGATAGCGTTTAAGTTCCGGTATATCTATCTCATGGAAATGGAACACCGACGCAGCAAGCGCCGCATCCGCCATGCCATCTTCAAAGACGGTCCTGAAATCTTCCATCTTCCCAGCGCCACCACTGGCTATAACGGGAATATCAATATTACCGCTGATTATCCTAGTTAAGTCAACAGCAAAGCCATCCTTCGTTCCATCCTTATCCATAGATGTCAGAAGAATTTCCCCCGCGCCTCTATCACAAGCTTCCTTTGCCCATGAAAGCGCATCGAGGCCAGAAGGGGTACGTCCACCATCAAGAACAGCTTCATACCCTGAAGGAAAAGCAGGATTAGCCTTTGCATCGAGAGCTAGCACAACACACTGGCTTCCAAAGCGAGATGCAAGAGAATTTATAAGAGAAGGATTTCTGGCAGCTGCTGAGTTTACCGAGATTTTATCAGCACCGGCTTGCAGCATCCTCTCAACATCCGCTTCGCTTCTTATTCCACCTCCGACTGTAAAAGGAATGGAAATATGACGAGCAACGCTACGGACAAGATCTACCATAGTTCCTCTGTTCTCAACTGTTGCCGTGATATCCAGAAAAACCAGCTCATCAGCCCCCTGCGATGAATAGAATTCCGCAAGCTCTAAAGCAGACCCCGCATCCCTGAGCTGTACAAAATTCACCCCCTTAACAGTCCGTCCATCCTTGACATCCAGACATGGGATTATCCTCTTTGCTAGCATTCAGCCTCCTTCATCTCATTTATTGTCACCCTTCCTTCATAGTAAGCCTTGCCAACAATCACACCACTGACTCCAAGTTCTTTTAACGCAAGAATATCCTGAAGGGAGGACACACCACCGGATGCTATGAGGCTTAGCCCTGGAAGTTCATTAATAAGCTTTCCATACAAAGCAAACGAAGGGCCTTGAAGCATACCATCTTTTGAAATATCAGTAACCACAGCAGCAGTGATTCCATGCGCTATGAAATCCCTTATAAAAGGTATGATTTCAAGCTTTGTGTTCTCCTGCCATCCAGATACTGCAATAAACCCATCACGGACATCTGATGAGAGTATTATCCTTCCTGGATAAATCTCATTCCAACGAATAACTTCTCCAGGATCCTTTGCAGCAAGCGATCCGACATTCACGAAAGCAGCTCCCGCATCGAACGCGCTATTCAAGCTCTCCCTGCTTCTGATTCCACCACCGAAATCAATGGTAAGAGATGTTCTGGAAGCTATCTCCTCAAGAATCTTGAGATTGTTTCCGCTTCCTTTTGCCGCATCAAGATCCACAAGGTGAAGTCTTGTAAGCCCACCATCTTCGAAAGCCTTTGCCGCATCAAGAGCGGAAAGCGAGTATGAAGTCTTTCTTGAATAATCACCCTCTGAAAGCCTTACAGGATGCCCTGAGATAATATCAATAGCGGGAATAACCTTCATAAATCCTCCAGAAAGCATCTGAGCATCCGCTCTCCAGCATCTCCGCTCTTCTCTGGATGGAACTGCATTCCATGGAAATTATCCTTTGAAAGAGAAGCAGAGAAGCGTATACCGCAATACTCAGCTTCAGCGGATGTATATTCAGAGAGCGGAGCGTAATATGAATGAACGAAATAAACATACTCTCCATCATGGCTATCCTTGTAAAGCGGCCCGGAAAGCTTCTCGATGGTATTCCATCCCATATGAGGCACCTTCCAGCCCCGTCCCCGTGGAAACTGCACAATCCGGATTGGGAAGGGGCCAAGACAATCTGTGTTTCCCTCCTCTGAAGAGGAACACATCAGCTGCATTCCAAGACATATTCCAAGAAAAGGCTGTTTAAGCCCTCTTATAACATCGCTAAGACCTTTTTCATTGAGGTATCTCATTGCAGAAGAAGCTTCACCAACACCTGGGAATATAACTTTATCAGCAGATTCTATGATCTTAGGATCATCTGTCAGCACAGCTTCCTTTCCAAGTCTTGAAAGCGCATTCATAACCGAAAGGATATTTCCCGCATTGTATTTGATTACAGCTATCATAGAACTCCCTTAGTGCTCTGCACCCTGCTGTCCCCTGGAATTCTCCTTACAGCCTTTCTCAAAGCGCGGGCAAAAGCCTTGAAGATCGCCTCAGCGGTATGATGACTATTCCCTCCCCTTGTCGCGTGTATATACAGATTACAGCAAGATGCAGAGGAAAACGAGCGGAAGAAGTGCTTTATAAGCTCCGAAGGAAATTCCCCGATATACTCCATCGTAAATTCCGCATCCCAGATAAACTCTGGACGCCCGGAGAAATCTATAGCTGCAGTTGCAACTGTATCATCCATCATCACAATCTCATAACCATATCTTTCTATTCCTCTTTTATCACCCAGAGCTTTTCTGACAGCCTCTCCAAGTGCAAGCGCGGTATCCTCTGTTGTGTGATGCTCATCAACATACAGGTCCCCTTTCACATCCCCTGTGATATCAAAGCGAGAATGGCGCACAACCTGGTCCAGCATGTGATCAAAGAAACCAATAGAAGTCTCTATCCTTCCTTCTCCGGTGCCATCAAGGTCAACGGAAATAGCTATCTCAGTCTCCTTCGTATTACGCTGGACTGCAGCGCATCTATGAGGAAGAGTTCCATCCGGAATAAGATACCCCGCGATATCAAGCCAGGAAGAAGCCTTCATTGCAATGACAGAATCAAGCTCCTCCGGAATTTCCATATCATCGGGGTTGAGAAGGAAACCACGGCATCCCATATTCTTCGCAAGCATCATATCTGTAAGCCTATCCCCGATCATGAAGGATGAAGACATATCATAGCGTTCGTCTCTGTAACGATCTATCATTCCTGTAAGAGGCTTTCTTGTTGGAAGCCCATCTTCAGGCATAGAGAGATCAATATTCACATCATCAAAGACAATTCCTTCACCTCGAAGTGTCGTAAAGATACGTTCAGCAGGCCCCTGAAACTCATCATATGGAAATGAAACAGTACCGACGCCATCCTGGTTAGACACCATTACAAGGAGGTAATCAGTCTTTTTAGATATCTCCCGAAGCGCTTCGAAGACATGGGGAATGTATTCGATACTTTCATAGCTATCAACCTGCCGCTCTTTGACAATCACACCATCCCGGTCGATAAAAAGGACCTTCTTCTTATCCATTCCAGCCATTCATAGCCTCCTTCAGCTCTGCCATCTCCGCCTCCGATCCTATTGTTATCCTCAGTGTGTTCTCAAGAAGAGGATCTGAAGATCTGTTTCTTACAACTATGCCTTTTTCAAGAAGGTATGAGTAAAGGGAAGCTGCATCTGAAACTCTCACAAGAACGAAATTAGCTTCTGATGGGAATACTTCAGATACATATGGAAGAGACCGGAGGAAAGCAGAAAGTTCCTTTCTCCTCCTTATAGTCTCCTCTATCCTTCTCCTGACACTCTCATAATCTCTCAGTGCTTCAAGTCCAGCTTTCTCAGAGAGACTTGATACATTGTATGGCGGCTTTGCCTTCATGAATACTTTCTGCACTGCAGGATCTGAAACAAGGATTCCCAATCTCGCCCCTGCCTTTCCATATGCTTTGGAGAATGTTCTGAGAACAACTATCCTTGGATTCTCTTTGATAGTCTGAATCGCTGATTTAAATCCTTCTGAGAAGTCAGCATAGGCCTCATCGACTGCTGTTATGCCATCATTTACCTCTGCAATCCTCAATATTTTCTCTAAAGGATAGACCTTTCCAGTAGGGTTATTAGGAGAGCAGATGAATACAATCTTAGGCTTCTTTTCCTTTATTGTCTTTATGATAGCCTCTTCATCGAGATCCAGATCAGCTGTGAGGGGGACATCAACAACAGCCACATTCGATGTATGTGCGAATACCGAATAAGTTCCATATGTAGGACGTTCTATCATTATGGAATCACGACCAGGAGCGCAGAACATCCTTATGAGCATATCTATGACCTCATCAGAGCCATTTCCGATTGCGCTCATATCATAAGGAATCCCCATTACATGCTCAATTTCTTCCCTCAGCTCCCTCAGAAGCGGATCGGGGTATCTATTTACTCCATCATTCCCGCCTTCCCAGCTTTCATTCGCATCAAGAAGGATATCAGCTCTGTCTGAGAACTCACTGCGTGCGGAGCTATATGGAACAAGATCTCTTATCCATGGATTAAGAAGTTCACTTATCATCTGAAAGCCTCACTTTTACAGCATAGCTATGAGCTTCAAGTCCCTCTGCCTCTGCCATGCATCTTATAGTTCCGCCAAGATTCTCCAGTCCTTTCCGGTCAATATGCTGAACTGTGATCTTTTTTATAAAGGAATCGACGGAAACACCGGAAGAGGACCTAGCCCAACCTGATGTAGGAAGAGTGTGATTAGTTCCCGATGCATAATCGCCAGCAGATTCAGGCGTATAGGCTCCAAGGAAGACAGAACCTGCATTCTCAACACCTTCGAGAATCTTCTCTGGATTCTCAGTCGAGATTATAAGATGTTCAGGAGCATAGTCATTTATTGCAGCAATCAGATCATCATCGGAATAAACAGGGAAGGCAAATGAATGAGAAAGCGATGGGAGCATGTACTCGTGGCGCCCGATTCTGTCTAGTTCCTTTCCTATCGCGTTATCAACAGAAAGATGTATTCTTTCAGCTTCTTCACGGCTACCTGCTCTTATAAGGAGCATAGCCTGACTATCCTTTCCATGTTCAGCCTGGGAAAGGAGATCCGCTGCAGCGAATTCCGGATTGGAAGATGAATCAACCGCAACCATTACTTCAGAAGGACCTGCAAGCATATCTATTGAAGCAACAGCAGAAATCTGCCTCTTAGCTTCAGTGACATAGCTATTACCTGGTCCGAAGATCTTATCGCGTTTAGACACGCTTTCGGTTCCGTACGCAAATGCCGCAATAGCCTGAGCGCCTCCTACCTTCAGCACTGAGTGAACTCCAGAGACAGAGGCAGAGTAGAGAATCGCGGGATTGACGCGTCCGTTCTTAGCAGGAGTCGCAAGAATTATATCCTTGCATCCTGCAACTGAAGCAGGAACAGCGAGCATAAGAACAGTGGAAAAGAGAGGAGCAGTACCTCCTGGAACATAAAGCCCTACCCGTGATATCGGGACAATCTTTCTCCAGCATCTCACCCCGCTTTCAGTTTCCACATCCTCACCTTCAGGAAGTTCTGCTTCATGGAATCTTCTGATATTCCGCATCGCATGATCTATAGCCTTCTTGAGATCTGGATCTATAAGATTCTCTGCTTCCTCGAACTCAGCAGGAGATGCATAAAGGTCATCAAGCTCTGAGCCATCGAAACGAAGCGCATACTCCCGAAGTGCCTCATCCCCACGCTCTTTCACATCCTCGATAATACCAGCAACAGTATTGCTTATATCCCTATTTCCATCATTCGGGCGCTTTAGAAGCGTCTTGTCGTAATCTCTGAATTCCAGATACATACTCACTCCGTCATCTTCTCGATATTCATAACGAGAATACCTTCCGCTCCGAGTCTTCTCAGCTCCTCAAAAACAGCCCAGAACCTTCCTTCATCTACTGCAGACTGTACAGAAACCCAGCCTTTATCCATCAAAGGCGTTACAGTAGGGCTCTTCATGCCTCCGATAACAGCTGCTGCCTGATCGAGTTTCTCCTCAGGGAGATTGAAGAGAATATACTTCTGATGACGGGCAAGCATTACAGCATCGATTCTTTCAAGGAGGCGATTAAGCAGCACTTTCTTTTCCTCCTGCATATCTGGACGGGCTATCATGATAGCTGAAGAGCGATATATGCACTCAGCCTCCTCCAGGCCATTCATCTTGAGAGTAGTACCCGTGGAGACAAGATCAGCTATTGCCTCAGCTATTCCCACTTCAACTGTAATCTCTACAGAACCTGAGACAACAACAGGCTCAGCATTAACTCCATTTTCCTTGAGGATTCTTGAAAGGATGCGCGGGTAGGACGTAGCGATTCTCTTACCTTCAAGAGATTCCAGTCCTTTGTAATCAAAGCCATGGGGAACCGCTATTGATAGTCTGCATGAAGCGAATTTGAGATCTCTCACGACCTCCAGCTCCAGCCCTGTCTCATCATATTCATTTCTTCCCACTATCCCGATATCAGCAACACCATCGGCTACATACTGGGGAATATCATCATCGCGAACGAAGAGAAACTCCAATGGAAACCCTGTTGCCACAGCCTTCAATACTCGGCTATCTGCATTGAAGTCTATTCCGCAGGATCTTATAAGATCCAGACTCTTCTCTGAAAGCCTCCCGCTCTTCTGCACTGCTATGCTGATAGTTGTCATACTGCCTCCTATGAAAAGAAAAACCTCCCGCCAATCGGGAGGTTCGATATATAAGGACCCACCATGGCATTCGTCATGTCCAGAGAATGCAATGATGATGTCTAATCATTCTTTCCATGTGAAAACAGTACATTAAGTGAAAGTGGTAGTCAACAGAAAGGACACGCTCTTCACTGTTTTCTCATTTTTCTTGTATAGACCATCGAGCTTATCGCCCCATATATCATCAACAAACCTGATGCAAAGAGTATCGCAGCGAATAGCGTCATGACGATTCCTGTAAGGAAGTTCGGAAAGAGATAAAGAATTATAGCAAACACAAACGAAAGGATAGTCTCAAGCGCGAGTGCATTTACTCCCATACCAGCTCTGGAAAGAATAAGGAGATCAATGACATCGACAATACCTGTTATAACAAAGGCAGTAGCCGCAATGTAGACAATGAGGGTTGGAATCAAAGAGGGCTTCGTGAGCGATATTATTATCACAATAATACCACTGACCATATTCAGAAGAGCCTTTCCCATGGAGATGCCCCTTATTCTCTTTCCGAATATATCCTTCAGCCTGTATGCAGCAAGAAGAGTCCTCATACCATCAAACACCAGATAGATACCGAAGACGGAAATTACAACAGATAGAAAGCTATCTGGTCTGAGAATCATATAAAGACCAATGAATACCATCAGTATTCCTGAAATAAAGAGCGGCAGATACTTCTTCATGTATTAAGTATCGCTGTGTATCCAGAAAAAGGAAACATCATGTTCCACCTTTTGCCTAATTTGTCTAACATGACACTATGAACGGAAAGAAATACCTCCTCTTTGATGCGGATAACACCCTCTATGATTTCAATGAAACCGAGAGAAGAGCCCTTGACCGCCTTTTTCTCAAATACTCCATATCTCCAGCTCTTCTTCCTGTTTATCATGAAGGGAACAAGAAATGCTGGGAGCTATATGAAAAAGGTGCACTGACACTAGAAGCACTCGAAACTGAGAGATTCAGACTATTCATAGAGAATGCCTCACTGAACGAGAATCCAAAGAGCATGAGCGAAGATTATTGCATAATGCTTGGAGAGGAAGGGATACTGCTTCCAGGAGCAATGCAGCTTCTTGAAAAACTCAAAAAGAAATACAGCCTTTCGATAATCACAAACGGAATCGCCAGGGTTCAGAGAGAAAGGATAAAAAGGTCTGGAACCACGGCCTTCTATGATCATATCTTCATCAGCCAGGAAATAGGATATAACAAGCCAGACATAAGATTCTTCAGCTATGTTCTCAAAGAACTCAACGCGGAAAAAGAAGAATGCCTGGTTATCGGGGATAGCCTTTCCAGTGATATCAAAGGGGCAAACAATGCAGGCCTCGACTCAGTCTTCATCTCTTTCAAAGGAGAGAAAGCAGAAGATGCAACATGGTCAGTCTCCTCATTTGATGAACTCTTAGCTCTACTCTCATGATAAAGGATTAAAGGAAATCTGTAGCACAAGTTTATAAATTCAAACGTCAGAAAGAAGGACTGGATACATTCTTAAATGTTTTCCAGCCCTTGTTCTCTTTATGCTGGATCTTCGACATCCAACAGCTCTACATCAAGAATCAGCAATGAATTTGGCCCTATCGAAGCTGGTGCATTCTGTCCATATCCAAGCTCAGGAGGTATCCAGAACCTGTATGTACTGCCTTCATTCATCAAGGCGACACCTTCTCTGAAACCAGCTATCATCTTATCCAGATTGAAAACACTGGGAACTCCTCTCTCATAGGAAGAATCCGCAAGCGTACCATCCAGAAGAGTAAGGCTGTAATGTACCGTTACTATTGAATCTGGGCTGGCTTTGTTTCCGCTTCCTTCTTGGAGGACTTCGTACTGGAGTCCAGAATCAGTAGTAATGACACCATTTCGTCGAGCATTGACTTTCAAGAACTCCTCAGCCTCTCCCATATTCTGCTCGCTTACTTCACTGAACTGCTGTTGTGCCTGGGCCATCGTTTCCCGCTGATACATATCAGCAATGCTATTCATCTCATTCTGTGTGAAGAACGAGACTCCAGAACCATAATCCAGGATTCCGCGAGCAATGTACTGGTAGTCAATATCATCCCCATATATGCCCGTCGATGAGGCGAACATATAGCCGAACACATAACTGAAGGAATCTTCCAGCGTAACAGGTTTTGGAAGACCATAAACGCTTCCCTCTTCCATCTCGGGGATAGCGTCATTTTCTCCAGCTACCGCAATACCTCTGCTGCATGAAACGATAAGAACAGCAGAAAATAGCACCAATGCAACTTTCTTCAGCATTCTAGTCGCTCCTTCTCCCACCAGCTAAAAGATTAGCCAAAATTTTTTCTGCCGTAAAGATGGAAAAAAGGCCATTTCAACGCTTGAAATGCAGTTTTTCGCTATTTTACCCCTCCGTTTTAACACAACTGGAATATTAATATTATTGTTCTTTAAAACAAGAGATTTCCCATCAGATACAGAGTCACCTTGCACTTGGAGAAAAGTGTAAACTATTGCCCCTCATGAAGACGGGGCAATAGTTCTTAGCAATATCTAACCAGCTGAAAACCAAGGTATATTACTGCTCTGATTTCATCGTGAATGTATCTGTCAAAGACTTCCACCATCTCGCTGTAATCTCTTTTTCGTTTCTATTCCTATCAAGAACCTTTGTTCCAGATACTTTATAATACTTACCTGCGGTATACATCGGTATGCCATCATTCACTGTGTTCCCATCATCAATGAGAATATAAGCGCTTTGGTCATCATACTGTTCAATGTACAATGCCATATGTTTTTCTTCACTCTCCGTATCAGCTGAATTGGCATAGGACATATCAAACTTGTTATCAAGAATTGTGATTTTAGCGATGTAGTTATTACTTTGACTGTTCTGTCCGATTCTTTCAAATTTGACTGGACGAGAACCTGCTACAGTATTGTTTGTAAAGACAACATTTTTCATCGAGACAACATACTGACTCACGTCACCAGAATAACTGCCAACAGCCGACCTCATCCATATTGGATTGGAATTGTTCGCATAATCAAAAGAGTCAGTACCTGAATATTCATTGATGTAATTGATAAAAACACAACCATTGAAGACAATATTCTCAGCTGGAGAATATCCAACAACAATTCCATTAAAAGTGCATCCTTCGAAAGTCAGCGAATCAAGATAGCTCCAAGGACTCGTATAAGTCTGAATGCCGAATGTAACAACATTATTGAAAGTAACATTATCAAAAACAACTTTGCTGTTTCCAGGAAGGAGCATATAAACAGAAGCATCTTCTACATTATCGATGCTTTCATATCCATTGGAATTTGAGGTAATGGTTCCATCTTTAAAGATAAATGTATATTCATCTTCCTCAGCTGGCACAGCTCCATATTTATTCAAAGGATTATCATTTGGCAACCTTCCAATAAGAAGTCCCTGACCTTCATATCCTGTATTATTCTCACTATATGAAATATTTGAATAATCATTATTATTGCCTAATGTAATTTCAACAATCTTGTCTTTGGCATTCTCAAGAGTGATTTTCTCATTGAATTCTTCCAACGATGAGTAAAACAGATTATGGCAATAGATACATTCATTTGGGTCTTCTTCGAATTCGTGAGGTATTTTTTCCAGAAGTTCCGTCTTCCTTTCCCCACACACGGAACAAACATATTCATTGCTGCCAGTTTCCATGCATGTTGGATCTGAATGATTTTCTAATACCCATGTGTGACCGAAATAACATGGATCAAACACAATCATTGGCGGAAGATTGTTCAATGGATTGTTATGGCAAGAAACCATGAAAATCAATGCCAATGATAAAAAAGCAGATAATCTAAGAAATTTCTTCATTCTTTACTCCCATTTGCTTTAACAATACCCCCCCCCTAGTAGATTGTCAAGTTTTCCATCCCCTCATCCGCTGAGAAATCAACATAAAAGTGAAACCAAGTACAATTGACATAAAATAATAGAAGTAAGCTATCATCTGGACATGTATCTGATTCTCTCCGATATCCATGGCTCCGAAGAAGGGGTCAGCCTTGCAGAAAAAGCCATTGTTCATTTCAGGCCAGAAGGAATTCTCAGCGCAGGAGACCAGTGCCCTGATATGTTCAACACTGCATTCTATTCCTCCCTTATCTCAGTCCGTGGCAATTGTGATAGCTACTATGAATATGTAAACCTGTCATTCCCTCCTTTATCAAGGGAACTAGATATATATGGGCACAGAGTTGTAATAACCCATGGAGATAGATTCTCTGAAGATGATTTTGATCTTAAAGCCGGAGATATCTTCATCACAGGCCACACCCATGTTCCTCATCTATATGAAGAAAATGGAATCTATTACTGCAACCCTGGATCCCCATCGAGACCTCGTTCATCAGAAGGACCTACCGCAGCTGTACTATCAGAAGAAGGATTGGAACTTTTCTCCCTCCTCGATTTCAGCACCATCTCTGCAATCCGTTTCTCCCTCTCGTAATTCTCCGCAAGACGAACAGGAGATACAGTAGCAGCATCATCGTAAGCACTTAAAGGATTAGATGTGAAAGCATCAGGGATGCTGCCATACTCTGTTCTCCTGATTTCTTTGATTATCCTCATTCCTTTCTGAAAGAGATCTCTTCCCTTCTTGCCATAAGCGCGGAAAAGAATTGCAATAATGCGAAGGATGAATGGAGAGCGGAACACAAAGGAAGGGAATCGTCCCCACCACTCTGTCAAAGCTCCCATAGGACAGTATCCATCGGATACAAGCGCATAATGATAAGCGCTCTCATAAAGCGCCATGATAGCCCCAGCTTCATCCGAAAGAGGCTTTTTAGGTATAAGCAGAGCGGAGAAAGGCTTTATAGGAAGCCCTAGCATCGCAAGAAGTGCTCCTGTTTTATCTCCTCTCAGATCTGTAAGGATAGGAAGATGATCTGATGTTGCGATGGCATCGGGAATAGCTTTCAACCCTTGAGAGAGCTTATCTCCATAGACTCTGTTCTCTCCTATCACATGAATCATCCTGACATACTCTTCAGCGCTCTTTCCACGAAGCGAAGGAAGAGATGAGAGCAAAGCTCCTGTATCAGCAGCACCCAGTCCTTCTTCCCTTACCGCATCTGAGAGCTTTCTGACGTTTTCAAGCGAGAAGAATCCAAGATTGCATCCAAGCATCGCTGCTTCATCGCAAGTTGGGAGGATAGCATTATCACGAGTACGACGCCCGCATGAGAAGTAACATTCCTGACATGACTCAGGGAAGACACCATACTGATCCATCAAAGCTTTTCCATCAAGAAAGTATGCTCTTGGGTCGAATCTATCACTGTAGCCGAGAACTGGAAGAGAGCCTGTTTTCAACGCGGCATCGATAAACACCCCGCTACCTTCCTTCCTGAGCTTCCTTGCATATCTATTTCGTTCCTGTCGTCGTCTTACTTTACGCTCCGCTTTATCATTCTTGATATCATCCTTACGATTGAAGCCAGGAAGAAGAATCATCTTCAGGTTCTTCCACCCGAAAAGACAGCCAAGCCCCTGAGAAGCAACTTCCCTGCCCCCTGATTGCAATGCTGCGAAAAGCACCCCATTTTCACCAGCTCTTCCAATCGTAAGAGCTATATCTGTTATATGCTTGGCAGCAGCTTTTTCAGCTTCAATAGAGGAAAGGCCCCTGATGGAATCTGCACTTTCTCTTTCCGCACCATCTGCCGTTATTGAGAGTATCTGAAGTCTTCTTGCCCTTCCTGTTATGACAACAGCTTCATAGCCAAGCCTGTAAAGGGAATAACCAGGGGCAAATCCTGAGGAGGCAATAGCCATTCTTTCAGTAATCGGGGATCTGAAAACAAATGAAAAGAAAGCTGAGCCATTAAAGCGGACAGCTTCCGCAGATGGGGATGATATGACTATCGGAGACAGCTCTTCATACTCATGATAAAGGCTTATAGCAAGCTCCAGACCACTAAGAGACCCCTTCTCCCTCTTCTCTATGCTTTCTTTATCGAGATGAATAACAAGAACTGCCATACTCCTGATTATATTCTGTAAAGCAAAAAAGGAATACACTGTAGCTATGAATGATGTCCAATGGGCCGCGTTTAAAGAGAAAAGAGCAAAATCAAGTTTCAGGATGCGCTTTCATCTCTCAGAGAAAGACAAGGAATATGTCAGAACCAAAGGAATGGAGAAAATAGAAAGCCATGCCTATGATTTCATCAGGAAACGACTTGCACCTGCTACTCCAGCAAATGATGGAAAACAGACTCCGATGAAAGGCCATCCTGTATTCATAGCACAGCACGCATTAGGCTGCTGCTGCCGCTCCTGCCTTGATAAATGGCACCATATACCGAAAGGAAGAGAGCTCACAGAAAACGAAATGGATGAGATAGTCGCCATCATAATGCGCTGGATTTCAGAAGAAATTAACCAAATCCAATGATACTCTCCATGTTCTCTCTCAATCTCTATGGTATTATTCACACATGGTTGAACTTCAGATAACACTGGATGGAAAGAAAGAAAAAGTCAGAAAAGGCACCAAGATAATAGACCTTCTCGGTAAGGATAGGGATTTATCATACAAAGCAGACCCTGTCATAGCGGCAAAGCTGAATGGAAAGATTGTCTCGCTATCAGAGCCAATTCTCGGGAATGCCACGATAAGCAGTGTTCACCTACTCTCTCCATTCGGAAAGAGAGTATACAGGAAAAGCCTCTGTTTCCTTCTCTCATATGCAACTTCAATCATAGCTCCAGAGCGTACCCTGATCATCGGTCATAGTCTTGGAGATGGTTATTACTTCAGGTACCGCGGTGGAGAGAAACCCGATGCAGAAAGGCTTAGAAGCGTGATGCAGCAAGCGATAGACGAAGACCTTCCTATAGATCTTGTAGAGCTGACAGAAGATGAAGCAATTGAGTACGCGAAAAAACGGGGGCTGGATGAAACGGAGGAGCTTTTAAGGACAATGAATAGTTCCTCTTACCGATTTGCAAGAATCGGGGAATGCCTTGAGATGTATTATGAGCCTTTGCTTCCATCATTAAGATACCTGGAGCTCTGGGAACTCAGGGAATATGAAGATGGACTTTTATTGAGGTACCCACAGAGCAGAAAACCCGAAACACTGATGCCTTTCTCAGATAACCCTCTTCTATTCTCAGTATTCAATGAGAATAAACGCTATGCCGCGATTCTCGGGATCTCCTCGATGGGTGAGCTTAATGAGAAAGTACAGAAGGGAGAGATAGGAAGTACCATACTGCTCTCTGAAGCTCTTCAGAGAAGACGGATCTCAGATATCTCAAGAATGATAAAATCTAAAAAAACTGTGAGGGCTGTATTCATCGCAGGACCTTCTTCATCTGGAAAGACCACATTCTCTCTCAGGCTTTCAGATGAGCTCAGAGTCGATGGCTATAAGCCTATAAAGATATCACTTGATGATTACTATCTTCCACCTGATAAAGTTCCTGTAGATGAAGATGGAGAAAAAGACTATGAAGTACTGGAATCACTAGACCTTCCACTTCTCAGGAAACAGCTTTCAGACCTCATAGACGGAAAGGAAGTGAATCTTGCCCAGTTCTCATTCAAGGACAAGAAGACAACCTTCAGATCAGAACCTGTCAGGATGGCGGAGGACTCGATTCTTGTCATAGAAGGAATTCATGGTCTTAACCCCGCCCTCATACCCGAGCTTCCCAGGGAGAAGAGCTTCAGGGTGTATATATCAGCACTTACACAGGTGAATCTCGATACAAGGTCAAGGATAAGCACCACTGATAACAGAATTCTCAGGAGAATGGTCAGAGATAACCGCACAAGAGGCTTTGATGCAGTTGAGACGTTATCAAGATGGCCATCTGTGGAGAGGGGCGAGAAGAATCATATCTTCCCATTCCAGAATAATGCGGATGTCATGATAAACAGCGCTCTGGAATATGAGTTAGGTGTATTGAAAACTTATGCGGTTCCGTTATTGAAATCAGTACCGAAGGAAAAAGGGGATTCCTATGCAACAGCGCGGCGCCTCCTCGATTTCCTGGATTATGTCTACCCAATCTCATCTGAAGCAGTCCCAGCGGACTCGCTTCTCAGGGAATTCATAGGAGGCTCAGTATACTCTGCTACCTAGTTACGTAGACAGTGTGGGTATCTGTAAGCACATCAGGATAGCGCTGAATCATGTTCATCAAACGAAGCGCGGGTCCCGATGGCTCATTATGACCGCTCTCCCAGGCCTCCACAGTCTTCTCAGATACTCCCAGAAGCTCCGCAAAAAGACCAACGGAGAGATGCAAGCGAAGACGCAACGTCCTTATCTCATCAGCAGTATAAGGACGAAGCGGTTCAATCTTCACGAATTTATTGCGTTTGGTGATGACACCGCTCTTTCTCGGATAGAGGGCATCCCTCACCTCTTCAAGGTATACGCTTATCATTTACCGTAGATATGAAGGCACTCATTGAGCTCTTCAAGGATTCTATCACGGCACTTGCCGCAAGCTGTAGAAGCGCCGGTCTCCTTCTGAAGCTCCTCGAATGTGCTTACCTTTCCACTCTTCACAAGCTCTTCAATCATCTGATCTGTAACACCCTTGCACTCACAGATTATCTTTGCGGTTGTTCCCTTGTATGGGTTATCCATACCATTCTTTTCAAGATAATCATCTATAGCAGCTCTGAGAGCTTTGTCTCCAAGCACAGAGCAGTGGAACTTATGCTCAGGAAGTCCTCCGAGAGCATCGGTAATCGCAGAAGGAGTCAGATGATAAGCCTCCTCCAGAGTCATGCCTATAGCCATCTCACTCATCATCGATGTGGAGGCAATAGCTGAAGCACAGCCATATGTAAGCCATCTAAGATCAGCGATCCTGCCATCCTTTACCTTTATACCGACTCTCATCTGATCGCCGCAGGCAAGGGATCCGACCTCTCCAATTCCATCTGCTTCGAAAGCCTCTCCCTCCTTCCAGAGATTG
>CASDRY010000002.1 GCA_949283235.1 uncultured Spirochaetales bacterium | reverse complement strand
TCGCTATCGTTACGACAGCTCAGAACGATGAGCAGGGCTATGCTCTTCTCAAGGCTCTTGGCATGCCGTTCGCTGCAAAGTAAGGAGCTTATAGATGGCAAAGACGTCACTTATCGTAAAGTCAAAGAAGGAGCCTAAGTTCTCCACACGCAGGTACAACCGCTGCAGGATCTGCGGACGCCCGCGTGGATATATGCGCCAGTTTGATATGTGCAGGATCTGCTTCAGGAAGCTGGCTAGCGAAGGCCAGATCCCTGGCGTAACGAAGTCGAGCTGGTAGGAGTGAAGTATGGCAGTTAGTGATCCAATTGCAGATATGCTGACTAAGATCAGAAATGCTAGTCAGGCAAAGCATGAGAAAGTGGATGTGACAGCTTCCAATCTTAAGCTTCAGATCATCAAGATCCTTAAGAATGAGGGCTTCATCAAGAATTTCAAGAAGGTCACAAAGGATGATGTGACATACATCCGCATCTTCCTCAAGTACACAGACAATCAGTCTCCTGTGCTTCATGGCCTCAAGCGTATCTCCACACCTGGCCGCCGTGTATACTGCGGTTACAAGGATATGCCATCCGTTTATAACGGAATCGGTATTGTGGTTGTCTCTTCTTCTACAGGAGTCATTACCGGAAAGAAAGCTAAGGAAGCTAAGGTCGGTGGTGAGCTTCTCTGCACAATCTGGTAAGGAGGCTGAAGGATGTCTAGAATCGGTAAGCTTCCGGTAGCAATTCCGGAGAAGGTAGAGGTAAAGGTAGAGAACGGACTCGTTTCTGTTAAGGGACCAAAGGGAGAGCTTGAGCTTCAGACAAGACCTGAGGTTACAGTAGAAGTACAGAACAATGAAGTTCTTGTCACAAGAAAGAATGATGAGAAGCTTTCCAGAAGCTATCATGGTCTTTATCGTCAGCTGATTCAGAACATGATTACAGGCGTAAGCGCAGGTTTTCAGAAGGTTCTTCTTATCAATGGTGTTGGTTATAGAGCAGAGATCAAGGACAATATCCTTACTCTCAACCTCGGTTACTCAATGCCTATCGAGTACATCATTCCTGAGGGAATCAGCATTGTAGCTGACGGTCCAAGCAAGCTGACAATCAGCGGTATAAGCAAGGAGAAGGTTGGCAAGTGTGCTGCTGAAATCCGTTCTCTCAGAGGACCTGAGCCATATAAGGGCAAGGGAATCAAGTACGAAGACGAGACTATCCGCCGCAAGGTTGGTAAGTCCGGTGGCAAGAAATAAGGCGGTTTAGAGTTATGAACAGAATGATCGATAAAAATAGAAGGCATGCCAAGAGAAAGGCTCATATCAGAAAGAGAATTTCTGGCACAGCTTCAAGACCGAGAATGACTGTTTTCAGGAGCAATTACCATATGTATGTTCAGGTCATTGATGACACAGTAGGACATACACTGGTCTCTGCCTCTACCGTTGAAGCCGACCTCAGAAACCTGAAGAACACAGTCGCTGATGCTGAGAAGCTCGGAGAGATTGCTGGAAAGAGGCTTCTTGAGAAGAACATCGACTCCGTAGTATTTGACCGCAATGGTTATATCTATCACGGAATCGTAAAGAGCATTGCTGACGGCGCTAGAAAAGCCGGAATCAAGTTCTAGGAGAGCGGTATGGAAAAGGGAAAAGACAGAGAAGTCAAAGACGGATGCATCGAGAAGCTTGTCAAGCTCAATCGTGTTGCTAAGGTCGTCAAGGGTGGAAAGAGATTCTCTTTCTCCGCTCTGGTTGTAGTAGGCTATGGTGACGGAAGAGTAGGATATGGCTTCGGAAAGGCTAACGATGTCTCCGATGCGATAAGAAAGGCAACAGATAAGGCTAAGGCCCATCTCATCACCGTTCCTCTCAGAGGAACAACGATTCCTCACGACATCGTCGGAAACTACAAGAGCGCTTCCGTTCTTCTTAGACCGGCTGTTCCTGGAACAGGTGTCAAGGCAGGTGGTGCTGTTCGTCTTGTCTGCGATGCAGCAGGTATCAGGGATGTTCTTTCCAAGTCCCTCGGTTCCAGAAATGGAATCAATACTGTAAAGGCAGCATTCGATGCTCTCGAGCATATGTATGATGCAGCTGCAGTAGCAAAGGGCAGGGGCAAGACTCTGAAGGAAATGTGGAGTTAATCATGGCAAAGCAGATTAAGATAACACTCGTAAAGGGACTTGCAGGTACCCTTCCTGTGCAGAGAAGGACTATTAAGGCTTTAGGGCTTGGAAAGATCTCCAGCTCCGTAGTTCTTGAAGCAAATCCTGTCAATCTTGGCATGGTTCGCACAGTATCACACCTCGTGAAGGTTGAGGAGGTTCTCTGATGGCAGAGATTGTAAAGCCAGCGGGAGCTACAACTCGCAAGAACATAGTAGGACGTGGCAATGGTTCTGGAATCGGTCGCTCATGCAGACGTGGCCATGATGGACAGAACAGCCGCTCTGGTGGTGGTGTTCGCCTTGGTTTCGAAGGTGGACAGATGCCTCTCTACAGACGTATTGCAAGACGTGGATTCTCCAACTATCCATTCAAGGAGGAGACACAGGCAATTTCTCTTGCTACGCTTGATAGAGTATACTCTGATGGTGAGACAGTTTCTGATGAGACACTTCGCCAGAAGGGACTTCTTAAAGGGAGGATGGCAGGAAAGATCCTTGCTGATGGCGAGGTGACAAAGAAGCTTGTCATCGATGGGGTTAAGATCTCCGGTTCTGCATCTGAGAAAATCAAGAGTGCAGGTGGCGAGGTCAAATAAAAAGAAGGGATACAATGGCAAACACTCTGGTAGAAATGTTCAGAATGAAGGATATAAGGAAGAAGGTCTTCTTCACTCTCGGTATCCTTGCGGTAACGAGAATCGGAGCGGCTCTCCCGATTCCTGGAGTTAACCCTGGAGCTGTCCTCAGCTACTTTGAGTCTAACTCCAACTCCTTCACAGAGTACCTGAACTTCTTCTCAGGCGGTGCCTTCGCAAATTTCTCTATCTTCATGCTCGGGGTAATGCCATACATCAGCACTCAGATTATCATGCAGCTGCTGATGCTCGTTATCCCGTCGCTGAAGAAGCTCGCGCAGGATCCGCAGGGGTCTAAGAAGATCCAGCAGTACACACGCTACGCTACAATTGCTGTAGCTGCTATCCAGTCGCTTGCTGCATCAATGTATGCACGCAGTATTCCCGGGGCGCTTGCTATCGGGCCTGGAGCTTTTACAGTAGTCTCGATCATCACCGTTACAGCGGGTTCTATGCTCATGGTATGGCTTGGTGATAAGATTACTCAGAATGGAATTGGAAATGGTATCTCTCTGATGATTTTCGCAGGTATTGTAGCTCGCATTCCATCTGCTTCTTACACAATGATAAGAAGTGTTGCTAGCGGTATTCTCAATCCTGTTTCAATCATCGTCGTTGTCGTCATGTTCTTCTTCGTTGTAGCGCTTGTTGTATACGAGGAGAAGGGACAGAGAAAGATTCCAGTACAGTATTCCCGCCGTGTAGTAGGAAGAAGAATGTATGGATCCCAGGGTTCGTTTATCCCACTCAAGGTTAATCCATCAGGAGTTATTCCTGTAATCTTCGCTTCTACGCTGCTCTCTTTCCCGCTTCAGCTTGGGTATAACTCAAACATTGGCTGGCTTAGAGCAGTTGCAGATTTCCTCAATCCACAGGGAGCACCGTATCTTATAATCTATACTCTCCTGATCATCGCGTTTGCGTTCTTCTATACACAGATCACGCTTAACCCGATTGAGATGGCAAAGAATATCAGAGATAACGGAGGATCTATTCCTGGAGTTAGAAACGAGAAGCTGGAAGAGTACCTTACAAAGGTAATCAATCGTATAGTTCTTCCTGGCGCTATTTTCCTTGCTTTCATCGCTTTGATTCCTACATTGATCCAGATGTTCTTCTCATTCCCATCGAATGTTGCTATGCTGTTCGGCGGAACATCATTGATTATTCTCGTTGGTGTAGACCTCGAGACAATGAGGCAGCTTGATGGTCTGATGAAGATGCATCACCATGACGGCTTCGTGGATGCAAGGAAGCGCAGACTTAAGAAATTCTGATAGGAGTTCTAGAAATGAAAGTCAGAGCTAGTGTAAAACCAATTTGCGACAAGTGCAAAGTTAT
>CASDRY010000001.1 GCA_949283235.1 uncultured Spirochaetales bacterium | reverse complement strand
TTGCTCTCTGGATATGTGATTGTGCCGCTTTCTCCCATTTCGATAGTGCACTCAGGATAGAAGAAGTAATCGATACCTTTCTCTCCTTTGATTACGGGATTTGCCATTGACCTTTCCCTTCCAGCATCACTTCCGCTATAGATTCCTGCTAGCACTGAATCGAGCTCAATAAGCTCTGTTGATGAATACTTCACATCGCTTTCCTGGAGAATAGCGAGTGCATCAAGGTAATCATCATACATGGCAGATGATGTAATATGCATTGCCCCATAAAGAAATGGTTCTGAGATATCCCCGAATGATAGAGCTACCGCATTAGTCGCGAAATCTGAGAATAGAGGAGGGAAGTGGTAGGTCTCATCGTAGCCAGTTACAGCAGACCAGGATGCAACGCCCTCGGTAAATGTCTCTGTTACAGCCTCTTCAATTTCCTCTGAATATTTTGCATTGAATTCAATTGTATCTGTCTTATGCCTGAAGAGGGTGAAGAAGATTCTATGGGGAACTGTGGCATCGACATAGCCTGCCTCAACTCCATCAACATAGAAAACGAATCTGTAATCTCCAGCTTTTAGGCGGTATACAGATCCTTCGGAAGATCCTATATATGTTCCGTCATCTGTCCGGATCGCGGTATTCGCGGTGTTCGTGCTGAATCTGATAAATCCTGTTCCTGAAACGATTCCAGGTAGTATAAACAAAGCAAAAACAAGCAGAACAAGAGCGGCTGCCAGCCCTGCAAGAATGAAAACGCCAGGTCTTATTCCATGGATGGGTTTCAGCTTGACAGGCTCCACCTCCGGAAGCTCATTCTTTTTAATCATTCTTCAATAGTCCGGCATATTGGCATCTCTTGTCAACAAAGAAGGTATGGGTGTACCTTCTACTCATGGATAGATTCCTTACCTTCCTTGAGTGCACTGCTGAAAAGAGACTGACGAAAAGGAAGAGACAGAAAGCATATGCTAAAAGCAAAAAGCGTACAGTGCTCTCCGAGATATGGAGCTGGATTGATGCGCTCATCTTCGCGATCTTCTGGGTTATTCTTATAAACCAATATCTTTTCCAACTCTTTGTCATTCCATCCCCATCGATGGTTGATACCCTCAATGTAGGGGACAGGGTAATCGTTAACAAGGATAGCTATGGAGTCGAGCTGTATCCCGCAGGTAAGAAAATCCTGACAGATACAAGAAGGGTTCAGAGGGATGAGATCATCACATTCTATAATCCTGAATATGATTCCAAAGGTCCATTCTTCGATGTGCTTTCCCAGATTATCTACATGGGAACATTGACGCTTGTTAACATAGACAGAACAGATGATGGCGCTCCAGCGGAGAGGCTCTATGTGAAGAGAGCAATAGGAATGCCTGGTGATACCATCCTTTTTGAAAACGGCAATGTGCTTATAAAGCCCTCGGGAGAGGATGCTTTTGAGAAGGAAGAGGATTTCAGAGCCTCTAATTCCCTTGCTGTCGGGCCTCATAGATCAATAGATGGTGAGTATTACTCTGGTCTGGAAGCGGCTGCTGCTATCACCGCATATCAGGAAGAAGGTCTTGGAAGAGAAGTTCCTGCGAGTTATTACAGGAATTATTCCATCCTAGACGGAACGAATTTCAACTACATCTTTGACCGCTATGAGTTTGAGAAGGTGAGAACGAAGACTCTCTCCTCATTCGATCCTTCGGATATGACTCTCCGCTCTGAGGCTGCTGAGTATGAGAATGGAATCTATGTGCCGGAGAACTACATTCTGCCTCTTGGGGATAATAGAGATAACTCAAGAGATGGAAGATACTTCGGAGTTGTCGAGGAGTCCACGATAAATGGCCGTGTCGTAGGAAGATTCTGGCCGCTTAACCGCATCTCCTCTTTGACAGATAACAGATGAAAGGCCTGGATTATTCAAAACCGCTATCTCTATACATCCACGTTCCATTCTGCACCCGCAAGTGCGATTACTGTGCATTCTACTCGGTGCCTCTTTCCTCTGTAGATCGCTCGTGGATGGAAAAGTATGTCTCCCTGCTGCTTGCTGAGATTGATGCCCTCAATAAGGATTATGGAAAGCCCTATAAGACAGTCTTTGTGGGGGGAGGAAACCCTGGAATACTTGGGCTTGTCAACATACGAAGGATTTTGGAGAAAGCCCAGGAGAATGGAAGGAGCGAGGAAGTCACGCTTGAGATAAACCCCGAGAATGTCTCGAAGGAAATCTATTCGCTTTATCCGCTTCTCACAAGGGTATCGGTCGGGATACAGAGTATGGATGATGATGTCCTTGCCCATCTTGGGAGGAATGCAAGGAGAAAGGATAACCTCAGAGCTCTCTCGATACTTAGTGAATCTCCCTTCAGGTGGAATGCGGATATCATAACGGCAGTTCCGGGGGAGAGCGTTGAGACGACTATTGAGGATATCAAGAGTGTTGCTTCATACAACCCTGGCCATATCTCCTTCTATTGTCTGACATTCGAGGAGGGAACACCTCTTATTGAAAGAGAAAGACCGATAGGGGAAGATGAGGAAGCGCTCTTCCTTGAAAAAGGCTGGGAGAAGCTTAGAGAGCTTGGCTATGAGCATTATGAGGTTTCCAATTTCTCAAAGGAAGGGGAGAGATGCCTTCATAACCAGGTTTATTGGAAGCTTGGGCAGTACGTGGGATTCGGACCGGGGGCTGAGAGTTCGATAGGATACAGTACAGTTACATCCATGAGGGAGAAGGAGAGCATAGCAGAGTATCTCTCTGAGCCTGAGCTGAAATGCACTCCATTGTCTCTTTCCGAGACGGAGGAGGAGTTCCTTCTCTCTTCACTCAGAACCAAGGATGGAATTGATAAAGCTGAGTATGAAAGACGTTTTGGACACTCTTTTGATACTCTCTATAGAGATGCAATAGAAAGAATAGAAAAACAATCGTATATAGAGACGGAAACTACATTCTCTCTTACCGAGAAGGGCTTCATGACTCTTGATTGGATCATTCTTCAGATGGCTATGGGGCTATAAAACTTGAAGATTTGAGAAACATATTATAGACTTCTGTATCAAGTGGAGGTGATTATGAGTCTCTTTTCTTCCAATAAAGTTCTTCGTATTTTAAAGAACTGGGGGGGGGTATAGCCTTAAAGCTATAACCATAATTTCGTTTGTATTATTTCTTATTTCATGTAGAAATCAGTATATACCGATTCCCCCATATTTCTTCGTAGATACTGAAGCTGGTCCTACAGGAATTCTTTCTGGTGGAAATGGAACTTCTGGAAATCCTTATACGATTTCAGATGAAGAAGATTTGGCTGAATTAGGCAGACTTATCAATAATGGAACTTTGTCTGAGCCTTATCATTTTAAATTGAATCAAGATATAGCAATTACTTCAGAATGGGTACCAATTGGGATTTCTACAAGAAATGAAGGTTCCCTGTCTGTTGGAAGCACACCATTTGTTGGTATTTTTGATGGTAATGGTCATTCTATTGAAATCAATTATAGTTCGTCTTCAGATTCAAATGCAGTTGTTGGTTTATTCTCTGCAATTGCAGGCAAAAATACACGAGTTCATGATTTAACAGTAACTGGATCAATAGAATCCAGTGGTGATTCTGTTGGTCTCATAGCAGGTATTGTGTATGACGGAGCAGTTATTGATAACTGCCAAGCTGGTCTTCCTGATGATGATTCTTCATTAAAGATTGTCAGTGGAGGAGGTATTGCTGGTAGAATCATTGGAGAGGGGTATATAAGGAATTCAGAGAATTACGCAGATATCGAGGGAACTGGTAGCAACAATGTCGGAGGAATTGTAGGAACAGTCAATCGTCCAGCTTCTGGAACTATTGGTTCACTTGAAATATCTGGATGTAGCAATAGAGGAAATGTAACTAGCAAATGGTATGCTGGAGGAATTGCAGGATTTGCGGGATTTGCTGAGTTTGAGGCGTGTGAAAATTCTGGTGCTATTGCGGGGCCTTCAAATATATCTGGCATTGTTGGATATGCTTCAGATTCTACTATTATCAGTGGTTGTACGAATAAAGGGAAAATAACTATCACAGATGGTGTCGATACTAACATCGAAAGCTACAATTCCATAGGTGGAATTGCGGGTATACTGATTAATGCTTCCATAAAGAATTGTACAAATGACGGCGAATTTGCTTTTGCAGAGGAAAGTGGAAAAACATACCAAGCCATAGGTGGAATTGTTGGGCACATGAATACGTCTTCTTCTGTTTCTGATTCGACAAATAATAAAGATATAATTGTGCCAACTGGAAATACTGGAAACATGATTGGAGGTATTGCAGGACGAGTATATGGTGGAACTATTAATGGTTCTTCCGCAAATATGAATTCAAATACTGGTAGTATTTCTGGGACAAATTCTGTTGGTGGAATTACAGGAAAAGCGGAGAACAATTCTACTATAAGCTATGCGGTAAATTCTGGAAGTATTAAAGGCGATACTGCTGTTGGTGGAGTTGTTGGAAATGCTGTTAGCACATCAGTAAGTTATTCTTCAAATTCAAATGAAATATCTGGAAGTAAACAGATTGGTGGTATTGTTGGAGATGTTGAGGCATCAGCTTCAATTGATCATTCAAATAACACAGGAAAAATTGATGCTACAGATATACAGGTTGGTGGAATCGCTGGATTCTGTATAAATTCGACAATTTCTAATTCAGAAAACAAAGGTGAAGTGACCGGAAAAACCAATGTGGGAGGAATTGTTGGAGAAACATCAGGGGCTACGATAAATTCGTCTGATAACTCTGGAACAATCATAGGTAATTCAGTAGATAATTCAAATGTACCCCATGGAACAGGTGGAATTGTAGGTATGGCTCTGAACACGGAAATCAGTGAGTGTGACAACACAAGTGAGGTTAAAGCACTTGAATACCTAGGTGGCCTTATTGGACGTATGTCTGGAGGAAGTATTAAGAATTCCAATATCAATGTTACAATTTCTATTCTCGATGATAACAATGATACAGACGAGCCAAGTTCATGGCAGTATGCAATTGGTGGAGCAATCGGACAGATTTGGAATGGAAGAGCAGAAAGCATAACTGTTTCTGGTAGTATTACAGCATCTGATTCTACAGGATCTTTACAGCTAGGTAGAGTAGGTGGTTTTGTTGGGTTTGTTGAAGGGTCTTCTACTTTTGTTTCCTGCAATGCAACTGGCATTGAAATGGCTGAGAATCTTAAAGAGAATCCTGTAAATGGCGGAGGATTTGCTGGTTATGGAATTGATAATGCAAATCGAACTGATTGTTCTCCTGAACAAAATTAACTGATGATGGTCTGCCCGAATCTGGGCAGATCGTTTTTCTATGGAGAGTAATGACTTTGTAGCCGTTGACACCTCGGATGCCATTGTGATAGTTTAATTCGGTAATCAAAGATAGCTTAATAATAAGAAGAGGTATTTATGTCTGGCCATAGCAAATGGGCAACTATAAAGCACAAGAAGGGAATTGCTGACGCAAAGCGCGGACAGAAATTCACAAAGCTCATCAAGGAGATCACAGTAGCTGCAAAAGCTGGTGCAGATCCAGAGGGAAATGCACGTCTTAGAACAGCAATCCTCAAGGCAAAAGCAGAGAACATGCCTAAGGATAATATCGACCGCGCAATCAAGAAGGGAAGCGGCGAGCTTGCAAACGCTACATATTACGAACTCACATATGAGGGCTATGCTCCTGGTGGAGTTGCTATCATCATCGATACCCTTACAGATAACAAGAACAGAACAGCTGCAGATGTAAGATCTACTCTTACCAAGCTTGGTGGCTCACTTGGAGCAACTGGATGCGTCAGCTACATGTTCCAGACAAAGGGCATCATCACATACGATGCAGAGAAGTACACAGAGGATCAGATTTTCGAGGCTGCTCTCGAGAATGGCGCTGAAGATGTATCCGCAGAGGATGGCATCATCGAGGTAACAACAAGCCAGGCTGATTTCGCTCAGGTTCTCGAGGCTATGCAGAATGCTGGTTTCGAGCAGGAGAGCGCTGATGTTACTCGTGTAGCTGATCAGATGGTACAGCTCGATAGCGAGAAGGCTGCCAAGGTCATGAACATTGTCAACAGACTTGAGGATCTTGATGATGTTCAGCAGGTATCAACAAACCTGGAACTTCCAGAGGATTATCAGGAAGAATAATGATTGTCCTGGGAATCGATCCGGGACTGGCAGATACAGGCTGGGGTGTTGTCAATTTCGATGGGCAGCACTACCGGCCTATTTCTTTTGGTGTGATCAAGACACCTGCCGGTGAGGATATTCAGAAGAGAATCTATACAATAGCCTCCGATGTGGGCGAGGTAGCCGCTAAGTATAATGCTTCTGTCGTCTCGATGGAGGATATATTCTTCACGAAGAACATCACATCAGCCATCCCTGTTGCAAAGGTGATAGGCGCTATTCTCTATCGTTTTTCGGAGATGTCAATTCCAGTACATCTTTTCTCACCGCTTCAGATAAAGACAGCTGTGACAGGGATGGGAAGGGCAGAGAAGATCCAGGTACAGGAGATGGTCAAGGTTATTCTCCATCTCAAATCAATACCGAAGCCCGATCATGCAGCAGACGCCCTTGCAGATTGCATATGCTATTGCTCCACACTGTCGCTCAAGAGTAAACTTGAGTCATGATTAATGCAATACATGGCCGTGTTATCGAACTGAAACCGGACTATATCACGATTCTTACTCCGGGCGGTGTGGAGTACAGGCTTGAAGTCTCTTTAAGCACTTCAGACAGCATTGCCCAGCTTCCACCCCCTGATAGGGAAAATATAAGGGTTTTCGCATACCTCCAGCATCGTGAAGATGCAATGACGCTATTCGGTTTTGTCTCGGAGGAGGAAAGATTCTGTTTCGAGCAGCTTCAGACAGTTCCAGGGATAGGTGCTCGTCAGGCTATAAAGATTCTTTCAGGCATCACTGTATCAAACCTTGTCAGGGCACTGGATGCGCAGGATGTGAAGACGCTCTCCAAGGTTTCTGGAATAGGTCCTAAGACAGCTCAGAAGCTTGTACTTCAGCTCAGGAATGTCCTTGTTCTTGATGAGGACGAAGGGGAGAAGAGCTCCAATGTGGTTGCTCCTCAGGAATACAGGGATATGGTCGATTCCTTTGTTGCAATGGGGCATGACAGGAAGAATGTCGTAAGAACGCTTACAGATGTTCTGAAAGAGAATGAGGATAAGATCAGGGGAACTGACTACAGGTCAATTGAACCCATGATATTCTCTATTATGCTTAAGAGGCTTGCATGATTTACGATAAAAGCGACGAAATGGAATTCGATGAGTCCATCTCTGTTACACGCCCGGTAGATGCTACTTTCCATGAGGAAGATAAGCAGGAGAATATCCTGCGACCTAAGTATCTTGAGGATTTCCAGGGACAGGCCTCGATAAAGGAGAATCTCTCCATCTTCATCAAGGCTGCAAAGGCAAGGGGGGATGCGCTTGATCATACATTCATAGTTGGTCCTCCTGGACTCGGAAAGACAACGCTCGCGTCTATTATTGCAAATGAGATGCATAGCGAGATAAGAATGACCTCAGCTCCCGCTCTCGATAAACCTAAGGATCTGGCGGGAATACTGACGAATGTCGCTGAGAACTCCATCTTCTTTATCGATGAGATTCATCGATTGAAACCAGCTTTGGAAGAGATGCTCTATATCGCTATGGAGGATTTTGAGATAGATTGGGTAATAGGGCAGGGGCCTGCAGCCAGGACGATGAGGGTTCCCCTTCCTCACTTCACGCTTATAGGAGCAACGACCAAGGCAGGCTCTGTATCTTCACCGCTTGCCTCCAGATTCGGTATTAACATACATATCGATCTCTATTCACCTGAAGAGCTTTCAACTATTATCGCACGCTCCGCGCGTATTCTTGAGACAAGGATAACTCCTGAAGCTGTGATGGCGCTTGCACGCTGCTCTAGGGGTACTCCAAGAATAGCGAATAGGCTTCTTAGAAGGCTTCGTGACTTTGCCTCAGTACTTGGAGATGGAACGATTACAGATGAGATTGTGAAAGAAGGGCTAGAGAGGCTTGGTATAGACCAGAATGGACTTGAGAAGATGGACAGGACGATTCTCAGAACCATAATAGATTACTATGATGGCGGTCCTGTCGGTGCTGATACTCTCTCCATCTCGGTAGGAGAGGCCGTTGAAAGTCTTGAGGATTACTATGAGCCTTACCTCATACAGCAGGGATATCTCAAGCGAACGCAGAGAGGAAGATGTGTTACTTCTAAGGCTTATGATTTACTTGGAATAAGGGGAAAGGGCACAGATGCTGACCAAGGATTACTATTTTGATTTACCACCAGAGCTTATAGCTCAGGAACCTTCGGAGAAAAGAGGGGAGGATAAGCTTCTTCTCATAGATAGGAAAAGCGGAGTGTACTCTGATCATATGATGGGGGAATTTCCTTCTCTTCTCTATAAGGATAGTGTCATTGTCGTTAATAACTCCAGGGTAAGGAAGGCCAGGGTCTTCGGAGTATCCGAGACAGGCGGAACTGTCGAGTTCCTTTTCCTTGGAAGGGAAGATGATGGTGCATGGAAGTGCATGGTCACGAAGACAAAGAGACAGAAGAAGGGTAAGACATATCGCTTCCTGCTGCATGATGGAGGGGAAGACTCCGTCACAGGCGAGATAGTGAGGGAGAATGAGGATGGAACAAGGTCTCTTAGGCTATCTGCAGATAGCGGAGAGGATTTCTTCACGCGCTGCGGTCATGTTCCTCTTCCTCCTTATATCAAAAGAGAAGATAGCTGGAGCGATGAAACAAGGTATCAGACGGTATATGCGAAGAAGATGGGATCTGTCGCTTCTCCTACAGCTGGGCTTCACTTCACGAAAGAGCTCATGGAAGAAGTCCGTGCGATGGGCATTCCGATTTATGAGGTGACTCTCCATGTCGGTGCCGGTACATTCCTTCCTGTAAGGACGGAGAATATAGAGGACCATCACATGCATACAGAGCACTATGAGATTGATAGCGAGACAGCTTCTCAGCTTAACAAAGCAAAAGCAGATGGAAAGAGGATAGTTGCTATTGGAACAACATCTGTCAGAACTCTCGAAAGCGCCGCTGATGAGAGCGGAAGACTTTCAGCTCTGACAGGGAACACAGATATCTTCATCCATCCTGGATACCGATTCCGCTTCGTGGATGATCTTCTCACAAATTTCCACACACCTGAATCAACGCTTCTGATGCTGGTTTCAGCACTTGCTGGAAAGGATCTGATCTTCCGTGCATATGAGCATGCGATAGAGAATCGCTACCGCTTCTTCAGCTATGGAGATGCCACATTCATCAGAGGCTGAAAGAGGAGAGATACTTCCTTATCTCTGCTTCAGTCTCCTCAATTGATTTCCTTCCATCCACTGTAAGGAGGTTCACTCCTGATGGAAGGGACTCAAGCTGATCAAGATAGTTCTTTCTTACAGCTGTCAGGAATTCCGCTCTATCGAAAAGTTCCTTCTCTTCCCCACGCTTCTCGATACGCTTCATGCAGTCCTCGACAGGGGTATCAATGAAGATAAGGAATTCAGGAGAGGGGTAATCATTGATAGTTTTGATAAGGGATTTGCAGCACTCAACGCTCTGATAGGCAATGGAGGAATAGAAGTATCTGTCAGACATTACTATCTTTCCTTCCTCGATGAGCCTCACGATTCCATAGGAAGGATTGTATAGATGATCGCTCCTGTCTGCGGCGTAAAGAAGGGCCAAAGCCTCAGGTGTTGTGGTAATCTGCTTCCTGAGTATCTTCCTTACAAGCTCTCCGATCGGATTCGATGTCGGTTCGTTTGTTATGAAATACTCTCTTTTATTGAACTCGTAATAACGTGCAAGATTCTTGATCTGCGTGGTTGTTCCAGCGCCGTCAAGTCCTTCAAATACTATGAATGACTTCAGTATGCTCATATACACTCCATTCTCCCTGAGCCGGGAATATGCTATTCTATACCGAGGAGTATAATAAACTCAAAGCAGTAGCAGATGAAATACCATTCGCCTTTTTCAATTATATTCATTTCGATAACAGTGCTGCTGCTATTCGCATCTGTTGCCTTCTTCGCTGTTTTTTCAGTAGGAATGACATCTCCCACGCTGATTGTCACAGAGAAGATAATGGAAGAGCTTGAGAACTTCGATTCAGATATCTCGGTCTCATTCGACAGGATGGAAAGGAGTATCAGCTCCGGCTTTACGATACATGACCTTGCTGTGAATTATCTTGATAACGAGATACTCTCCCTTTCCGAGGTCAAAGTGCATATGGGAATCCTCTCGATCTTCAGATACCTCATCACTGGGGAAGGGAGACTTGATATCGAGGGCATCGATGGCTCTATCTCTGTACCAGCTATTCCCGCAGGGGGAAGCGGGGGAAATTCATCTTTCGCTCTACCATCCTTTCTGGATACTCATTCACTTTCAATCCATCTTCATGGGATAAGCCTGGATCTGCTTGGAGCGAAGTCAGAAGATGCGGAGATTTCAGCATATCTTGATGATGGAATAAGGGCTGAGATGATTCTTCCATCCCTCAGCTATGAAAGCGGCGGAATAAACGCGGAGGCCACCTCATTCATAGCTACGGCAAGTCTTGCCGATGGAATTGTAATTTCAGCATCTGCAGATAGCGCTGCAGTAAATGGAGAAGATTTCAGCGCTTCTATGTCAGATCCTATTCTCCGTCTTCAAACACCATCTCTTGATAATATAGAGAACATGGAAATAGCACTCTCACTCTCTGGAGCAGAAGGAAGGGCAGGAGATGCTTCTTTCTCGCTTTCAAGAGCATCGCTTCAGGGCACGCCAGATGCAGCTGAAGCTGTTCTTCTCTCTCCTGCTGCAGAGTATGGAGGAATAGGTTTCTCCTCCTCAGAAGCTGATATAACGCTTGAGGGGAAAAGGCTTTCACTGATCTTCGATTCTCTTCGCTCTGTAAAGGATGGTGTAAATCTTTATGATGCCCTGGATACTGAGCTTTCCTGCTCGATTGACGAGAAATCTTTCAGTTTGTATATACCGGAATTCTACTCAGACGCGCTTAGCTTAGAAGGCTCTGATGTGACTCTTCGCGGTGAGAGCATATCGCTGAGCGGAAGCTTTGAAGAGCTTATCTCTTTCTCAGCTTCAGGGTATATCGAGGGAGTGAGGGAAGGCTCAGACCTGAATGGAATAGGCGGTAATTTCTCATTCTCTGCTGATGTGGGGGAGAAGATTGAGGATGCGTTCCTCTCACTTAGCCGTGTTCATATTCCAGGACTTGAGAATGAGGGCTACATCTATGCGTCCTATGAGGATGAATCAGGTTTCGTAAGAGGCACATTCGGTAACCATCTGATATTCTCAGGAGAATTCGGAGAAGGAATAAGGGCTAATGCTTATTACACAAATCTTCCGCTCCGTCCATTCCTGCCATTTGTAAGTCAGTACATTCCTGTCCTCTATAACTATATTGGTGAGAATACAGCTGCGACAGGCTCTGTATCGCTGGATTTCGATGAGAAGATGACAGGACCAATGGATTTCGCACTCGCTATCTCTGATATTGCATTCAACGATTACTTCTTCTCCCTTGCCGCATCCGGCAGTGGCCGCATGTATGAAGATAGTGTTGATATAGATCAGGTATCCATTACTTCTGATTTCATCAGAGCTTCCTTCGAGGGCAGTGTCAATTTCAGTACAAATCTTCCAGAGGGCAGATTCGTTATCTCAATGACTGATTCTGGCTATGAGCTTTTTGTCGGGACCCTCACCCTTGAAAGCAATGAAGAGTATTTCTTCTCCGCTGAGATCCCTTATTTCTCCTCAAGCTGGCTCAGAGGCAATGTGAACTGGTCAGATGAGAATATAATCGAGTCTTCTGCAACGCTTAAATCGGGAGATTACTTCTATCCGTTTGATATCAAAATAGATTTCTTAGAGAATACAATCTTCCTCGATAACGAAAAGGCTCACGCTGAAGTCGATCTTGGAGAGGTCATAAACGGCACCATCTCTTTTGATAATTTCGAGCTCCCTGTGTTCAGGGAGGATACAGCTTTCCCTTCGTTCCTTGAGGGAACAATCGATGCTGATTTCAGCTTTGCTGAGCAGCAGTTCAGGATTTCTTCAGGCGGTTTTGTGATCGGAAACCTTTCCATCTTCCCTGATAACCCTGATCTCAGCTTCTCGATGTATGGAGATAACACCTCCCTTGTATTTGATGATATTCTCTTCTCCTCATCGCTCCTTCCATCCATTTCAGGTAGGATGGTAATAGACTACACAGCACCATCCATTGCACTTAGCTTGTCCAGTGCGGTCAATGAAAGTCTTCTGCTTTCGATACTCCGCTCTGAAGATGGAATGTTCTCTGGTCTTCTCAGAGCTGATAGCTTCAATCTTGAACGTTTTGGTATTAGCGGAATGATAGGGGATATAAACCTGACCGCACGTGCAGGAACCTGGGATGCCCTTTCATTCAGTGGAAGAATCAGTGCATATAGCACGGATATGATTAACAATCCATCTTCTGCTGAAGCTGAGCTTTATGTGGATAGAGATGAGATTGCACTCACTTCCATATCCTATACATCAGGAAATCTTTCCCTTGGCTTCAATGAGATACGTTATTCATCCTTGACTGGTATGTTCACTGCAGATCTTTCCCTGAATGCCGCGATAGAGAGGGCTGACGGCAATCTTCCTGTTTCATCCTCCATCTCTATAAGCGCAGATCTCCACAGAGGGGAGAATCTTGCAGATGCCATCTCATCGATAGTGCGAAACAGGCTTAGCGGTGCTTCTGCCGATATAAAGATAGGGGAGACAAATCTTGGAGACAGATTCCTCATAGCTGAGAAGAGTATCCACATAGAGAATGATGATGGGCACATCTCGCTTTCCGGTAATCTTGCAAATGGTTCTTTTGATATAGAGAGCGGTTCGGTTGTTGCTGACATAGATCTTCTTCCTGTGGGAAGATTCATGATTGATGGAGCTATTGGAGGTGAGACAGATGCCTCTCTCGCTGTCTCCATCTCTGATTTCGAGATAAGCGTTGCGGATCTTTTCCTTACTCCTTCGATAGTCTTCTACGCCCCAGCTCCTGCAAAGGGTGAGATCGTGGCCGTGAATGATGAGGGCTCATGGAATCTCTTCGGGTGGCTTTCTGCGGAGGAGGTTGCTTTCGATGTCTTCTGGATGCCTGGAGAGAGGGTTATTCTTCATAATCCGTACTTCTCCGTCTGGGACAACAGCTTCCAGTCCCTTGTTGATGATTGTACTGTTCTCGATACGGAGACATATGAAAGAACACCAGGGCGCGTAAGCCTTACAATTGATCTAGGCTCTTCTCTTTCTATGGATGGCTGGGTTGTTGATGTCTATGCAGAAGAAGATAACTGGATTGGTATCAGGCTGCCTTTGACTTCTTCGAATATTGACCTCTGGGGTGATGTAACTGGACACTTGCAGGTTGGGCAGGGCTCTGACAGCGTGCTTTTCATGGATGGAGACCTCAAAGCTGCTAATATAACGATGTCACTTGGAATGGAACCCGTTCCGGAATGGATGGGTGAGTCTGATGCAAAGACAACAGCTGATCTGCGCCTTCTTTTGACAGAGAACGTCAAGTTCATATTCCCTCTTACAGGAGATCCTATACTCAGAGCAGATCTTGCAGAGAACCAGAATCTCAATGTGAAGGTAGATGAGATGGGAACGCTCGATGTTTCCGGATCTCTGGATATAAGATCAGGAGAGCTCTTCTACTTCCAGAAGAATTTCTATATTACTGAAGGAAATATAAGCTTCAGGCAGGATCCGGTAGAAGGTGCGGGATTCAATCCTGTTATAAATCTCAGGGCAAGGCTTAGGGATTTTGACTCGAACGGAGATCCTCTTGATATCTTCCTAATCCTTCGCGATTCTACCCTCGACAATCTCAGTCCATCGTTTGAAAGCGCGCCTTCGAAGCCACTGAGCGAGATCATGCAGATACTTGGTCAGTCAATTCTGCCTAACTCCATCTATGGTGATATTTCAGTGTCCTCAATGGTTTCTCTTGTTTCCGCCTCTGTGGATATCCTCTCGCGAATTGGTCTCATCTCCAATGCTAATGACAATACCCTTGAGCAATCGATACGCTCTTCCCTTGCGCTCGATACATTCTCGCTCCATACGAATATCATTGAGAACCTTATCTTCGATACAGTTTCCTATGCTTCCTCCAATCTCGATAACGAAGCATTGTCTCCAATGGCTAGGTATCTCGATGGAACCACGCTGTATCTTGGAAAGTATCTTTCCCCTGAGCTTTATCTTGAGGGTATGGTACATCTCGATGCGGAGAACAATAGAACTGAATCAACTCAGCACACATTCCTTGCAGATGATCTCAATCTCGATATCGAGATATCCCTTGAATGGGATAATCCGCTTGCTGTATTCACTGTCTTCACTCAGCCTGAGAACATCACCCTTTATGATATCCTCGACTCGTTTGGCTTCGGCATCTCTAAGCGTATTGTCTGGTAATTGTGTAGCTTTGATGTAAAAGGTGTTTTTGAAAGTGGTGATGAGTAGAAGCAAAAGAGTCAATCTGCTAGTATGCACGAAGGAGAAATACCGATGAAGAATATATGGAGAACGATTGTTCTTTCCCTCTTGGTCCTCATTTTCGCAGCATCATTTGTATCAGCTGCTGATGATGGTGTCTGGTGGGATGGCATGCCAATGACTGCTTTCAGATATGAAGGACTCAGAAATGTCAAAGAGGAGACTATCGATCGTCTTCTCGCTCCATATCTTGGAGAGCCGTTCTCTGATGCGGTTTTCTCAGAGATGAACAGCGTCCTCTATGCCCAGCCCTGGCTTAGCTATCTTTCAGCTGAAGCTATAAGGGAAGGGGAAGATGAGCATCTGGTTATCGTCTTCCAGATTGTTGAGAATCCCATGGTTGCTTCTGTGAGCGTCACAGGGAATGACCGGGTAGGTAGAAATCCTCTTCTCCGCGCACAGTCAATAAACGAAGGAGATTTCTTCACACCTGGAATGATCGGAATAAACGCGGATTCAGTTCTTTCATACTATCTGCAGAGAGGATATAAAGATGCTACAGTTGATGGTAGCTATACCCTCAAAGAGGAAAACAATACCGTAGATATCCTTTTCACAGTAAGCGAAGGCAAGCAGTATAAGGTGAGGGAGATTCTCTTTCAGGGAATAGGAGGGCTTTCCGCTAAGGACCTTACAGACGTCATGACACAGAAAAGCCGCTCATTCTTCAGTGCTGGAAACTTAGTTATGTCTAATCTGGATACAGATAAGGAAGCTGTTGTAAGGCTCTATGGAACAGAAGGATACCCAGATGCGAAAGTCCTTTCTGTGGATGTTGTCCCGACAGGTGAGGAAGATGAGAAGGTAATCTATGTCAATGTTGTCTATACGATTGAGGAAGGCAATAGATGGACTATAGGGGATGTCAGCTTCTCAGGTAACTCTGTATTCTCAGATGAAACTATTCAGAACCTGATTTCGATGAAGCCAGGTGATGCCTACGATGCTGAGGATATTGCTCTGCAGCAGGAAGCACTTAATTCCCTCTATTACGATAATGGATATATAAGGGCTTCTATTGTATTCACTCCTATGCGCGATGAGGTTAACCATACAATCAGCTATGATATCTCAATCTCGGAAGGACCTCAGTCTGTTGTTGAGGCAATTGTCATAAATGGACTGACAAAGACAAAGCCTTATGTTCTCGAAAGGGAGATCACTCTTAAAGTCGGGGATGTATTCTCACGCTCTGCGCTTATCAGAAGCCAGCAGAATATGATGAATACTGGACTTCTCTCGACAGTAAGGGCAGATCTTCTTTATGGAAATACTCCTGAAGGTGTCATAATAGAGTTCACAGTGGAGGAAGGGAACCAGATGGAGCTTCAGTTCGGAGCGACATTCGGCGGTACTGTTGATGGGTTTCCTATCTCAGGATTTCTTCAGTGGGCTGACAGGAATCTGGCAGGAACTGGCCGTGATCTCTCCATCTCCACGACACTCTCTCCCGATACACAGTCTGTTTCTTTATCACTCTCTGATGATTGGGTTGGAGATAAGAGATGGGCAAATTCAATCTCCCTCTCAGTAGAGAGAAGTTATAGGGACGATACGCTCCAGAAGCATCCGAACTCTGCAATGTATGATGGACGTGACACCTCCAAAACAACATTCCCTCTTGGATACAAC